>JAIPCJ010000148.1 GCA_021738245.1 Methylotenera sp. | reverse complement strand
AAGGAAGCGCTGCCGCTGACCCGTGTCATCCTGACCAAGCTCGACGGCGACTCACGCGGGGGCGCGGCGCTGTCGGTGCGCCAGATCACCGGCGCGCCGATCAAGTTCGCCGGCGTGTCCGAGAAGATCGACGGGCTGGAGGTGTTCGACGCCGACCGCCATGCCGGCCGCGTGCTGGGCATGGGCGACATCGTGGCCCTGGTGGAGCAGGTCACGCAGAGCGTGGACCTGGCTTCGGCCCAGGCCATGGCCGAAAAGCTCAAGAGCGGCAGCGGGTTCGATCTGAACGACTTCCTGCAGCAGATCGCCCAGATGAAGAAGATGGGCGGCCTGGGCGGCCTGATGGAAAAGCTGCCGCAGAACATGATGGGCGGCAAGCAGCCCGGCCAGGCCGACATGGACCGCGCCGAGCGCGACATGAAGCGCATGGAAGGCATCCTGCGCGCCATGACCGCCAAGGAGCGCGCCCAACCCACGCTGCTGATGGACGGCAAGAGCAAGGCCAGTCGCAAGCGCCGCATCGCCGCCGGCGCGGGCGTGCAGATCCAGGACGTGAACCGCCTGCTCAATCAGTTCGACCAGATGCAGGGCATGATGAAGAAGATGAAGGGTGGCGGCCTCATGAAGATGATGAAGCGCATGGGCGGCATGAAAGGCCTGGGCGGCTGACCTCACGACGCACCCATGAGAAAAGGCCCCGCGGGGCCTTTTCGTTTTTCAGGTCCGGACGGCTTACTTCTTCTCGGCAGCCGCCTTCAGGCCCGGCAGGAAGTCGGCGCCATGCACGATCTGCGCGGTGGACTGCCGCACCGTCTCGCCCAGGGGCTCGACGCGGCCACCCAGGCAGTGACCCAGGAAGCTCTCGGCGATGGCATTGAAGCCGATGCGGTTGTTGGGCTTGGCAAAGCCATGGCCCTCGTCCGGGTACAGCACATAGGTGACCGGGATGCTCTTGGCCTGCATGGCCTGCACGATCTGGTCACTCTCCGCCTGCTTGACGCGCGGATCGTTCGCACCCTGACCGATCAGCAGCGGCCGCACGATCTGGTCCGCCTTGTACAGCGGCGAGGCGGCCCGCAGGACGGCCTTGCCCTCATCGGTCGTCGGGTCGCCCATGCGGCTGTACATCTGCTTCTTGCCGGCCTCCCAGTAGGGCGGGATGGTGCCGAGCAGCGTCTCCAGGTTGGACGGGCCGACGATGTCGACCGCGCAGGCGAAGGTGGTCGGCGTGAACGCCAGACCGGCCAGTGCCGCATAGCCACCATAGCTGCCGCCCATGATGGCCACCTTGTCGGCACTCGTGACGCCTTGCTTGACCGCCCAGTTCACGGCGTCGATCAGGTCGTCGTGCATGGCCAGGCCCCACTGCTTGTTGCCGGCGTTCAGGAACTTCTTGCCGAAGCCGGTGGAGGCGCGGAAGTTGACCGACAGCACCGCGTAGCCGCGGTTGGCCAGCCATTGGTGCGTGCCGTTGTAGCCATGGCCATCGCGCGCCCAGGGGCCGCCGTGCACCAGCAGCACCAGGGGCACGGCCTGCTCCGGCTTGCCGTCGCCGTTCTTGTCGGCACCGCGCGGCAGGGTGAGATAGCTGGGCAGCGTCAGGCCGTCACGCGACTTGATCTCCACCGGATGCATGGGCACCAGCGGCGCGCCCTGCAGTTCCGGGCGGGCCACATACAGCGGCGACAGCTTCCTGGCCTTGCGGTCATACAGATAGGTGGCCGCCACCTTGGAGACGGGGTCGATGCCGACGATCCACTTGTCATCCGCCAGCGTGCGGCTGGTGACGTAGACCTCGCCCTGGCCCAGTTGCTTCTGCAGCCAGTCGAAATCGGCCTTCAGGGACTTGTCGATGAAGTGCCACTCGGTGGTCAGGTAGTCCACGGCATAGGCCTGCACTTCGCCGGTGACCGTGTTGCGCAACGTGGTGCCGAGGTCGGCGCGGGCGTCCTGGGCGATCAGCTTGCGCTCGCCGGTGGCGGTGTCCTCGGCGAAGACCGCCGTGGTGTCACGGTCGCGCGAGTCCATCCAATACAGCGTCTTGCCGTCGGCGGTGTAGCCCAGCGGGCCGGTGGCGCTGTCTTCCAGGTTGGTGCTCAGGAAGGGCTTGTCGGCCACCGTGCCGTCCTTGACCTGGAAGTAGTCGATGCCGCCGGCCGCATTCGGGCGCGAGCCCAGGCGCACCTGCAGGTCCTCGTCGGTCTGGAAGCCGGCAAAGCCGTCGCCCTTCATCACCAGCTTCAACTCGCCGGTCTTCAGGTTCAGCAAGTGCACGTCATGCCAGCGCGGGTCGCGGTTGTTGACGCCCACCAGCACTTCATCCACACGCTTGCGCGAGACGCCCAGGATGCGCACGCGCACTTTGTCGAAGGGCGTGTAGTCGCGCTGGGTGCCGGTCTTGACGTCCACGCCGTACAGGCGGAAGTTCTCGTCGCCGGCGTTGTCCTTCACGAACAGCACCTGCTCGCTGTTGCCCGACCAGAAATGCGTGGGAATCGGGCGGTCCTTGGCATCGGTGACGGCCTTGGCCGCATCGGGCTTGTCGGCCGGCGCGACCCAGACATTCATGACACCGTTGACCGGCGCCATCCACGACAGCCAGCGGCCGTCCGGGCTCAGCTGGGCGCCCGACTTGACCGGGTTGCCGAACAGCGCCGCACGCGGGATCAGCGGTGTGTCGCCGACGGTGAGGGTCGCCTTGCGGGCCTCTGCGGCAAATGCTGCCGTCGGCAGCGCGGCGGCCAGCGCCAGAGTCAGCGGGAGCAGGAGGTGCGACTTGGACAGATGGAAGGACATGGGAGCCTCGATCGGATGAGAGGCCCGCAGCATAGACACGCCAGAGCCCGCCTGCGAAAAGTCCCGGTCGGGGTTGTGCCCAGGTGATCCCTTAAGGGTTGGCGCCAAGGCCGACACAAGCACACACACTTGGCCCCAGGTTCGAGGGACATGGCGGCATGGTCAAGATCAGGGCTGGCCGGTAGCGTGCACGGCATGCTGAACCTGCACCTCCCCCGCGCCGTGGGCGCCTGGCTCAACAGCCTGACCGGGCCGCGTCCGGCCCGCCGCAAGGATGCGGCCGACACCGTGATGCACTGGCCGCCCACGGCGGCGCGGGTGCTGGTGAGCGCGGAGCGCCACGCCTACAAGGCACTGAGCCTGGCGCTGACGCACGAGCATCCCAAGGGCTTTCTGCTGGCCCATGTGCCGCTGCACAAGCTGGTGAAGGTGCCCAAGCAGTACTCCTACCGGGAGTGGCTGTCGCGCACCGGCCTGCTGACCGCTGACTTCGCCCTCTGCGACGAGCACGGCTTCGTGCGGGCGGTGGTGCTGATGCCGGTGGCCGAGGACAACACGCGCCACACGCGCAAGCGCGAGCGGCTGCTGCGCGTGCTGGAAGCCACCGAGATGCCCATCACGGTCTGGGTGCGCGACTGGCAGAACGAGACGCCCGAGCGACTGCGCCAGTTGGTCTTTCCGAAGGTGCGCACCCAAGGGTATTACGCCGACACGCCGCACACCCCGAACGCCCCGCACTGACGCGGGCCTCGCACAGGCCCGCGGGGCGGCCTACTCCAGCAAGGCGCGGGCGAATTCCCGGGCGCTGAAGGTTTCGAGGTCCTCGAGCTTTTCGCCCACGCCGACGAAATACACCGGCACCGGGCGCTCACGGGCAATGGCGGCCAGCACGCCGCCCTTGGCCGTGCCGTCGAGCTTGGTCACGATCAGCCCGGTCAAGCCCAGCGCCTCGTCAAAGGCCTTGACCTGGTTCAGCGCGTTCTGGCCGGTGTTGCCGTCCACCACCAGCAGCACCTCGTGCGGCGCGCCCTCCTGGGCCTTGGTGATGACGCGCTTGATCTTCTTGAGCTCCTCCATCAGGTGAAGCTGCGTGGGCAGGCGGCCGGCGGTGTCGGCGATGACGACATCCGCGCCGCGGGCGCGACCGGCGTTGACGGCGTCGAAGGACACCGCCGCCGGGTCGCCGCCTTCCTGGCTGATGATTTCCACCTGCGCCCGGTCGGCCCAGACGCCGAGCTGCTCGCGCGCGGCGGCCCGGAACGTGTCGGCCGCCGCCAGCAGCACGCGCTGGTCGGCATCTGCCAGATGGCGGGTGAGCTTGCCGATGCTGGTGGTCTTGCCGGCGCCGTTGACGCCCACCACCATCATCACGGTCGGCGTGAAGCGGCCCACCTCCAGCCCCTTCTCCAGCGGTGACAGCAGCTCGGCCAGTGCGTCGATCAGCATGCCGCGCACCGCCTGCGGGTCGGTGGTGCGCGCTTCCTTGACCCGGCGCTTGAGGTCGTCGAGCAGAAACTGCGTCGCCTTCACGCCGGCGTCGGCCAGCAGCAGCGCTTCTTCCAGCTCCTCGTAGAGCTGGTCATCGATCTTGGTGGCCGAGAAGACGCTGGCAATACTGCCGCCCGTCTTGCGCAGGCCCGCACGCAGCCGCTCCATCCAGCTCTGGCGGGGCCCAGGCGCAGGCGCGGCGACTGGCGTCGGCACCGGGGGCGGCGGTGCCACAACGGGCGCAGGCGATGCCTTGGGCACGGCCGGCGGTGGCAACACGGGCGGCGGCACGGGCACGGGCGCCGCGACGGGCGCGGGGGGAGGCGCAATGACCGGCGCAATGACCGGCGCGGTGGCGGGCGCGGCGGCAGGCACCGCCACCGGCGCCACCTCAGCCACGACGGACGGCGCTGCGGTGGGCTCGGGCGCCGGCTTGCTGGCCGGCTTGGTGACCCAGCCCTCAGGCAGGAGGGCAGGTGCCTCGGCGGCAGGCGCGGGCGGCGGGGGCGCCTTCTTGAAGAAACTGAACATAGGCCGCCATTTTCGCCGGCTCCGCAGGGTTGGCCGATTTCTCGCAAGCGCATGATTTTTTCCGCGTCCTCAACCGGTGGACACTGACCGCGGCTTCCGCACTCCCGGTCTGCTCATGCCCGCCCTGCTCGACTCGCTGCCCCGCCCTGCCCTCCGGCTGATCTCGTCGGTGGCGCTGCTGCTGTGGTGTGCGGCACTGGCGGCCCAGGACCTGCCTGGCCAGCTCCCCCCCACGGCCGTGAGCACGCCCGCTCTACCTGTGGCAGCGGCACCGCGCGGCGAGACCACCTTCCTGATGTCGGCCTTCATGGCCACCTCGCAGGACCGCCTCAGCCTCTTCACCTCCGACGACGGGCTCACGTTCACCTCACTCGGCTCCGAGGTCTACCAGCCGCCACGCGGGCTGCTGCGCGACCCCTCCATCCTGCGGGCCGCCAACGGCCAGTACTACGTGGCCTACACCACCGGCTGGACGGGCAACAGCTTCGGCATCGCGCGCTCAGCCGATCTCAAGACCTGGACGCCCGTTGCCGACGTGCCGGTGGCGCTGCCGGGCGTGACCAATGTCTGGGCGCCGGAATGGTTTCGCGACCGCGACGGCAGCCTGCACCTGGTCTTGAGCCTGTCCCGCAGCGGCACCCAGGGGCCGTTCGCGGCCTACGCCATGAAGGCGCTGGATGCCTCGCTCAGCCGCTTCGCCGCACCCGAGCCGATGCAGGGGCTGGAGAAGAACTTCATCGACACCTTCGTCATCCAGCACGAGGGCCGCTACGTGGCTTTCGTGAAGAACGAGACGACGAAGTTCATCGAACGCGCGACGGCACCCTCGCTGCACGGCCCCTGGACGCTGGACCGCACCGGCGACTGGGCCGGCTGGGGCGGGCCCTCCGAAGGCCAGGCGCTGGTGCCCATCCAGGGGCCCGACGGCAAGCCCGGCTGGCGCATCTACTTCGACGACTACACCACCAAGCGCTATTGGGCCTCCGACAGTTTCGACGGCCTGCAAACCTGGAGCCCGCGGCGCGAACTCGGCGGCGTGTCGGGCACGGTGCGCCATGTCACGGTCATCCGCGAGGCGACCGCGCAGCTCGACCGCGCCACCGCACCGCAGGGCCGGCAGAAGACCGTGGCCTGGGATCGCCACTCGCTGATCATCGACGGCCGCCGCGAGATGATCTTCGCGGGCGAGTTCCATCCCTTCCGCCTGCCCTCGCCCAGCCTGTGGCGCGACGTGCTGCAGAAGATGAAGGCCTCGGGCCTGAACGCCGTGTCGTTCTACTTCAGCTGGGGCTACCACTCCGCCAAGCCGGGGCACTATGACTTCACGGGCATCCGCAACATCGAGCGCGCCCTGCAGATGGCCGAGGAGGAAGGCCTCTACGTCATCGCCCGCATGGGGCCTTACGTCAATGCCGAGCTGACCGCAGGCGGCTTCCCGGGCTGGCTGCTGCGCCAGCGCGCCGAGGCACGCACCGACGCGGCCGAGTACCAGGCCGCCACCGACGAATGGATGACGCAGATCAACGCCATCCTGGCGCGTCACCAGATCACCCACGGCGGCGGCAGCGTCATCGCGTACCAACTCGAGAACGAGCTGTTCGCGGTGAACCCCAAGAACATCCGCCACATGGAACACCTGGCGAAGAAGGCGCGGGCCGACGGCATTACCGTGCCGCTCTTCCACAATGCCGCCTCCCGCCTGCCGGACTGGACGCCGCGCAACTCCACCGCACCGTTCGCCAACCCCGGCCCGACCGATCTCTACGCCTTCGACGGCTACCCCGGCGGCGTCTGCAGCGTGGACGGCACGCCGGGCGACCCCGCGCCCGCGCCCGACTGGGGGCTCTACGGCAAGAACGTCCCCAAGGTGGGCGCGCTCGCCTCGCCCAACACGCCGGGCTTCGTCGCCGAGATCGGCGCGGGCTGGTTCGACTACTGGGGCAGCAACGGCACCTACGAGTGCACGGCCAAGCGGCAGGGCCCCGGCTACCAGCGCGTGTTCTACGGCAGCAGCCTCATCAATGCGCTGAGCATCCATTCCCTCTACATGGCCTACGGCGGCACCAGCTGGGGCTGGCAGCCGGGGCCCATCGTCTACACCAGCTACGACTACGGCGCCCCGATCAACGAAGCCCGCGTCATGCGCGACAAGGCGCTGGTGCTCAAGCAGATGGGCGGTTTCGTGCAGGCGGCCACCCCGGTGCTCGCGCAGATGGAAAAGGCCGAGGTGCTGGACCCGGGCAATTCCAAGGTGAGGCTGTATCACAACGTCAACCCCGCGCTGGGCACGCATGTGCTGCTGGCCCAGCACAACCACCTCAACGGCACCGAGCCCTTCAGCTTCAAGCTGCGCACGCGCGACGGCAGCTACCAAATCCCGCAAGCCGGCACGCTGACGCTCACGGGCCAGGACGCCAAGATGCTGCTGGCCAGCTACGCCATGGAGCGCCAGCACCTGGTGTACGCCACCTCCGAGATCCAGACCCACCTCCAGCAGGGCGAGCGGGACCTGGCACTGCTTTACGGCCGCGCCGGTGACGACGGCGAGACCGTGCTGCGCTTTGCCTCCCGACCGCGTGTGACCCTGCTGGCCGGCGAGGTGGCCGTCGCCTACGACGCCAAGACCGGCGACCTGCGCCTGAACTACCGCCACCAAGGCCTGATCGAGCTCAGCATCACCGGTGGCGGCCGTGCGCCGCTTGTCCTGCTGATCGCGGACGAAAAGACCGGCTGGCAGTTCTCGCGCCTGGGCGACGTGCTGGTCAAGGGGCCGGCCCTGCTGCGCCGCGCCACGGTCAATCACTTCGGTAGGCTGGACCTCGTGGGCGACACGACGGCCCCCAGCGAGCTGCGCGTCTGGGCGCCGGCCGGCATCAATGCCGTGCGCTTCAACGGCACCCGCATCGACATGCAGCCTCTGTTCAACAGCCTCGCCGCACGTCAGCCGCTGCCCGGCCCGGATGCTGTCCGGCTGCCCGACCTGACACAACTCGCCTGGACGCGCCGCTACGACTCCCTCGAAGCCGACCCGATGTTCGACGACAGCGCCTGGCGCCAGGCCGACGCCGCTGCCTCGGCCGCCAACGTCGACACCGCGCCCGAGAAGGGCCAGCCCGTGCTGGCCATGAGCGACTACGGCTTCCACCATGGCGACGTCTGGTATCGCGGTCGTTTCAGCACGACCGACCGCCAGCCGCTGCAGCTCGAGCTCTTCTTCGGCGGCGGCGGCGCAGGCCTGATCCAGGTCTGGCTGGACGGCCAGTTCCTCGGCCAGCAAGAGCATGACACCGGCCGCCCCTTTCCCGAGACCACCGACACCTTCAAGCGCCTGCTGAAAGACCTGCCGCCCGGCGAGCATGTGCTGGCGGTGGTGGTGCGCAACAACTCGCACAACTGGGACCTCTTCGCCGACGACGCCCACAAGGAAGCCCGCGGCCTGATCTCGGCCTCGATCTCGCCGCGCGGCGGCCAGCGCTATGCGTTGCCGATCGCCTGGAAGATCCAGGGCAACCAGGGCGGCGAGGCGATTGCCGACCTGGTGCGCGGCCCGATGAACAACGGCGGCCTGCACGGCGAACGCCAGGGCTGGTACCTGCCGATCGACCCCGCCAAGCCCCAGCCGGGCTGGGAAGCGACCGCCCCCGGCGCGGCGCCGCCCGCGCCTGGCAGCTACTGGTTGCGCACGACCTTCAAGCTGGACATGCCCGCAGGCCATGACGTGCAACTGGGTCTGGCTTTTGGCGACACGAGCCGGCCGCGCTCCGACCGGGAGAACCGCGCGCTGATTTTCGTCAACGGCTGGAACCTCGGCCAGTTCATCGCCCACATCGGCCCGCAACGCGTCTTCGTGCTGCCTCCTGGCATCCTGAACCCGAACGGCGAGAACACGCTGACACTCGCCGTCACCACCGACGGACAGGCGACGAATGCACTTGAAGTGCCGCGCCTCGTGCCGCTGGCCATCGCCCGAGGCGGCGTGTCGCTCGAGCCCGTCGCCCAGCCCCGCAACCTGCCACGATGACGCCACGCGACCTGCCTCGACAGCCGTCGCTCATCGCCCGAGACAAACCCATGCCCAAGCAAATCCTCAAGCCCGTCGACTCCTCCAAGATCCACCCGCTGCTGGCCCACCACACGGCCGGGCTCGGTGCGGACCGTGACGACATCCGCGGCGCCGTCGACCGCCTGATCCACAACCTGGTCCACATCGAAGACACCGACGGCCAGTTCCTGCTGCGCCTGGACGACGGCCGCGTGCTGGACACCAAGGGCTGGAACGGCTTCGAATGGACGCATGGCGTGGGGCTGTATGGCGTCTACAAGGTCTGGGAGCTGACGGGTGACCCGCAGGCCTGGGACCTCATGACGAGCTGGTTCGAGGCCCGCTTTGCCGAGGGCATGCCCAGCCGCAACATCAACACGGTCGCCCCCTTCCTGACCCTGGCCTACCTGTTCGAGCGCACCGGTGAGCGGCGCTACCTGCCCTACCTTGACCGCTGGGCGGAGTGGGTCTACCGCGACCTGCCGCGTACCGAGGAAGGCGGCTTCCAGCACATCGTCTACAACAGCGTGAACCACCAGCAGCTGTGGGACGACACGCTGATGATGTCGGTGCTGCCGCTGGCCAAGTTCGGGCTGCTGCTGAACCGCCCGCACTACGTGGAAGAGGCCAAGCGCCAGTTCCTGGTGCACATCAAGTACCTGGCCGACCGCAACACGGGCCTGTGGTTCCACGGCTGGACGTTCGAGGGCCGGCACAACTTCGCCAACGCGCTGTGGGCGCGCGGCAACTCGTGGGTCACCATCGTCATTCCGGAGTTCATCGAGCTGCTGAACCTGCCCGAGGGCGATGCCTTCCGGCAGTTCCTGCTCGCCACGCTGGAGGCGCAGGTCAAGGCGCTGGCCGCCTGCCAGTCGCCCTCGGGCCTGTGGCCCACGCTGCTGGACGACCCCAGCTCCTACGATGAAGCCGCCGCCTCGGCCGGGTTCGCCTACGGCATCCTGAAGGCGGTGCGGCGGGGCTATCTGCCTCGCTCTTATGAAGCCGTGGGCCTCAAGGCGGCGCTGGCAGTGCGCAGCAAGATCAATGATGCGGGGGAGCTGACGCAGGTGAGCTTTGGCACGCCGGTGTTCAACACGCTTCAGGAATACAAGGACATCCCGCTGACCTCGATGCCGTTTGGGCAGGCGATGGCGTTGCTCGCCATGGGGGAGCTGCTGGTGCGGTTCATCTGACGACGTCGAGATGAGCATGCGTGGCGCTGGTGCAGTGGCAAGGCCCAGCCGGGAGTTCGCCCCGGCGGGCGACCTACTTTTTGTCCCGCCAAAAAGTAGGCAAAAAGCTCCCCCCGGCCGCGCCGCCCTCCGCTTCGCTGCGGGTTCCCTGCGCTGCTCAGGCCTTGAGGGCTCGCGCGGAACTCGCTTCGCTACGCTGCGCTCAGACAACCGCGCGAAGTCAGTGGTTGAAGCGTGCTGCGCACGCGCCCTCAAGGCCTTCCGCTGCTCGGCGGCGCTCAAGGGGGTAAGGCGAAATACCTCAAACGCCCGGCCTGCGCGATTGGCGTTCTGGCTGTTCGGCTGTTCGGGGTCTCCCCTTCAAAACCGCCGAGAAGCGCAGCAACCCAGGGCGCGCGCGAAGCGCGCTTCAACCTCTGACTTCGCGCCCCTTTGTCTGAGCGTAGTGAGCGCAGCGAACGAAGCGAGTTGGGCGCGGCCCTGGGTTGCGACGCACCGAGGCAGGACCGAGGGCAGCGCCTGCGCGCTGCACGACGCCGGCCGAGGGACTTGCCGCTTGCAAGCGGCAAGGCACGCAGGGGACCCACCCATAGGGTGGGCGGTTTTGCAGGGGTCGTTTTTTGCCTACTTTTTGTCGACACAAAAAGTAGGTCGCCCGCCGGGGCGAATTCCCGGCTGGGCCTCACGCCACAACCAGAAGCAGAGACAAGCGCACCAGGCGCGCAAGCAATGATCACCAAGAACCTCCACCCCGCCGCCAAAGAACCCACCTGGATCAACTACTGGGGCTGGGGCAGCGGCGACATGCTCGGTGCTGGCGCCCAGGCCGTCATCACCGGCTGGCTGTTCTATTTCTTCACCACCTTCTGCGGCCTGTCCGCCGTGGAGGCCGGCCTGATCCTCGGCCTGCCGCGGCTGCTCGAGGCCATCACCTGCCCGCTGATCGGCTATGTGTCCGACAACCTGCGCCACACCTGGGTGGGCCGCAAGATCGGGCGGCGCAAGGTCTTCCTGCTGATCACGCTGCCGCTGCTGCCCAGCTTCGCGCTGATCTTCCGCACCGGCCACACCTTCACCTACTACCTGCTGGCCTTCATCTTCTTCGAGCTGCTCTACACGATGTTTCTCATCCCCTGGGAGACGCTGGCCGCCGAGATGACCAAGGACTACAAGGCCAAGGCCAAGTTCGCCGGGGCGCGCATGATCGTGGCGCAGAGCTCGGCCATCCTGGCCTCCTACCTGCCCACGCTGCTCATCAGCCAGTTCGGCGGCAAGGACTCGCCGGACACCTTCTTCTGGATGGCGGCCATCTTCGGCGGCATCTTCTCGCTCGTGGTGCTGATCGTCGTGCTCACCACCTGGGAGCGGCCCTACGGCACACGAGAGCAGGCGGTGCTGTCGCAGACCTACGGCGGCGTGTCGCTGAAAGCGGCGCTGATGCTGCCGGTGAAGATGTTCCGCGACCTGTTCTCCACACTGAAGATCCGCGCCTTCCGCCAGCACCTGTCCATCTACCTCGGCGGCTACCTGTCGCAGGACATCTTCAACACCGCCTTCCCCATCTTCGTGGCCACGGTGCTGATGGGCGCCACGCTGGTGATCTCGCAGCTGATGACGGTCATGTACGTGGCCCAGCTGATCTCGGTCATGGTGGCGATCCAGATCGTCATCCGCACCGGCCCGGTGCTGGCCTACCGGCTGGCGATCTCGCTGTTCGGGGCCGCGCTGCTGCTCTACCTCGCCTTCTACCTGGTGCGCCCCGAGGGCTTCTCCACCGGCTTCCAGGCGCTGGGGGCCAATCTCTTCAGCGCGCTGAACCCGGCGCGCGACGGCTTCTCCCTCAGCCTCGTGTTCTGGACTTTCGTGCCCATCGTGCTGGCGGGCCTAGGCCGCGGCACGCTGAACTTCGTGCCCTGGTCGGTCTACAACTACCTGCCCGACATCGACGAGGCCGTGACCGGCCAGCGTCGCGAGGGCATCTTCGCGGGGGTGATGACGCTGGTGCGCAAGGTGGCGCAAAGCGCGGCCATCATTGCCAGCGGCTGGGTGATCGAGCTGGGTGGCTACATCTCGCCCAGGAGCCGCCCGGGCGAAGTCATCGTGCAGACGCCGGAGGCCATCCAGACGATCACCGGCCTGATGGTGGCGGGGCCGCTGCTGATGATGGTGCTGGGCCTGCTGGCGGCCTGGCGCTTCCGCCTGAACGCCAGCACCCATGCC
>JAIPCJ010000147.1 GCA_021738245.1 Methylotenera sp. | reverse complement strand
GTCATGGCAAGGAGTGCAGTGGTGGTGAAGCAGTGGGCGATTTTGGATGTCTTGGGCCGCCGGCCGATGCAGGTGGCCGCCCGGCTGGTGCTGTGCGTGACCCTGCTGCCGGCCGCGGGCAGCGCACAGACGCCTGCCGGCACGCCCGCCAACGCGCCCGACCTCGCCGTGCAGGCCCGCGAAGCCTGGGTCAAGCGTGACCGCAAGCGCCTGGCGAGCCTGGCCGACACCGCGCGCAGCCAGGGCCACCCACTGGCCGGCTGGGTCGACTACTTTGAACTGAACGCCCGCCTGGCCGAGGTGCGGCAGCCGGAGATGGACGCCTTCTATGCCCGCTACCCGGGCAGTTACGTGGAAGACCGGCTGCGCAACGACTGGCTGCTGGAACTGGGCCGCCGCCGCGACTGGGCCAACTTCCGCCGCGACCACGCCAGCTACCAGATGCGCGACGACCGCGAGGTCGCCTGCTACGCACTGCTCGCCGACCACCTCGCCGGCAGCAAGGTCTCGGCCGACACCGCCCGCGCGGCCTGGTTCGCGCAGAAGGATGGCGACGACGGCTGCCAGCAGCTGGCCAGCACGTTGGTGGATGCAGGCGTCTTCAAGCCCGACACGCTCTGGGCCAAGGCGCGCCTGGCTACCGAGCAATCACGCCCGCGGGCCGCTCGCCAGGCGGTCGCGCTGCTGGGCACCAAGCTGCTCGACCAGAAGCTCGCCGAGCTGCAGGACAACGCCGGCCGCTACCTCACCCGCAAGGCACGCACCTCGCCCCGCGCCGAGGCCGAGCTGACGACCCTGGCCCTGGCCCGCGTGGCCGGCAACGACCCCGACCAGGCCGCCGACCTGCTGCGCGACAAATGGAGCCGCCTGCCCAACGACCTGCAGGCCTGGCTCTGGGTGCAGATCGGCCGCCAGGAAGCCCTGCGGCTGCAGGACGATGCCACCGCCGCTTTTGAGCGCGCCGAGAAGCTGGCGCCCGACCTGCCGTGGACCGATGAAGCCCTCGCCTGGGCCGCGCGCGCGGCGCTGCGGGCCAAGTCGCCCGCACTGGCCCTGCGTGCCATCGAGCGCATGACGCCCACCGAGCAGCGCGACCCGGCCTGGGTCTACTGGAAGGCCCGCGCCACGCGCATGCAGGGCGACGGCCCCGCGGCTCGCGCCCAGCTCACCGCGCTGGCCACCGGCACGCCCGGCGCCACGCTGAACTTCTTCGGGCGCCTCGCCGCGGAAGACCTCGCCCTGCCCACGCCGCTGCCGCCCGCTCCCGCACCGCTGACCGCCGAAGAGCGTCGCGCCGCCCGCGGCCATGGGGGCCTCATGCGTGCGCTGCAGCTGATCGACCTGGGCCTGCGCAGCGAAGGCGTGCGCGAATGGAACTTCTCGCTGCGCGGCATGAACGACCGCGCGCTGCTCGCGGCCGCCCAGGAGGCCTGCGACCGCGAGGTGTGGGACCGCTGCATCAACACCAGCGAGCGCACCCGCAACGAGATCGACATCGCCCAGCGCTACCCCCAGCCGCACCGCGCCGAACTGCTGCGCGAAGCCCAGGTGGCCGGCGTCGATGCGGCCTATGTCTATGGCCTCATCCGCCAGGAATCGCGCTTCGTGCTGGATGCCCGCTCGCATGTGGGCGCTGCCGGCCTGATGCAGGTGATGCCCGCCACGGCCAAGTGGACGGCCCGCAAGGTGGGCCTGGACTACAACGCCGAGCGCATGCACGACCGCGATTTCAACCTGCGCATCGGCACGCAGTACCTCAAGCTGGTGCTCGACCGCTTCGACGGCGCCCAGGCCCTGGCTGCGGCGGCTTACAACGCCGGCCCTGGCCGGCCCGCGCGCTGGCGTGACGGCCCGGTGCTGGACGCCGCCGTCTGGGCCGAGAACATCCCCTTCAACGAAACCCGCGACTACGTCCGCAAGGTGCTGCTGGGCGGTGCCGTCTATGCGCAGGTGCTGGGCCTGCCGGCCACGTCGCTGCGCGAGCGGCTGGGCGCCAGCGTCGGCCCCGCCGGGGCGCGCGGCGATGTCAGCGACGTGCCGCCCGCGGCGGTGGGAGACAACAAGTCATGAGCCTTTCCGTCCTGGTGCTCGGTGGCAGCGGCTTCGTCGGCCGCGCGCTGTGCGAGCAGTTGACCCGCCAGCTCGGCGCCGACGTACGCATCACCGTGCCCACGCGGCGGCTGCGGCATGCGCAAGCCGTGCAGCCGCTGCCCGGCGTCACCGTGCTGCAGGCCGACGTCTTCAACGACCTGCCCCGCCTGCTGCCCGGCCATGATGCGGTGGTCAACCTGATCGCCATCCTGCAGGGCAGCGAAGCCGCCTTCGAGCGCGCCCATGTGGAGCTGCCACGCCGCATTGCCGCGGCCATGCAGGCCACGGGCGTGCAGCGGCTGGTGCATGTGAGCGCCCTGGGCGTGTCGGCCCAGGCGCCCTCGCGCTACCTGCGCAGCAAGGCGGCGGGCGAGGCGGCGCTCGAAGCGGCCGCGAAAACGCAAGGCCTGGCCCTCACCCTCGTGCGGCCCTCGCTGGTCTTTGGCGCGGGTGATCGCAGCATCAACCTCTTTGCCGACCTGCAGCGGCTGTTCCCGCTGATGCCGCTCGGTGGTGCCGATGCCCGGCTGCAACCGGTGTGGGTGCAGGACCTGGCCGCTGCCCTGGTTCAGGTGCTGCTGCGCCGTGAAGCCATTGGCCAGGTCTACGACGTGGCCGGCCCGCGCGTGCTGACGCTGGCGGAACTGGTGCGCCTGGCGGGCCGCTGCGTGGGGCACCCGCGCCCGGTGCTGCCCTTGCCCGGGCCGCTGGCCACGTTGCAGGCGCTGGCCATGGAATGCCTGCCCGGCGAACCCCTGCTCTCGCGCGACAACCTCGCCTCGCTGACCGTGCCCAACGTGGCCAGCGGCCAGCATCCGGGCCTGGCCGAGCTGGGCATCACACCCGCCACGCTGGAGGCCGTGCTCCCCACCTACCTGGCCCCCGGCATGGGCGTGGCGCGGCTGGATGCCTGGCGCGCGCGGCATTGATCCCTTGCGAATTGCTCAACACTTGAGCCGCCACTGACGATTAGGCTCGGCCCTCTGAAGCAGAAAGGCCCCATGAAGCTCTACATCGGCAACAAGAACTACTCGTCCTGGTCCATGCGCAGCGGTGTGCTGCTGGGGGCGTTCGGCATTCCTCATGACGAGGTGATGCTGCGGCTGGACTTCACGCCCGGCGCCGCATGGCGGCAGGAACTGGCCGGCGTGAGCCCCGCGGGCAAGCTGCCCGTGCTGGTGGACGACGAGGGCTTTGCAGTGTGGGATTCGCTGGCCATCACCGAGTTCATCGCCGACGCCTACCCCGACCACGCCATCTGGCCGCGCGACCGCCAGGCCCGTGCACGCGCTCGCAGCCTCTGCGCCGAGATGCATGCCGGCTTCGCGCGGCTGCGCACGGTCTGCCCGATGAACATCGAGGCCTTCCTGCCGGAGGTCGGCCAGACGCTGTGGGCCGACGACGAGGCCTTGCGCGCCGACGTCACGCGCCTGGACGCAGCCTGGCGCGAGGCCCTCGCCGCCAGCGGCGGCCCCTTCCTGTTCGGCGAATTTGGCGCGGTGGACGCCTTCTTCGCGCCCGTGGCGATCCGGCTGAGCCGCTTCAGCCTGCCGGTGTCCGACGCTGCCGCCGCCTACCGCGACGCCCTGCTCGCCCACCCCGCCGTGGAAGACTGGGTGGCCGGCGCCCTGCGCGAGCAGGACTTCCTGCCGGCGGCGGAGCCTTATCGCACGGCGCGTTGACCGCTGCGCCACGCGCCCGATCAACCGGCAACTCAACCATGGCCATTTGCCGCATGGCGTCAGGACGAACTCGCCAAGGGTTCATCGATTGAGTTCGTAGTGCATTTGCACTACGATGCCGCCATGAAAACCGCGGTCATTCCTCAAGTGCGTGTCGAAGCAGAACTGCGGGCCGGGCTCGATGCGGTGCTTCGCCCAGGAGAGACGCTGACCGACTTCGTCGAAGTCGCGGTACGCAACGCGGTCGAGTACCGACAAGTCCAGACAGACTTCGCCTCGCGATGCGCAGCGTCTCTGGCTGACTATGAGCGCACCGGCAGGTCCATCCCTGCGGCGCAGGTCATCGGCAAGCTCGAATCGCGGCTGGCCAAGCGCCGCAAGCAACTGGGCGGATGAGCTACGCCGTTGAATTCACGCAGAGTGCTGAAGACGATCTGATACGGCTGTACGACTTCCTGCTCGATCGCGCCGAGACGCTCGAAGAACTCGACGTGGCCGAAGAAGCGATCCACGTCATCCGACAGGTCGCGCTGAGTCATTTGTCGACGACGCCTTACAGCTACCGCAAGGTCGGAGTCCGATCGACCTTGCGGGAACTCATCATTCCGTTCGGCAGCACGGGGTACGTGCTTCGCTTCGACATCCGCTCGCCCCAGCTGGTGCTCGTGATCGGTGCGCGCCATCAACGCGAGGAAGACTTTCATTGACGGCAGGGCACCGCCGCAGGCGCACCGCCTGTCGCGGCAGTTGCCCATGGGCCACTCGCTCATCTGCTCAAACACGACTCCCATGGACAAACACTGGCTCCAGCAGCAGGTGCTGGAACGACTCGCCGCTGACCTGCTGCTGACCGAGCAGGCCGCGCTCACCGCCCACGAAACGGCGACGCACGAAGAGAACATCGCCGAGAACAAGTACGACACGCTCGGTCTGGAGGCCGCCTACCTGGCCACTGGCCAGGCACGACGGGCCGAGGCCATCCGGCAGGCCATCGCCGCGTGGCAGCAGTTCCGGCCCCGCGCGCACGACGACTCCCTCGGCATTCAACTCGGGGCAGCGGTCTGCCTCGTCGATGCGCAGGACCGGCAGCAGTGGGTCTTTCTCGGACCGCCCGGGGGCAGCATGAAGCTGGTGTGCGAGGGCCAGGCCCTTCAGGTGATCAGCACGGAGGCCCCGCTGGGCCGCGCACTGCTGGGCAAGTGTGTCGGCGACGAGGTCGCCATCGAGGTGCCACCCCACCGGTTGGAGTTCGAGGTGCTGCAGGTGGTCTGAGCGGCGCCAGGCCAGCCGCGCCGTGCACAGCGTGGGATGCCTTGGGCGTGTCAGGGCGGCCCCGTCCTACGCCGCGGGGCGAGGGGCGCGCGGACGATCACGGCACGACTGAATCTCCGGTCGCCGCACGCGCCCTGCCACCATGACTCTGCACAAGCTCACCGTGACGTTGTTGCTCGCCGCCACGCTGGCGCTGGCGCTGGGCTATGTCTCGACCTTCCCGAGCGAGGCAGCCGATGGCAGCGAGCCCGATGCGGCGGGGTGGCTGGAGTCAGACGACATCGCTGACCCACCCGCGCCCGGCGCCACGACGCCCGTCTCGCCGGCCCCGCCGGACCTGCGCCGGGCCAGCGCCAACGCCTGGGCGTGAACAGCCCGACGCGGCATGCCAACGCAAGGATGACGGAGGCGCGGGCCCCCTAGGCTCGGGGACGGACAAGGCCGCCACGTCACCTAGACTGAAGAGGCGCCGTCCTACACACACGCGGCTCATTTTTGTTTAGTGGAGATCGCCTGTCCTCGGCAACGACATCGCATGCTGACACCCTGTTTCGGCGGCCGGCACGGTCAGCCGCCGCAGGCTATTTCGCCAGCTTCGGGCTTTGGGCGCTGGCCTATGGCGGCCGCTTTGCGCTGGTGGGGAGCCTGCCGGCGCAAGGCTTCCCCTTTCTCACCTTCTTTCCAGCCGTCATGCTGGCGGCGTATTTCTTCGGTCTCGGGCCGGGGCTGCTCTGCGCGGCGCTGAGCGTCGCGGCGGCCTATGCATCCTTCATTCCCCACAACCAGCCCACCCTGACCGGGCTGGCCACGGGCGACCTGATTGCGCTGAGCTTCTTCAGCTCGATCCTGCTGGTGGACTGCATCGTGCTCCATCTGCTGCGCCGCTCGCGAAAGCTGGCAGCCGAGCGCGAAAGCGACCTGCGCGAACTGACCAGCAATTCACCCGACGTCCTCACGCGCTTCGATCATCATTACCGGCACCTGTTTGTCAGCCGCGCCATTGAACGCATCACCGGCCGCCCGGTTTCCGACTTCATCGGCCGGAGCAACCGCGAGCTGGGCATGCCGGCGGACCTGTGCGATCAGTGGGAGCAGGCCCTGGAAACCGTCTTCAGGGAAGCGCGGCCCGTCTCCCTGCGATTCACGCATGCAGGCACCGTGTTCGCCGCCACGCTGGTGCCAGAGTTCGGCGCCAACCCATCCGTGGTGAAGTCCGTGCTGGGCGTGACGCGCGACATTTCGGAGATCGAGCGGCATGAACGGGCCCTGGAGGCGCACGACCGCCAGAAGGACCAGATGCTGGCCACGGTCGCGCATGAGCTGCGCAACCCGCTGATGACCTTCTCGGCAGGCGTGGCGTTGCTTGAGCGGCTCAGCGACCCGCCTGACACGGTGCGGCGGACGATCGCGGCGATGCGCAGGCAGACGACGCAGATGTCTCGCCTCGTGAGTGACCTGATGGACCTCAATCGCATCCGCGCCGACGTGGTCGAGCTCAACCGCACCGACACGGACTTGAGGACCATCCTGCAGGCCTCCCGCGAAGTGTCCACGGAGCTCGCACAGCAAAAGCACATCGGACTGGACCTTCAACTGCCGGGCGAAGCCATGATGCTGGATGCCGACGCCGGCCGCCTCGTCCAGGTGTTCTGCAACCTGATCACGAATGCGATCAAGTTCAGCGACGAAGGCAGCCAGGTGATCATCCAAGCCGAGCCGCATGAACGCGGCTACGAGGTGCGCGTCATCGACCGAGGCACCGGCATCGAGGCCGATCAGCTTGAAGCCGTCTTTGAGCCGTTCGTGCAGGCGCCGGCGGGCCGCCACCAGCAATCAGGTCTCGGCCTTGGCCTGGCCCTCGTGAAGCAGGTGGTGCGGCTTCACTCCGGCAGCGTGTCAGCCGCCAGCGAAGGCCTGGGCCGAGGCGCCAGCTTCACGGTGCGGCTGCCTCGCACCAGGCCCGCGCTTGCGGTCGCAGGGGGCTGACGGCCCGGCTCGATCAGAACTCCACCACCGCCCGGATCGACTCGCCGCGGCGCATCAGCTCGAAGCCTTCGTTGATCTGCTCGAGCTTGAGCTTGTGCGTGATGAGTTCGTCGATGTTGACCTTGCCTTCCATGTACCAGTCGACGATCTTGGGCACGTCGGTGCGGCCGCGGGCGCCACCGAAGGCCGAGCCCTCCCACTTGCGGCCGGTCACGAGCTGGAAGGGGCGCGTCGAGATCTCGGCGCCGGCCGGGGCCACGCCGATGATGATGCTGCGGCCCCAGCCCTTGTGGGTGCACTCCAGGGCCTGGCGCATCAGCTGCACGTTGCCCACGCACTCGAAGGAGTAGTCGGCGCCGCCGTCGGTCATCTGGATGATGTGGTCGACCACGTTGGCCACGTCCTTGGGGTTCACGAAGTCGGTCATGCCGAAGCGGCGCGCCATGGCTTCGCGGCCGGGGTTGATGTCCACGCCGATGATGCGGCCGGCGCCCACCATCTTGGCGCCCTGGATCACGTTCAGGCCAATGCCGCCGAGGCCGAACACCACCACCGTGGCGCCCGCCTCCACCTTGGCCGTGAACAGCACCGCGCCCACGCCGGTGGTCACGCCGCAGCCGATGTAGCAGACCTTGTCGAAGGGCGCATCCGGCCGGATCTTGGCCAGTGCGATGCCGGGCACCACGATGTGGTTGGAGAAGGTGCTGGTGCCCATGTAGTGGAAGACCGGCTCGCCGTTGAGGCTGAAGCGCGAGGTGCCGTTGGGCATCAGGCCCTTGCCCTGCGTGGCGCGGATGGCCTGGCAGAGGTTGGTCTTGCGGCTCAGGCAGAACTTGCACTCCCGGCATTCCGGCGTGTAGAGCGGGATGACGTGGTCGCCGGGCTTGAGCCAGGGCACCTTGCTCTCCAGCACCACGCCGGCGCCTTCATGGCCCAGCACGGCGGGGAAGAGGCCTTCGGGATCGGCGCCCGACAGCGTGTATTCGTCGGTGTGGCAGATGCCGGTGGCCTTGACCTCGACGAGCACCTCGCCGTCGCGCGGGCCCTCCAGGTCCAGGGTTTCGATGGTCAGCGGTGCGCCGGCCTTCCAGGCGACGGCAGCGCGGGTCTGGATGCTCATGGGTGTGCTCCTGTGGGGGGATGAAGTTGATGAAGGGCGATGACGAGCTCGCGCGCCTCGCTGCGGCACAGGCGCAGGCGGCGCAGCAGCCAGGGCGTGACGTCGTGCTGGCCGACATGCTCGGGCCAGGCACCAGCATCGGCGTCGGGCGGTTCGGGGGGCAAGGCCGCCACGAGGGTCTCGCCTTGCAGCGCCTGCACGCAGGCCTCGCGGGCCTGCGCCAGCGCAGGCTCGGCGCGGGTGGCGTCGAGCCGGTCGAAACGCCGCTGCACCTGGTGCTGCACCGCGCCCAGCAGGGCCATCAGCCGGTAGCCGTGGCTGAGGGCGGATTCGATCTCGACCTCCGGCAGCCGCACGCTTTCGGGCTCGACCCGGGTGCGCTGGGCGGCGGCCGCCAGCGCCGCCAGCGCGGTGTAGGCCTGCTGCCGGCTCAGGCGCTGCGCGAGCTGTTCGTCAGCACCCGGTTGCCAGCGCAGCATGTTGCCGGCATGCCGGGCCAGCGCCGCGCGCAACTGCTCGGCCAAGCGCGGCACAGCCGCACGCTCCCACGAGGGCAGCACGAAGCTGAAGCACCAGGCCAGGATGGCGCCAAGCACGGTGTCGGCCAGGCGCTCGACGATGGCGGGGTTGCTGCCCGGCGCCAGCATCAGCGGCTGCAACAGGGCCATCAGCGTGGCGGCCGTGGCGGCCACGCGGTAGCGGCGGTTGACGTAGGCATGCGCCGTCCCGACCGCAGCAATGAAGCACAGGCTCAGCAGCGGCACCCATTCGACATGCGACAGCAGCAGCACCAGCAGGCAGCCCTGCACCGTGCCGATGATCCGCTCGTTGCGACGCGAGATCGTCTGCTCCAGGTTGCCGCGCAGCACGACCGCCACGCTCAGCATCAGCCAGAAGGGGTGGGCCGACCACGGCAGGAAGGCGCCCAGCGTGTAGGCCAGCGACAGGGCCAGCGCCGAGCGCAGGGCGTGCCGCATGACGCCCGACTGCAGCGTCAGGTGGGGCTTGAGCGCCGCCATGGGCCAGCCCTCGGGTGAGACGAAAGGCGCGAGTCGCTCGGGCGTCCAGGGCGTGTCGGGGTTGTCGCCCGCAGCCTGGCGCGCCACCATGGCCGAGACGTCATCGAGCATGTGCCCCAGGCGTGATTGCAGGGCCGACACCACGTGCACCCGCGAGTCACCGGGCGGCGGTCTCACGTCGGCCAGGCGCGCTGCGAGCTGCGCCCGCCAGGCTTCGGCAGACACCTCCGGCAGCGGCGCGCCCGACACCAGCGTGTCGGCCAGCGCCGCCAGCACGTCGGCGAGATGGCGCAGGGTGTCTGCCAGCGCGGCACGCCACTGGCGGCCGGGGAAGTCCTGGCCGAGCAGTTCGGTGTCGAGCCGACTGGCCAGCAGCAGGTCGCGCAGCTCGACGAGGCCGAGCACGAGGTCCGTCTGGCGGCGGCTGCGCGGCGAGCGGCGGGCGGCAAACACCTGGTCGCGCGCCGCCTGCAACGCGTCGGCCAGCTGCACGTCGTCGGCAATCGAGGCGCGGATGCGGGCCTCGTCGGGGCTGACCGCCAGCGCGATGCGCTGGGCCCGCGAACGCAGCCTTTGCACGGTGGCCCGCAATGCCTGCGCCAGCGCCAGCTCCCGCAACCGGTGGCGCAACACCACCGCTGCCGCGCGAGCCCACCCGGCGTAGACCAGGCCGCCCAGGCCCACCCACATCGCATGCACCCAGGGCGAGGTGGCGCCGGCCGTGCGGTCCCAGGCCATGGCGAACACCATGGCCAGCACCGGCGCGAACGACAGCGGGCCCGCACGCAGGCCCCAGGCCAGCGTCATCAGCGACACGAAGGTGACGGCCGCGATGACCGCCACCGTCCATGGCAGTGAACCGTCGGTCAGCCCCACCAGCAGGGTGACCAGCGCCGCCGCGCCAGCCGCCGGCAGCACCCGCGGCAGCACGCGCTGCGGCGGGTTGGGCAGGTCGGTCAGGCTGGCACACACCGCGCCGCCCACCGCCGCCAGGCCCGCGGTCTCGCCGAACAGCCCGCCCACCGCGAGATGCGTGGCCGTGACGCCCAGCGCCACGGAGAGCCCGTTCAGATGCGCCGCCTCCAGCAGGCGCCAGGCGCGCATGGCCCTGATCACCTTCATGGCAGCAACTGCGCCAGCACCTGGCGCTCACTGGCAGGCAGTTCGTGCACCGAGTACCAGGCCGATTTCTCCGGCCGGTACAGGTACTGCGGCGGTGTGCCTCGGGCGATGCGCTCGCGCACCGGCGCGATGGCAGCCTGCGACGCCTCGGCCTGGCCCAGGGCCCGCAAGGCGCCCGCCTGCACGATGGCTGCCAGGTCGCTCCACGGCCCCTTGGCCAGCGCGCTGGCACTGCCGCGGCGCGCGGCCTCGGCATCTCCCGTGGCCAGGGCCAGCCAGGCCTGCAGCGCGAGCAGATCGGGGTCGGCAGGATCGAGCAGCAAGGCCTCCTTGATCTGGCCTCGTGCCGCATCCAGGCGGCCGGCGCGCAGCAGGTCCAGCGCGTAGTCGCGGCGCAGCGGCACGAGGCCGGTGCGCAGGCGCAGCACGGCCTCGTACTGCGCGAAGGCCTCGTCCCAGCGCGCGGCCAGGGCCAGCGTGGCGGCACGGCCCCACAGCGCCTCGGGCTGGTCGCCCTGGTAGGCCAGCACCGCGTCGTAAGCCGCCAGCGCCTCGGGCACCTGACCCAGGCGCCGGTGATGGTCAGCGCGAGCGAGGTCGACGCGGAAGCGGTCTTCGCCCTGCAGCACGTCGCGGTCGCGCACGAGAGCGGGCAGCACATCCGTGGCCAGCGGTCGGCCGGTGTGCCAGAGGGCATCGGCCACACCCACCCGCAAGCTGCCGCTGCGCGGATGCGCCGCGAGCGCCCGCTCGGCCAGTTGCGCCACCGCCGCCGCGTCGCCCGCAATGGCCAGCGCATTGAGCTGCGCCGCCAGCGCGCGCTCGTCCTGCGGCGCCAGGCGCAGCGCGCGGGCGAACAGCGGCCGGGCCGCGGACAGCTGGCCGTCCTCCAGCTTCTGATTGCCGGCGTTGACGAGCGCCACTGGCAGGCTCGCGCGGGTGTCGCGCTGCGCGAAGAAGCGTTGCACCGCGGCGCGCAAGGCGGGGTCGATGGCGATCAGCCGCTCCCGCACGATCTCGCGGCCGTCGTAGGCGTCGCGCCTGGGTGAGTCTTCGGCATTGGCGCCTTCGGCAAAGTACTCCCACACCGACCCACCCGCATAGCGCGACAGGAAGCCCTGCCGCGTGGTGGCATCCCGCGCCTTGGCCTGCTGGTACAGCGCCTCGATCTCGCGCGACTGGTCGGCCGTCAGCACGCCGTGCACCTGGTGCGTCAGCTCATGCAGCACGGTGTTGTATTTGTCGAAGATGCTGCGCTCGACGTCCTCGATGCCCGTCACGGTGAAGTGGCCGCCCATGCCGCGCACGTCGTCCCAGAGGCGCGAGTCGTAGTCGATGCGCGCATCCTTCAGCGCCTGGGCCTGCGGGGTTTCAGACAGTCGCATCCACATCGGCTTGATGTAGTGCGTGGCGCCGCCTGCCACCAGCACCGGGATGAAGGCCTTCCAGGGCGCGACGGACAGGGCCACGCGCTTGCGATGGCGCGGCGACAGCTCGCGCCAGTTCAGCACATAGCGCTCGATGCCGGGCACCACGGGCATGGGTGTGGCCGCAAAGCGGCGCTCGGCCTCGGCCCGGTGCACGTCGATGCGCAGGCGCTGCGACTCCAGCGCCTTGGCCGCGATCGCATGCGCGCGGCCCAGCTGGGGGCAGCGCTCCAGCACCGCCAGGCTCAGCCGCAGCGCGCCCTCGAAGTCGCCCCGGTCGAAGGCCTGAGACGCGCGCCGCACGTCGGCCATCAGCGTCGCGAAGCGGTCGCCGAGCCGGGCCGAGAGCTGGCTGTAGTTCTCGCGCGCATAGCCGTTGCCCAGCAGGTAGTGCGCCATTTCGTGATGGCGATTCAGCGCGAGCGCACCTTCGGCGGCCGCGATGGCGTCATCGGTGGGGCCCAGGGGGATCAAGGTTTCGGCGAGGGCCGAGAGGCCGTCGGCGGTGCGCTCGGCCGCAAGGCCCTGTTCGAGCTGGTGCAGCGAGGCGTCGAACTCGCGCAGCTGGTAATGCCGCTGGCCC
>JAIPCJ010000146.1 GCA_021738245.1 Methylotenera sp. | reverse complement strand
CCGAGTTCCAGGCCCTGCTCGAGGTCGTTCGCGCCAAGCGCCCCTACCGGGACCGCATCAACGGCTTTCGCGCCCCGGACGGCCGGCTGCTGTGGATCCTCGGGTCGGGCGAGCCGGTCTTCGACGCCGCCGGCCACCACATCGGCTGGCGCGGCGTCAGCCACAACATCACGGGCGAGCGGCTCGCACTGCAGCAGCACCAGCGCACCGCCGCCATGCTGGACCGCGTGCTGCGCGCCAACCCCGACGCCATCTGCGTGGCCCAGGCCAGCACGGGCCGCATCCGCTTCGCCAATTCGGGCTTCTGCACCCTGGTGGGCCAGCCGCGCGAGGCGCTGATGGGCCGTTCGGGGCTGGAGCTGGGCATCTGGCCCGATGCCCGCGAGCCGCAGCGCCTGGCGGACGCGCTGGCCAGCTCGGGCCTGGTGCGGGACTTCCGCTCCGCCATCGTCGTCAACGGCCAATGGCGCGACCTGCTGGTGTCCGCCGCCTCGCTGGACTGGGAAGGTGAGCCGGCCACCATGCTGATCGCGCGCGACATCACCGAGCACGAGCGCGACCGCATCGAGACCGAGGCCATCCTGGAACACGCCAGCGTGGGCATCGCGCTGACGCGCGACGGCCGCTTCGGGCGGGTGAACCGGCATTGGCAGGACATCTTCGGCGGCACCGAGCCGCAACTGGCCGACGGCCAGCCCGCGCTGCCCGCCACGCAGGACATCGCGCAGGCGGCCCTGGCCTTCGAGCGCGACTTCCTGCGCCCGGACGGCCGCCGCATCACCGTGCAGTTCAACGCCCGCGGGCTGCCGGGCTCACTGCCCGGGCGCAGCGCGCCCGCTGCCGACCACCCCACGCTCTGGGTCGCCGAGGATGTGACCGAACGCCGCCGCCAGGAAGCCGAACTCCAGGCCGCCAAGCAGCAGGCCGAAGGCGCCAGCCACGCCAAGAGCGCCTTCCTGGCGACCATGAGCCACGAGATCCGCACGCCGCTCAACGGGGTGCTGGGCCTGGCGCGTCTGCTGCAGCAGGGCGGGCCCGACGAGCGACGGCCGCAGTACGTCGCCCACCTCGTGGCCGCCGCCGAGTCGCTCAACGAGATCGTGTCCAACGTGCTGGACCTCTCCAAGATCGAGGCGGGTCACCTGGAGCTGGAGAAGATCGAGTTCGACCTGCACGCCCTGGCCCAGGCGAGCTTCGAAGGCTGCGCAGCGCTCGGCCGCGAACGCGGGCTGGACATGCAGATCGAGCTGGAACCCGGGCTGCCGCGCCTGGTCATCGGCGACCCGCTGCGGGTGCGGCAGATCATGGCCAACTTCCTGGTCAATGCGCTCAAGTTCACCGAGCGCGGCCATGTGCGGCTGAAGCTGTCGGCGGCGGACGACGGGCGGGTGCGCATCGTCGTGCAGGACAGCGGCATCGGCGTGCTGCCCGAGCTGCAGCACCGCCTCTTCCGCCCCTTCGCCCAGGCCGACGACTCCACCACCCGGCGCTTCGGCGGCACGGGGCTGGGACTGTCCATCTGCCGTGAGCTGGCCTCGCGCATGCAAGGCCGGGTGGGCGTGCACAGCGATGGCCACAGCGGCTCCAGCTTCTGGGCCGAGCTCGCCCTGCCCACCGCGCTGACAGTGGACGACACCGCCGCGCGCATGCGCATCCCGCCCGCACCGCGCTATCCGCTGGCCGGCCAGCGCCTGCTGGTGGCCGAGGACAACCCGGTCAACCGCCTCATCATCACCGCGCTGCTGCAGCGCCTGGGCGCGGAGGTGGTGGAGGCCGAAGACGGCGAAGAAGCCATCCGCCTCACCCGCGACCAGGCCACGCGCCTGGACGGCGTGCTGATGGACCTGCATATGCCCAAGGTCGACGGCCTGAAGGCCACGCAGCTGCTGCGCGCGGACCCGGCCACTGCCCGCCTGCCCATCCATGCCTTCACGGCCGCCGTGCTCGACCAGGAACGCCAGGCCGCGCTGGCCGCCGGCATGGACGGCTTCATCACCAAGCCCGTGGCCGAGGCGGAGGTCATCCGCGTGCTGGGCCGCGCCTGAGGCCGGCACCGCAGCGGTTCGGCTGGACGGGCCAAACCCGCCCTAGCTCATGCACACCCTTCAGCGTCCCGCTGGCGGTTCATGTCGGCCAGGGTCTTGCCGGGTTCGTCGCGGAAGGTCTCGTCCAGCACGTGCAGCGTCTCCACGCGGTCGACCCGGAAGCTGCGGAAGTCGTTGCGCAGCTCGCACCAGGCCGCCAGCGTCCAGACCGGGCCCCAGAAGAGGCAGGCCAGCGGCCTCACCACGCGCTCGCTTCTGACGCCGCCCAGGTCCAGGTAGCCGACCTGCAGCTTGCGCCGCGCCTCGGTGGCCTCGCGCATGGCGGTGAGGTGGGCGCTGGTGGCCGGGTCGAGCGCCGGCAGGGGGGCATACAGGGCCAGGCTCTCGGCCGCGGCCCGCGCGTCCAGCGGCAGCACGGCGAGGATCTTGGACAACGCGTTCTCGGCCTGGCGGGCAAGTGCCGCATCCAGACGCGACTCGGCGATGCGCACCGTCGCCACCAACGCCTGCGCCTCCTGCTTGCTGAACATCAGCGGCGGCAGGTCGAACCCGGCACGCATGCGGTAGCCCACGCCGGCCTCGCCCTCGATGGGCACGCCCTGCTGGGCGAGCGCGGCGATGTCGCGGTAGACGGTGCGCATCGACACCTCCAGCCGATGGGCGAGGTAGTCGGCCGTGGTGAGGCGGCGGCCGCGGATGAGCTGGACGATCTGGAAGAGTCGGTCGGCACGTCGCATAACGATTCATTGTGGGCCATGCGGGTCAGGCACGCCCCTTGCAAAAGACAGGGTCCACCGACAACGACGTCGAGACCCACCATGGCCATCTACGCCTCTTTCCAGGCCCGCGCGACCCGCGGCGCCGAACTGGCCACCTTGGGCGCCATCAGCGCCCCGCTGCCGTCCCTGGCCCAGGATCAGCTGTTCATCGCGCGCGCTGCGGCGGGGCACAACCGCCCCGCGAAAGGGCGTGCTCAGCCCATCGCTGTGCAAAGCTCGACCAGCGTGCCGTCCGGGCAGCGCACGTAAGCCACGGTCTGCCCCCAGGGCTTGGTGAGGGGTGCCGCCATCGGGCGCGCTCCGGCGGCCACGGCGCGTTCATAAGCCGCTGGCACATCAGCCACCGTGAAACCGATCTCCATGCCCAGCGGCTGGGGGCTGGCATCGGCCGCGACGTAGTCGTGCTGCACGCTGTCGCGCGCGGTGGCATGGTCGACGAAGGCCAGCGTCGTGCTGCCCGCACCGGTGTCCACTTCGCCGTAAGCGCCGCTCTCGTGCAGGAAGCGGGTCGGCAGGCCGAAGGCGCGCTCGAAGAAGGCCAGCGAGGCGGCCACGTCTGCCACGTAGACGAGGGTGTAGGCGAAGTTCATGTGAGCTCCCGTGGGTTGCAAGGCGCGCATGGTGCGCTGCCCCGCCTGCCAGGGTGTGTCAGCAGGACCGGCGCTGCGCTACGCCGCCAGCACCTGGCGCACGGCGTGATCCCAGGCGGCCAGCCGTGCGCCAGCCTCGTCGCGTGACATGCGCGGCTCGAAGGCGCGTTCGAGCTGCCACAACGAGCCAATCGCCTGCGGCGACTCGACCACGCCCGCGCCGAGGCCGGCCAGCAGTGCAGCGCCCAGGGCCGTGGTCTCGATGACGCGCGGCCGCAGCACCGGGATGCCGAGGAGGTCGGCCTGGAACTGCATCAGCAGGTCGTTGGCGCAGGCGCCACCGTCCACGCGCAACTCGGTCAGGCGCCCGGCTGCGCCAACGTCGGCATTCATCGCGGACAGCACCGCCGCGCTCTGGAAGGCGATGCTCTCCAACGCCGCACGCGCAATGTGCGCCTGGGTGGTGCCGCGGGTCAGGCCCAGCAGCGCGCCGCGCGCATCCGGCCGCCAGTAGGGCGCGCCCAGGCCGGCAAAGGCCGGCACGAACATCAGCCCGCCGGCGTCGGGCACGCTCTCCGCCAGGGCCTGCACTTCGCCGCTGCCGCCAATGGCGCGCAGGCCGTCGCGCAGCCACTGCACCACCGCGCCGCCCACGAACACGCTGCCCTCCAGCGCGAACTGCGCCTCCGGGCCGACCTGCGCGGCCCGGGTCGTGAGCAGCCCCTGGGTGGACGCATGCGGCTGGCCGCCGGTGTGCATCAGCAGGAAGCAGCCGGTGCCGTAGGTGTTCTTGGCCTGGCCCGGGGCGAGCGCCGCCTGGCCGAACAGGGCCGCCTGCTGGTCACCCGCGATGCCGGCAACCGGCGCGCCGAACTCGGTCGCCTCGCCGAACAGGCCGGCTGATGGCCGCACCTCGGGCATCAGCGCGCGCGGGATGTCGAAGGCCGCCAGCAGCTCGTCACTCCAGTCGCCGCGGTGGATGTCGAACAGCAAGGTGCGCGAGGCGTTGCTGACATCGGTGGCGTGCACGCGGCCACCGGTCAGCTGCCACAGCAGCCAGCTGTCCACGGTGCCGAAGGCGAGTTCCCCGCGTGCAGCGCGCGCCCGTGCGCCGGGCACGTGATCCAGCAGCCAGCGCAGCTTGGTGGCCGAGAAGTAGGGGTCGATGACCAGCCCCGTCAGCGCCTGCACCCGGGGCTCCAGGCCCTGGCGCTTGAGGTCGTCGCAAAAGGCCGCGGTGCGGCGGTCCTGCCAGACCAGGGCACGGTGCAGCGGCTGGCCGGTCTGGCGGTCCCAGAGCACCACGGTCTCGCGCTGGTTGGTGATGCCGATGGCGGCCACTTTCACGCCGGCCTTCGCCACCGCCTCGCGGGCGCAGGCGAGCTGGTCGGCCCAGATCTGCCCGGCATCGTGCTCCACCCAGCCGGGCTGCGGGAAGTGCTGTGTCAGCTCGCGCTGGGCCACGGCCAGCAAACGGCCGGTGCGGTCGAACACCAGCGCGCGTGAGCTCGAAGTCCCCTGGTCGAGCGCGAGCAATGCATCCATGGCGGTGCTTCACTTAGAGTCGTTGACATGGACGATTTTGACGTCGTGGTGGTGGGGGGCGGCATCAATGGCACCGGCGTGGCGCGCGACCTCGCCGGGCGCGGCTGGCGCGTGCTGCTGGCCGAGTCCCACGACCTGGCGCAACACACCTCGTCGAGCTCCACCAAGCTCATCCACGGCGGGCTGCGCTACCTGGAGACCTACGAGTTCTCGCTGGTGGCCAAGGCCTTGCGCGAGCGCGAAGTCCTGCTGCGCAGCGCGCCGCACATCATGTGGCCGCTGCGCTTCGTGCTGCCGCACGCGCCCCACCTGCGGCCGGCCTGGATGATCCGCCTGGGCCTGTTCCTGTACGACCACCTCGCCCGCCGCGAGCTGCTGCCCGGCTCCCATGGCCTGCGCCTGACGGGCACGCCCTTCGGTGACGCACTCAAGCCCGAGTTCACGCGCGGCTTCATCTACTCCGACGGCTGGGTGGACGACGCGCGCTGCGTCGTGCTCAACGCGATGGACGCCCGGGCGCGCGGCGCCGAGGTGCTGACCCGCTGCGCCGTGACCGCCGCGCGCCCCTCACCGCAAGGCTGGCAGCTGTCGCTGCAGAACGGGCGGCAGCTGCGCAGCCGGGCCCTCGTCAACGCGGCGGGCCCCTGGGCCGAACGCTTCCTGCGCGACCAAGGCCTGCCGGTGCGCGGGCTGCGGCTGGTCAAGGGCAGCCACATCGTCGTGGCGCAGCGATTCGCGCACGACCATGCCTACATCTTCCAGAACCCCGACGGCCGCATCCTGTTCGCCATCCCTTACGAGGGTCGCTTCACGCTGATCGGCACGACCGATGTCGAGCTGCCCCATGACCAGCCGCCGCCCGACCGCGCCGAGATCAGCGCCGCCGAGACCGCCTACCTGTGCGAGCAGGCCAGCCGTTACCTCGCAGAGCCTGTGCGGCCGGCCGACGTGCTGTGGAGCTATGCCGGCGTGCGCCCGTTGCTCGACGAAGGTGGCAGCGCCTCGGCCGTGACGCGCGACTACCTGCTCGAAACTGCCCGGCCCGATGGCGCGCCACTGCTCAACATCTGGGGCGGCAAGCTCACCACCTACCGCAAGCTCGCGGAGGACGGGGCCACGCAGGTCGGCCGCCTGCTGGGCGACGCACGCCGCCCCTGGACGCAGCATGCCCACCTCCCCGGCGGCGACCTCGGCGCGCACGGCGTGGACTTCGCCAGCTTCTGCGCGGCACTGCAGGCCCGCCATGCAGACCGTCCGGCCGCCCTCGTGACCCGCCTGGCCCGGGCCTATGGCAGCGCGGCCGAGGCGCTGCTGGCGGCCACGCCGGGCGAGGAAGTGGCGCCGGGGCTGTTCGCGTCCGAGCTGCGGCATCTAGTCAGCCAGGAATGGGCCTGCACGGCCGACGATGTGCTGTGGCGGCGCAGCAAGCTGGGGCTGCACTTCACGCCGGCTGAGCGCGAGGCGGTGGCGGGCTGGTTCGCTCGCGAGGTCGGCACGCCGCGCTGAAGCCGCTCGGGCGTGACGTGAGGGTGGCTGCACGCCTGGCGAAGCGTGACGGCTGGCCGTGCCTCAAGCGCGAGGGATGATGCAGCCCATGTGGCTGGGTTTGCTGTTCGCCCTCGGGGCGGGTCTGATGTGGGGGCTGGTGTTCGTCGCCCCGGTGATGCTGCCGGGCTATGCGCCGGCCTTGCTGACCGTGGGGCGTTACCTCGCCTTCGGCCTCATCGCGCTGCCGCTGGCGCTGCTGCTGGACCGGCGTGCGCTGAAGGAGCTCGCGCCAGCGGACTGGTGGGAGGCCGCGCGGCTGAGCCTGGTGGGCAACTTTGCGTATTACCTGTGCCTGTCGGCCGCCATCCAGCGCGCGGGCGCGCCGCTGCCGACGATGATCATCGGCACGCTGCCGGTGGTGATCGCCGTCTGCGCCAACCACCGCAACCGGGTGCGCGATGGCCATCTGCCCTGGGCGCGGCTGGCGCCGTCACTGGCGCTGATCGCCGCGGGCCTGGCCTGTGTCAACCGCGACGAGCTGGCCGCGCTGCAGGCCCAGGCCGGCGACCCGCGCCGCTATGCCGAGGGCGCGCTGCTGGCCGTGGCCGCCGTGGCCTGCTGGACCTGGTACCCGATCAAGAACGCCGACTGGCTGCGCGCCCATGCGGACCGCAGTCCGCGCGCCTGGGCCACGGCGCAGGGGCTGGTGACGCTGCCGATGGCCCTGCTCGGCGCGCTGCTGCTCGCGGGCCTGCACCTGGCCGCGCCCGGCACACTGATCCCGGCCGGCTACGCGGCGCCGCTGGGCGAACGGCCGGGGGCCTACGTCGGGCTGATGGCGGCCATCGGCCTGTGCTCCTCGTGGCTGGGCACCTTGTGCTGGAACGAGGCGAGCCAGCGGCTGCCGACCTCGCTGTCGGGCCAGCTCATCGTGTTCGAGACGCTCGCGGCGCTGGCCTATGCCTTTGCGTGGCACCAGCGGCTGCCGCCGCCCACCACGCTGGCCGGCGTGGGGCTGCTGGTGGCGGGCGTGGTCTGGGCGCTGCGGATCAAGCCCGTCAGAACACACTGACCAGGCGCGCCGCATCGAAGCCGTCGGCCTCGCCCTTGCGCACATGGCCGCGCGCGTTGCTGACGATGCGGGTGTCGCCCAGCCGGTAGTCGTGCCGGCAGTGCAGATGGCCGTGCAGCCACAGCTGCGCCAGCGGCAGCAGGTCTTCGTCGTTGTTGCAGAAGCTGGCGGTGCCGGGCTGGCGTCCGTAGCGCGGGTCGGCGCTCTTCAGGCTGGGCGCGAAATGGGTGATGGCCACCGTGGCGTCCCAGTCGCCGGTGCGCGCGAGCTCGGCCGCCAGCCAGGTGCGGCTCTCGACCGCCAGCGCACGCACGGCGTCAACATCGAACACCTCGCCGCGCCACGTGGACTGCATCACCTTCTGAAAATAGCCCCCGGCGCGCATCGCCCGCTCGCGGCCCGACGGACCGAAGGCCTCGAAGTCGGTCCAGCGCGTGCAGCCCACAAAGCGGACGCGCCGCCCATCGGCGCCGGTCAGCACGACCGACTCGTCATCCAGCATGCGCAGGCCCAGCGCCTGCACATGCGCCCGCAAGGCCTCGCGCGCGTCGTCCACCTCCCGCCGGTCGAACTCATGGTTGCCCGGCACGAACAACACCGGCACCGGCCAGCCGCGGAACAACTCGAAGCTGCGCCAGGTCGTGTCGATGTCACCGGCCAGCACCAGCACCTCCGCGCCCGGCGCCGGCTCGGGCACGAAGCTCTCGGTCTCCAGATGCAAGTCGGACAGCAGTTGTAGTTTCACAAGCTCACTCCCGGTCCGCGCACAGCGCCGGACCTCCTCCAGCAGCTGCCATGGAACCGGCTTTGCCGGGCCATCGGCAGCGCCCCCTTGAGGGAGCGCGCAAACGCGTAGGGGGTGGTCTCATCTGCACAAGATCCTCAACGCATCCAACCGTGCCAGCCCGCGCGCAGCGCCGGGCTCCCCCCAGCGACGCCCGCCGATCCGGCTTTGCCGGTCGGCCGGGAGTGCCCCCTTGAGGGGGCGCGCGCAGCGCGTAGGGGGTGGTCTCAATTGCTCCCGTGGCACTGCTTGTACTTGCGCCCCGAGCCACACGGGCAGGGGTCGTTGCGGCCGACCTTGGGCGTGTCGCGGCGGATGGTCTCGACGCGGTAGCGCTCGGCCTCGGTGAGGTCGGCCAGGTCGGCCACCGTCACGACGAGTTCCTCGATGGCGTCGTCCAGGTCCTTCAGCGGATGCTCGCGGTTCAGGGTCTCGACGACCTCCTTCTCCTCGGGCGTCTCGGCGGGCAGGTGGCGGTACAGGCGGGCGAGCGCTGCGGCGATGGCGTCATCCGGCATGTCGGCCAGCTCGGGGAAGCACAGCGCCGCATGCTGGAAGCCGGCGACCCAGGGCATCAGCGCGCGGGAGATCGGGCCGAGCGCGTCGTAGCTGGCGCGCGCGGTGCGCTCTTCCTCGGTCGCGTCTTCGGGCAGGGGCTCGGGCGTTTCGTCCTCGGCCACGTCGAGGATGACGGGATCGAACCAGCCGTCTTCCACCAGACCGCGGTTGAGTGCCGCGTGGCGGCGCTGGACGAGCTCGGTCAGCTTGTCGAGCCAGGCGGCATCGACGGTTTCGGGCAGCAGGCCGCCGTCGTAGTCAAAGATGTTGGGCAGCCACTCATCCAGCTCGATGAGGCGGGGCTGCACGATGACGCCGCAGAGGTAGCCGTCCAGCATGGACGCGTCCAGCGGCTGCAGGGGCTCGGGCGTGGCGGCGAGGAGTTCGTCGAGTTCGGCGAACTCGGCATCGGTCAGGTCTTGGGTGCTCATGCCGCGGATTGTCGGGGGTGGGGCCGGCCGCGGGTTGACGACCCGGTGGAGCGGGCCAGCGCACGCCGCAATCGATGTCATCGATGTCAACACATCACCACATTGGTGTTTACCCAAATGACATCGATAACATTTGCGCTCAAAGTCCCGCTCATCGAAAGTGGCGACGGCCGCGCCGGCTTTCGGGACTCATAACAACGGAGACATCTCATGACCCATGCCCTGCCGCGCGCCGGCGTTCGTCGCCTGCGCCCCCAACTCATCGCTCTGGCCGCCGCCAGCCTGTGCAGCGCTGCCTTCGCCCAGGAAGCCGCCAAGCCGGCCGACAAGTCGCCGGAGATGAAGGAACTCGAAGCCGTCGTCGTGACCGGCACCGCGCGCCGCGAGGGCGTGCGCAAGCTGGAGGCCGGCTTCTCCATCACCACCGCCACCGAGGAGCAGATCAAGCAGGCCGCGCCCACCAGCACCGCCGACATCCTCAAGACCGTGCCGGGCGTGTTCGTCGAGACCTCGGGCGGCCAGGCCGGCGCCAACATCCGCGTGCGCGGCTTCCCGACGCCGGGCGACGGCCCCTACTCCACCTTCCAGCTCAACGGCGCGCCGCTCTACCACCTGCCCACGCTCTCCTTCTTCGAGCACTCGCAGCTCTTCCGCCTGGACGACACCATCGAGCGCATGGAGGTGCTGCGCGGCGGCCCGAGCCCGGTGTTCGGCAGCGGCCAGCCTGGCGTGACAGTCAACTTCATCCAGAAGGACGGCCGCAACCCCGAGGCCAGCCTGCGCCTGACCACCGGCACCGGCAACCTCAAGCGCCTGGACGGCGTCTATGCGGGCCGCTTGAGTGACCAGTGGAACGTGATGGTCGGCGGCTTCTGGCGCCGCAGCGACGGCGTGCGCGACACGCAGTTCCCGGCCGACGACGGCGGCCAGGCCAGCGTGGTGCTCAGCCGCAAGCTCGACGCCGGCAGCCTGCAGCTCTATGCCCGCGCGCTGCGCGACCGCAACGCCTTCTTCACGGCCATCCCGGTGGTGGGCGGAGCCGACGGCAAGAGCGTGTCGAGCTACCCGGGCTTCAATGCCAGCAAGGACTACTTCTACGGCAACGAGCTGCGCAACATCGTGCTCGAAACCGGCCGCGCCACCGGCCGGCTGCTTCCCAATGGCAAGCCCGAGATCCAGCGCTCCACGGTCACCAAAGACCTCGCCGACGGCCGCGGCGCCGATGTGCAGACCTACGGCGCCAACCTCGACACCAAGGTGGGCGACTGGACGCTGACCAACAAGCTCAGCCACACCACCGGCGACGTGCCGACCTACGCCCTCTTCTCGGGCGCCAACCCGCAGACCCTGTCCAGCTACATCACCCAGCAGGTCACGGCCGCCAATGCCGACGCCGCGGTGGTCGCTGCCGCCGGCAAGCTGGCCACCACCGGCACGGCCACGTTCGCCAATGGCGGCGGCGCGGTGGCGGGCAGCACGCCAGTCATCGTCAACGGCATGTGGGTGGTGGACAAGGCCCTGCGCTCGACCAGCAACGAGACACGGCTGTCGCGCGAGATCGCCCCGGGCAACAACCTCACGGTGGGCCTGTACCTCGCCGGCTACAGCTCGCACGACGTCTGGACGTTGGGCCAGGCGCAGCTGATGACGGTGCAGTCGCACGCCCGCCTGATCGACGTGCAGCTCGACAACGGCGTGCGCGCCTCGCGCAACGGCTATGTCACGCCACCTTTCTCCTTCAACCTCGACGCCAGCTACAGCGGCAACACGCACGCCTTCTTCGTGGCCGACGAGTGGCAGCTGAGCAAGGAACTGCGCGTGGACCTCGGCGCACGCCGCGAGACGCAGCGCATCACCGGCACCATCGCCAACGTCAGCAATGGCGACCTCGATGCCGACCCCACCACGCTCTACAACAACAACCTGGCCTACTTCAACGGCAGCAACACGCTGATCGACAGCAAGCTCAGCCGCACGTCCTTCACCGGCGGCGCGAACTACGCCTTCAGCCGCGAGTTCAGCGCCTTCGTGCGCATGAACAAGGGCCACCGCCTGCCCGACTTCGACGTGCTGCGCGGCCGCGGCGCCAACGAGAGCCGCGACTCGGTGGAAGACATCACCCAGTTCGAGATCGGCCTGAAGACCGCCACCAAGCTCTACAGCGCCTTCCTGACGGCCTACCAGAACCGCCTCACCAACTCCCAGACCCAGCAGTTCACCAACGCGGGCAACGTGGTGCTGCGCCCGAACAGCCGCGCCACCGGCCTGGAGTTCGAGCTGGCGCTGCGGCCGAGCGACTGGCTCAAGGGCTTCGAGATCACCGCGACCGGCAACTTCCAGGACGCCAAGTACCGCGACTTCCAGCAATACAGCGGCAACCGCGTGGAGCGCGCGCCCAAGTTCCAGGCCCGCCTCACGCCGAGCTGGCAGACGCAGACGAGCTTCGGCCAGTTGCGCACCTTCGCCACCTTCAGCCACGTGGGCGAGCGCTTCGCCGACCAGACCAACACGCTGAAGCTGCCGGCCTACCGCACGATCGACGCGGGCGCGGTGTTCGCGATGGACAACGGCCTGGAGCTGCGGCTGACGGGCACCAACCTGACCAACAAGATCGGACTGACGGAGGGGAACTTCCGGGTGCCGGGGCAAGGGGTCGGGCAGGATGGGGTGTTCTTGGCGAGGCCGTTGTTTGGGCGCGCTTATGAGCTGAGTGTCGGGTTTCAGTTCTGAGTCATGGGCCGTACGGAGGGTGTGATGGTGGCCAGGCCCAGCCGGGAATTCGCCCCGGCGGGCGACCTACTTTTTGTCCCGCCAGAAAGTAGGCAAAAAGCTCCCCCCGACCGCGCCGCCCTCCGCTTCGCTTCGGGTTCCCTGCGCTGCTCAGGCCTTGAGGGCTCGCGCGGAACTCGCTTCGCTACGCTGCGCTCAGACAACCGCGCGAAGTCAGAGGTTGAAGCGCGCTGCGCGCGCGCCCTCAAGTCCTTGCGCTGCTCGGCGGCCCTCAAGGGGGTCAGACGAAGT
>JAIPCJ010000145.1 GCA_021738245.1 Methylotenera sp. | reverse complement strand
GTCCAGCCCGCGCTTGGCCTGGGGCGTGTTCTCGCCGCTGCCGCGCGTGGTGGGGTTGACCCACTGGCGCAGGTTCCCGCCCCGCCGGTCCAGCGTCCAAAGCCCGGCGCCGATGGCCCGGCCTTCGCCGTCCACCCGGGGCTGCACGGTGAAGGCCAGGCGCTCGTTGTCGATCCAGTAGACGCTGCGGATGTCGGCCTGGCCGAAGGCCTTCAGCGGTGTGGCCTCCTCGGGCTTGTCGGTGGCGATGATGGCCAGCGCCGTGGTCTTGCCGTCGGGGTTGACGATGGCTGCGACGTGCCGTCCGTCCGGCGACAGCACGGGCCCCGAGAAGGACGGCGGGCGCTGGAAGGCTTCGATGCTGGGCGGCGTGGCGTGGGCGGCCGTGCCAAGCAGCAGCAGGCCGAGGGAGAGGACGAGCGTGTCGAGTGTCTTCATGGCTTGCGGGCAGTGGCAGGGCCGATGTGGCGGGCCAGGAAGCGCTCGACCCGGCCCCAGAAGTCTTCGTTCGTCTTCAGGTTGAACCAGCCGTGGCCTTCATCTCGGTGCCGTGCTTCAGCGGCACGCGGCGGTCCTCGCCGCCGTAGGCCATCAGCAGCGGCAGCCGGATCTCGCTGGCGCGCGCCAGCGGCGAGGTCTGGCGCATCTGGGCCGCGTCGGTGTCCGGGTCGGCCACCAGGCGCTTCATGCCGTAGTTTTTCCACTCGTCGTTGAGGTCGCTCCAGCTGATGCTGGACATCAGGCCGATGTCGGTGACCCCGACCCAGTTGACCGCGCACTTGAACAGGTCAGCCTGGGTGATCGCGCCCATCAGCGCGGCATAGCCGCCGTAGCTCGCCCCCATGATGCAGGCGCGCTGCGGGTCGGCCCAGCCTTGCTTCACGGCCCAGGCGAGGGTGTCGGCGAGGTCGTCCTGCATGGCCAGGCCCCATTGCTTCCAGCCGGCGCGAAAGTGCGCGAAGCCATAGCCGGTGCTGCCACGGAACTCGGGCTCCAGCACGAGGTAGCCGCGGCTGGCCAGGAACTGGGCTTCGGCCTCCCAGGGCCAGTGAGTGCCGCGCACGTAGGGGCCGCCGTGCACCAGGACGACCGTGGGCGCGGGGCCCTTCAGGCCGCCGGCGGGCTGGGTGACGAGCACGGGCAGCGCGATGCCGTCGCGGGCCTGGATGCGGTGGTAGTCGCGTTGGCCCATGGCGGCCACGGGCAGATCGGGCCGGCTGCCGGCCAGTGGCTGGAGCTGCCGGTCGGCCGTGGCGTACAGGAAGTACAGCGGCGGACGCTGGTCAGACAGCGACGTGACGATGAGGTGGCTGGCCGCCACGCAGCGCAGGCATTCGATGAGGTTGACGCTGCCCGGCAGCTGGGCGTCGATGGCGGCCTGGTGCTCGCGGAGGGTCTTGTCGAGCCAGACGGTGCCGGGCGCGTCGGTCTCGTAGCGCACGCCCAGCAGCCGGCCGGTGCCGGGTTCGGTGATGAGGCGGCCGGTGAAGTCGTAGCCGGGCGTGGAGACGAGCGGTCGGGCCTCGGCGCGGCCGGTATCGGGGTCGAGGCGGAACAGCGCCGTGTAGCCGCCGGCGCTCTGTCGACCGAGCATCTGGCCGTCCGGCCCGAGCCAGATGGGCACCGGGTGCTGGCGGGCCTGCGGGTCGTCCTCGAACCAGGGCTGCCAGCGGCCGGCGTCATCGCGCCGGTAGAGGCGGCTGCGGCCGTCCTTGAGGGTGTCGATGATGCGCGGCTCGCCGCGCCAGTCGAGCACCCAGCCCCAGCTGTGGTCCGGGATGCCCTCGCTCAGGTTGCGCGTCAGGCCGGTGCGGGTGTCCAGCCGGGCCAGCTGCAGGCCCGCGCCACGCTCGTTCATCCAGGGCCGGCGGGCGACGATGACCTCGGCGCCGTCCAGCCCGGGCGGCACGCTGTGCAGCACCCAGTTCACCTCCAGGCGCCGGTCGGCGATCAGCGTGGCGCCCGTGACGAAGGGCTTGTCGGCCTTGATCAGCTGGCGCAGCTGGCCGCCATCGCGGTCGATGGCCCACAGGCCCTGACCGGTGACGCGGGTGGTGCCGTCGGGTGAGTCGGACACGTCGAACACCAGGCGGTCTTCGTTGATCCAGTGGTGGCGGGCGATGTCGGCGTCATGGAAGCCGGCGATGAACTTCGGCGCCGTCAGCGTCTGCAGGTCGAGGACGGCGAGCCACATGCGGTCGTCCTTGCCGGCGGCCTGGATGGCGAGATAGCGACCGCTCGGGCTGAGCTTGGGGGCGCGCACGGCGGCGCGCTTGAAGAAGGCGGTGGCGCTGGGTGGCGCCTCCGCGGCGGCTGCCGCAGGGGCGGGCCCGAGTGCGGCGGTCAGTGCAAATGCGGCGGCAGCCAGGCAGTTCTTCATGCGCACCAGGGCGGTCGTGGAGACCGGAAGATTGTGGCGGCCTATCATGGCCGGTTCGCTTGTGAAAACTGCCATGGCGCTTCCGGACCTGCCCGAGTCGAAATTCATCCGCGTGCGCGGCGCGCGCACCCACAACCTGAAGAACATCGATGTTGACCTGCCGCGACATGCGCTGGTCGTCATCACCGGGCTGTCAGGTTCCGGCAAGTCGTCGCTCGCGTTCGACACGCTGTATGCCGAGGGACAGCGCCGCTATGTGGAGAGCCTCTCCAGCTACGCGCGGCAGTTTCTGCAGCTGATGGACAAGCCCGATGTGGACGTCATCGAGGGCCTGTCGCCGGCCATCTCCATCGAGCAGAAGGCCACCAGCCACAACCCGCGCTCCACGGTCGGCACCGTCACGGAAATCCACGACTACCTGCGCCTGCTCTACGCCCGCGCTGGCACGCCCTTCTGCCCTGACCACGACCTGCCGCTGGAGGCGCAGTCGGTCAGCCAGATGGTGGACGCGGTGCTGGCCATGCCCGACGACAGCAAGCTGATGCTGCTGGCGCCGGTGGTGCGCGACCGCAAGGGCGAGTTCATCGAGCTCTTCCAGGACCTGCAGGCCCAGGGCTATGTGCGCTTCCGCGTGGACGGCGTGACGGTGGAGGTGCCCGACGTGCCGGTGCTCAAGAAGACCGAGAAGCACGACATCGACGTCGTCATCGACCGCATCAAGCTGCGCCACGACGGGGCCGACGCGCTGCGCCAGCGCCTGGCCGAGAGCTTCGAGGCCGCGCTGCGCCTGGCCGATGGCCGCGCGCTGGTGATGAACATGGACGACGAAGGCGCCGCCGGGCCGTCCCAAGGCGCCGGAACCCCCTCGGGGGGCGGTGCCGGCGAGGCCGGAACCCGGGGGCGCCATGAAAAGACCACGCTGTTCTCCAGCAAGTTCGCCTGCCCGGTCTGCTCCTACTCGCTGCCCGAGCTGGAGCCGCGCCTGTTTTCGTTCAACTCGCCGGTGGGCGCGTGCCCGAGCTGCGAGGGCCTGGGCCAGGTGACGGTGTTCGACGAAGACCGCGTGGTGGCCTTCCCGACGCTCAGCCTGGCCAGCGGCGCCGTGAAGGGCTGGGACCGCCGCAACCCCTACACCTTCTCCATGCTGGAGGCCGTGGCCGCGCATTACGCCTTCGACGTGGAGGCGCCCTGGGAGAGCCTGCCCGCCGAGGTGCAGCGCGTGCTGCTCCACGGCTCGGGCGAGACCGAGATCGCCTTCACCTACCAGGCCGAATCGGCCAGCGGCAAGAAGCGCTCGGTCAAGCGCAGCCACCCGTTCGAGGGCATCCTGCCCAACCTGCAGCGCCGCTTCAAGGAAACCGACTCGGCCGCCGTGCGCGAAGACCTGGCCCGCTACATGGCCGCCAAGCCTTGCCCGGCCTGCGAGGGCTCCCGGCTGCGCCGCGAGGCGCGCAACGTGGTGCTGCAGCCGGCCGATGCGGCGCCCGGCACGCGCGGCCGGCCGATCTACCAGGTCGAGCATTCAACGCTGCGCGAGTGCCTGGACTACTTCGAGGGCCTCAAGCTCAAGGGCAACAAGGCGGAGATCGGCGACAAGGTCATCCGCGAGATCGCGTCGCGCCTGCGCTTCCTGAACGACGTCGGCCTGAACTACCTGAGCCTGGACCGCAGCGCCGACACCCTCTCTGGCGGTGAGGCCCAGCGCATCCGCCTGGCCAGCCAGATCGGCTCGGGCCTGACCGGCGTGATGTATGTGCTGGACGAACCCAGCATCGGCCTGCACCAGCGCGACAACGACCGGCTGATCGCCACCTTGCGCCGGCTGCGCGACCTGGGCAACTCGGTGCTGGTGGTGGAGCACGACGAGGACGCCATCCGTGCCGCCGACTGGGTGCTGGACCTCGGCCCGGGTGCGGGTGTGCACGGCGGCCGCGTGATGGCGCAGGGCACGCCCGATCAGGTCGCGGCGGATCCCAACTCCCCCACGGGGCGCTACCTCAGCGGCGCCGCCCGCATCGAGGTGCCGGCGCGCCGCCATGCGCCGGTGGACGGCCAGCAGCTGCGCATCGTCAACGCGCGGGGCAACAACCTCAAGGGCGTGACCGTCGAGATCCCGGTGGGCCTGCTGACCTGCGTGACGGGCGTCAGCGGCTCCGGCAAGAGCACGCTGGTGAACGACACGCTCTACGCCGCGGTCGCCAAGAAGCTCTACCAGAGCCATGCCGACCCCGCCGAGCACGACACCATCGAGGGCCTGGAGGCCTTCGACAAGGTCATCAACGTCGACCAGAGCCCCATCGGCCGCACGCCGCGATCCAACCCGGCCACCTACACCGGCCTGTTCACGCCCATCCGCGAGCTGTTCGCCGAGATGCCCACCGCGCGTGAGCGCGGCTATGGCGCGGGCCGCTTCAGCTTCAACGTGGCCGGCGGGCGCTGCGAGGCCTGCCAGGGCGACGGCGTGCTCAAGGTCGAGATGCACTTCCTGCCGGACGTCTATGTGCCTTGCGACGTCTGCCAGGGCCGGCGCTACAACCGCGAGACGCTGGAGGTGCTCTACAAGGGCAAGAACATCACCGACGTGCTGAACATGACGGTGGAAGATGCCCACGCGCTGTTCAACGCCGTGCCCACGCTCGCCCGCAAGCTCCAGACGCTGCTGGACGTGGGCCTGGGCTACGTGAAGCTGGGCCAGAGCGCCACCACGCTTTCGGGCGGCGAGGCGCAGCGCGTGAAGCTGGCGCTGGAGCTCAGCAAGCGCGACACCGGCCGCACCCTCTACATCCTGGACGAACCCACCACCGGCCTGCACTTCGCCGACATCGCGCTGTTGCTGAAAGTGCTGCACCAGCTCCGCGACGCCGGCAACACCATCGTGGTCATCGAGCACAACCTGGACGTCATCAAGACGGCCGACTGGCTGATTGACATGGGCCCCGAGGGCGGTGCCGGTGGCGGCAGGCTGCTGGTGGCGGGCACGCCCGAAGAGGTGGCGGCCTGCGAGGCCAGCCACACCGGGCGCTATCTGGCGCCCCTGCTCAAGCGTTGATCAGGCGCTGATCAGCGCCGCTGGCGCGCGCGGAACACGACCACCAGCAGGCCGAGGGCAATCATGGCCCAGGTGCCCGGCTCGGGCACGGCGGGCACCGGGTCGCCCGGCAGCGGTCCTTCGGCCGTGGACACGCGGCCGGGTGGGAGCGACGGCATGCCGAGGCTGACGCCCGGGCCCGGGCTGGGCACGGTGGCCGGCGTCGGTGCGGTGCCGCCCGGCAGGCTGAAGCCGCTGCCGGCAGGCGTGCTGCTCAGCGCGGGCACGCCCGAGGCCGAGGCGAAGGTCTCGGGCGCCGCCATCGGACCGGCCGCCGGCGGGTCGAACTCCAGCGGCGCGTTCATGTCGCCTTCGCGGGTGGACGACGCCACGTTGGTGGCCTGGGCCGGGGCGACGGCCACGGGCTTGTCGAGCCGGCGGATGCGGCTCACGTTGCGGCAGACGGTGGGGACGAGGATGCACTGGCCGTCCTCGCAATACACGAGGCCGCGCTCCTGGGTGGTGGGCGTCCATTTGCTGCGGGTCACGGTGCGGCAGACCGCCCCGGGGCCGAAGTGCATGTCGCGGATCTCCGGCGCGTAGGCTGCCTGGCCCTGGATGCGGTCGCGTTCGATGAGCGCGATGTCGTCGTAGCTGCGCGCCTTCATGCGGGCCTTGAGCTTGTTGCGCGTGGCGACGGGGATGTCGGTGTAGCGGTCGACAGCCGCGACCACGTCACCCATGAACGGGTTGACGCCGGGGCGGTCCCAGCTGCACTGGGGCAGCGTGGCACCGGCGGAAACAGCGAGGGCGAAAGTGGCGAGCAACGACATGGGTGGTCCGGGCGATCCAAAAACATGGCGCCCGGAAGGGGCGCCACGTCCCTAATACTAGGGATGAATCAACCGATGTTGGGGACTCACTCCCGCGAAGAGGGGGGTGATTGCGGGTGAGATAAATCACGCGAACTGCGTGAACCCGTCGTCGTCGGGCCAGGTCTTGCCGCCAGGGCTTGCTGCTATCGTGCCGCCGGCTCATCCGCAGTACCCTGATCCCGCCATGCCAGAACGTGCCGCACCGCTGGTGCTCTACGTCGAAGACGACCGCATCCACCTCATCCTGATGGAAGAGGTCTTTCGCCTGCTGCCCGGCTGGGCCTTGCGCTGTGCCGAGACGGGTGCCGAAGCCCTGGCCGCGCTGGCGGAGTGCCGGCCCACGCTGGCGTTGGTGGACATGCATCTGCCTGACATGACGGGGCTGGAGCTCATCACCCAGGCCCGCGCCGATGCGGCGCTCGCGCCTGCGCTTCAGGCCATGCGCTGGGTGGCCCTGTCGGCCGACGACCCCGGCAGCGTCGTGCGCGCCGCGCGCGAGGCCGGCTTTGACGACTACTGGCTCAAGCCCATCGATGTGCCCAAGCTGCAGGCGGCGTTGCAGCGCCTGATCGGCTGAGCACGGACCCGCGCTGAGGCGGCTGACGGGGCGGGCAATAAAAAAGCCCGGCAGAGCCGGGCTTCGCGTCTCGCAGGCCGCTTGCGCGGCGCCGCATCACTTCAGGTGGCTGTTGATCAGCTTGGTCATCTCGAACATGTCGGCCTTGGCCTTGCCGAAGATTTCCTTCAGCTTGGCGTCGGCGTTGATGACGCGCTTTTGCAGCTCGTCCTGCAGCTTGTTCTTCTTGATGTATTCCCAGACCTTCTTGGTCACGTCGGTGCGCGGCAGCGGGGCCGAGCCGACGATGGCTGCCAGGGCAGCGGAGGGGGTCAGGGCCTTCATGAAGGCGGCGTTCGGGGTGCGCTTCTTGGCGGGCGCAGCGGCCTTCTTGGCCGGCGCTGCCTTCTTGGCGGGCGTGGCGGCCTTCTTGGCCGGGGCTGCCTTCTTGGCGGCCGGGGCCTTCGCGGGCGCTGCCGCCTTCTTTGCCGGTGCAGCCTTCTTCGCCGGTGCGGCCTTCTTTGCGGGCGCGGCCTTCTTAGTCGCAGTTGCCATGTCGATTCACTCCATCAAAAGTTGTTGATGTGCCGGGTCCGGGTGAAGGCCGCGTAAGCCTTCAATACTCTCTAGCACCCTGCGGCGGCGATGGTACTGCGCTCCCTGGGGAAAAAGAAGGCTTTCATAGAGGGGATGACCCGCACAGGCCCATGAAATCGGACCTTGGAGGCCTCTCATGTCGCGAGGCCGCATCATTCCGGGCCTCTGAGCGGCCTCGATGCATGCATGGCGTGCGCGGCGCGCGCAGCGCGACTCAGTCGATATCGCCCGGTTGAGGCGCACGTTTGGCACCGCTGAACATCGCGCCGACGAGGTTCTCGCGATGCCGCCAGCTCGTCATCACCACCCCGCCGAGATGCGCCGCAACCAGGGCCACGAGGGTCCAGGCCAGGCCTGCGTGCAGGTCCGACAGCCACTCATAACCCCACAGCCAATCGGTCGTGTAGAGCCAGCCGGTGAGCGCCAGCGCAGCCGCCGTGCCCCACAGCGCAAGCACCATCCAGCCGCCCAGCGGGTTGTGGCCGATGTAGCGCGGCTCCTGGCCGGTGCGCAAAGCGCGGGCATAGGCCAGCACCGTGCGTGGGCTGCGCACGAACTGCGACAGCCGCGCATAGCGACTGCCGCGCAGGCCCCAGACCAGCCGCAGCACGATGGCTGCCGCGGCGACGTAGCCGGCCGTGTGGTGCCAGTCGTCGAAATGACTGGGCGGCCAGTGACCGCTGATCAGGCCGGTGGCCACGGCGCCGGCCAGCGTCCAGTGCAGGACGCGCACCAGCGCGTCCCAGACGCGGATGCGCATCGCTTACTTCGTGGCCGGGGCCGCCGGCTGTTCGCCTTCGGGGTAGACGCGCTCGAAGGTCTTGGGGTTGAAGAAGACCTCGGCCTTCTTGCCCTGGGCGTCGAAGCCGTAGACCTCGTAGCAGCCGTTGTAGTTCTGGACCTTGCGGACCTTCCAGCCTTCGGTCTCGAGCTTCTTCTGCAGCTCCATCTGCGGCTTCTTCTCTTCCTTGGGCATGGCCGGGCAGGAGACGTTGCCGTGGGCGAAGGCGGCGGTGGCGCTGAACGCGAGGGTGAGGGCGAGGAGGTGCTTCATGGAGAGTCCTTCAACGGAAGTGGGCAGGAAAGGAGCCGGGCCAGAGCAGCTCGGGGCTGGCCTCGGCGAGGGTCTTGCAGCCGGAGAGCGCCATGGCGATCTCCAGTTCGTCGCGCAGCAGTCGCAGCGCGTGGGCCACGCCGAGCGCGCCGCTGGCGGCCAGCGCATGCACATAGGGACGGCCCAGCAGCACGGCATCCGCGCCCAGGGCCATGGCCTTGAGCACATCGGTGCCGCGGCGGATGCCGCCGTCCACCAGCAGCGGCACTTCGGGCCCGAGGGCCGCACGTAGCGGCGGCAGCAGCGCGGCGGTGGGCGGCAGGGTGTCCAGCGCGCGCCCGCCGTGGTTGGACACGATGAAGCCGGTCACGCCGCGGGCCAGGGCCTCGCGGGCATCGGCGCTGTGGGTCACGCCCTTGAGCAGCAGGGGCAAGGGGCTGGTCTCGCGCAGCCAGCCGATCTCGCGCCAGGTGGCGGCGCGCGGCATCAGGCCGTCGAACAGCACGCTCTGGCCCGGTTGCAGGTCCAGCGGCTTCTTGCGGCCGCCGAGGTTGACGGCGCGGATGTGCTCGGGCAGCTGGTAACCCGCGCGGCGCTCGCGGTCGCGCGCGCCATGCACCGGCGCGTCCACCGTCAGCACCAGGGCCTGGAAGCCGGCGGCTTGCACGCGCTGCAGCAGCTCGCGCATGAAGTCGCGGTCGTCGCGCCAGTAGAGCTGGAACCACAGCGGGCCGGCTGCCGGGTCGGCCCGCATGGGCTCGGCCACGGCCTGCATGTCGATGCTGGCCTGCGCGCTCAGGATGAGGCCCGCCTCCTGGGCCGCGGCCGCATGGGCCACGGCCAGCTCGCCATCGGCATGGAAGAGCCGCTGGTAGGCGATGGGCGCCAGCAGGATGGGGTGGCGCAGCGTGCGGCCGAGCAGGCTCACGCGGGTGTGGCCTCCGGCCAGGTCGCGCAGCACGCGGGGCTGCAGCTGGATCGCATCCCACGCTGCCCGGTTGGCGCGCAGCGTGATCTCGTCCGCCGCGCCGCCGTTCAAGTAGGCCCAGGCCTGGGCGTCGACCCGGGCCTGGGCCGCGGGTTCGAAGTCGGCCAGGTTGGCCAGGCCCTCGGGCAGGGACTCGATGCGCGGGGTGCTCATGATGTTGATGCGGGCCGTGCGCCGGGCCGCTCCCCAGCCGGCCCGCTCGGGCGATGGGCTTGCCGGGCTTGCCGGTCGTGCCGGCAAGCATCGCCATCCCCGCGGGGGATCGGCCAAGGTAAGCCTTGGACGAGGGGGTTCATGTGTCGGCCCACATCCGAAGGAGGTTGTGATACGTGCCGGTGAGTTGAACGAGCTCCGGCGTCTCGCCCAGTTCGGTGCGCAGCGCCATGAGGCTCATGTCCATCTCGTAGAGCAGACGGCGCTGCTCGTCGCCGCGCACCATGCTCTCGATCCAGAAGAAGCTGGCCAGCCGCGCGCCGCGCGTGACCGGCTCGACGCGGTGCACGCTGGTGCCGGGGTAGACGACCAGGTCACCAGCGGCCAGCTTCACGCGCTGCTCGCCGAAGGTGGTGTCGATGACGAGCTCACCGCCGTCGTAGTCGGCCGGGTCGCTCAGGAACAGGGTGCAGGAGATGTCGGTGCGCACCCGCTGCAGGCCGCCCGGCAGGTAGCGCACCGCCTGGTCGACGTGATTGCCGTAGGTGTTGGTGGCGCCGGCGTAGCGGTTGAACTGCGGGGGCAGCACGCGCTTGGGCAGCGTGGCCGAGAAGAACACGGGATGCCGGTCCAGCGCCTGCAGCACCAGGGCCTGCAGTTCACGATGGGGTTCGCTGCCCGGGCTGAGCTGTTCGTTGTTCTTGACCTGCGCGGCCTGGCGGCCGGCGGTGCTGCGGCCATCGCTCCAGGGGGCGGCAGCCAGCAGCGCGCGGGCCCGGGCGACGCCATCCGCGTCGAGGATCTGGGGGATCTTCAGCAGCATGGCGTGGCTCGGCTCGCGGTCGGGGTCAGAACTTGTAGGTGCCGGTCAGGCTGGTCACCCGGCCGGTGCCCGGCACGTAGAAGCTGGTGTAGAGCTGGTCGGCGTAGAGCTTGTTGGCGATGTTGCTGACGTAGAGCTTGAAGCTCAGCTGATCGGGCACCACGGCGTACTCGGCCATCACGTCGGCGGTGACGAACTTCGGCGCGTAGATGCCCACCGGGTTGCGGTTGGGCGTCTGGCCGCTGCGCGCGTTGACACCGGCGCCCAGGCGCAGCTGCGGCAGCACCTGGTAGGCCGTCCACAGGCTGCCGGAGTAGCGCGGGGTGAGCGACGGACGCTGGCCCTGCAGCTCGCCGCCGGTGGCGCTGGAGATGTCGATCTTGGCGACCGGGATCCAGGTGAAGTTGCCGAAGACTTCCCAGGCCGGCGTGATGCGGCCGGCGACGTCGAAGTCCAGGCCGGCGGCGTGCCGCTTGCCCGACAGCGTCACCACGCTGGGCACCAGCGGGTCGGTGTTGCGCTCGTGCAGCTTGGTGTTGCGGAAGGCGCTGGCGCGCAGGCTCAGGCGGCCGTCGGCGCTGTCCCATTTGGCGCCGAGTTCGACGTTGACGGACTTCTCCGGCGGGATGTCCTGGTTGGCCGAGCTCAGCGAGTAGGCATCGCCCGAGGTGTTGAAGGAGGTCGCGCCCATCAGGTGGAAGGACCATTGCGCATCGGGCTGGAACAGCACGGCGCCGCGCTTGCTCACCTCGGAGACCTTCATCTGATAGCTGCTGGTCGTGACCGGCGTCAGGGCGTTGTTGGGCACCGCGTAGGTGTCGTAGTCACCCTTGAGGTGGTCGTAGCGCAGGCCAGCGAGCACCTTCCACATCGGCGCCACTTCGATCATGTCCTGCACATAGCCGCCGTAGGCGTCGGACACATAGGCGCTGGTCTTGCGGTAGCTGCGCAGGTTCTCGTCGATGCTGGCGCCGTCGCTCGGCGTGCCGATGGTGGTGTTGGGGCGCGTGGGCACGATACCGCCCTGCGCGGCCGTGATCTGGCCGAACACCTGCTTCTTCTCCTTGGCGAAGTCCACGCCGGCCTGCAGCGTGTGCTTGAAGCCCAGCGCATCAAAGCGCGTGCTCAGGTCGCTCTGCGCGGTGACCGTCTGCATGTCCTGCTTCTTCGGCTGGAAGCCCCGGGTCAGCACGGTGGCGTTGCTCAGCGTGTCCAGCGACACGACCTGGCCGCCCGGCTGCTGGGCCGCGGCCGCGAAGTTCCACAGCGTGGCGCGCTGGTCGCGGGTGTACTCGGCGTAGCGCAGCTTGGTCACCACCTCGGTGTCCTTGGAGAAGCGGTGCGTGTGCGTGAGCATGCCGTAGTAGGCCGTGCCCTTGTTGAAGTCGCTGGCCAGGCCGTAGTAGGCGTCGGGGTCGAGCTGGGTGTTGAGCTTGTTGGCGACCGTGTCGGTCGGGCTCTGGCGCATCCAGCGCACGCCGTAGTTGATGCCGTTGTCGTTCTGCAGGCCGTACAGCGTGATGCCGAACTCGTCGGTCTCGTCCACGCCGTAGCGGTAGTTCAGGCCGATGCCGCGCTTGTCGATCTTGGAGCCGGCGCCATTGCTGTCGGCGGTGTTGGTCATGGCGCTCACGCGCAGGCCCGAGGTCTCGCCGGTGCGCTTGTCGAAGTCGACCACGGCGCGCAGGGCACCGTGGCTGCCCATGGTCACGTCGATCTGGTTCTGGTCGGCGAGCTGCGCCTGCTTGGTGACCTGGTTGACCGCGCCGCCCGTGGAGCCGCGCCCGAACAGCAGCGAGGCCGAGCCGCGCAGCAGCTCGATCTTGTCGAGGAAGAAGGTGTCGCGGTCGTAGAAGGCCGGGTCACGCATGCCGTCGATGAAGATGTCGCCGGTGCTCTGCAGCGAGATGCCGTGCACCTTGATGTCTCCCTCGCCGCCTTCGGCCGCCTGGAAGCTGATGCCGGCGGTGT
>JAIPCJ010000144.1 GCA_021738245.1 Methylotenera sp. | reverse complement strand
GTTGATCTCGACGCCCAAGCGAGCCAGCAGCTGGGAGATCTCGCGCACATCGTCGCGGTGGCGAAAGCCCAGCGCCGTGGGGCCGAGCAGGTTGCAGCGCGGCGCGGCGCCCTTCACGCGCGGCGTGGCCGGCTTCACGGTGAGGCTGCGCACCAGTTGGTAGAAGGTTTCGGCGGCGCCCCAGTTCTCCTTGCGCTGGTAGGCGGGGAGTTCCAGCGGGATGACCGGCACCGGCAGGTTCAGCGCGGCGGCGAGGCCGCCAGGGTCGTCCTGGATGAGCTCGGCCGTGCAGGAGGCACCCACCAGCAGGGCCTGCGGCTGAAAGCGCGCATGCGCATCGCGGGCCGCGTCCTTGAAGAGCTGGGCGGTGTCGCCGCCGAGGTCGCGCGCCTGGAAGGTGGTGTAGGTGACCGGCGGGCGCTCGCCGCGCCGTTCGATCATCGTGAACAGCAGGTCGGCATAGGTGTCGCCCTGGGGCGCATGCAGCACGTAGTGCACGCCGCGCATCGCGGTGGCGACCCGCATCGCGCCGACGTGGGGCGGGCCTTCGTAGGTCCAGAGGGTGAGTTGCATGCCGTGCTCGGATTCAGGCGGCCAGCAGCTGGCGACGATGCAGCGGCCGGGTGAACAGGCCGGCGAGGTCGGCTGCCTGCTCGAAGCCCTGGATGGGGGTGAAGACCAGCTCGATGGACCACTTGGTGGTCAGGCCTTCGGCTTCGAGCGGATTGGCCAGGCCCAGGCCGCAGACGACCAGGTCCGGTCGGGCGGCGCGGCAGCGGTCGAGCTGCTTTTCCACGTCCTGCCCCTCGGACAGTGCGGTGCCGGCCGGCAACCAGGCCAGCTCCTCGGCCAGGTGCTGCCGGTGCAGATAGGGCATGCCCACCTCCACCAGCTGCATGCCGAGCTCGCGGGCCAGGAAGCGTGCCAGCGGCAGTTCGAGCTGGGAGTCGGGGAAGAAGAACACCCGCCGGCCCGCGAGCGCCGCGCGGTGCGGTGCCAGCGCCTGCTCGGCGCGTTGCCGGGCCGGTGCGATGGCGCGTGAGACGGCATCGGGCGCGAGCCCGAGTGCGGCGCCAGCCGCTTGCAGCCAGGCCGCGCTGCCTTCCGCGCCCAGCGGGAAGGGCGCCGGGATGCGCTGGGCCCCGCGGGCTTCCAGTGCGCGCGCGGTATCGCCGAGGAAGGGTTGGGCCAGCAGCAGCCGGGTGTTCGGGCCGACGGCGGGCAGGGCCGTGCTGCGGCGCGACGGGAAGAAGGCGAAGCGCTTCACGCCCATGGCGGTCAGCAAGCGGCTGAACTGGTCTTCCACCACGTCGGCCAGCGTGCCGACGATGAGCAGCTCCGGTTCAGCGGAGGTCGGGGCGGCAGGGAGTTCGGGCGCCAGCGCGGCCAGGCAGGCGTCTTCGCCCTGGGTGAAGGTGGTCTCGATGCCGCTGCCCGAGTAGTTCAGCACCCGCACCTGCGGGTTGAAGCGCTGGTTGAGCCGCCCGGCCGCGCGCGAGAGGTCGAGCTTGATGACCTCCGACGGGCAGGAGCCCACCAGGAAGAGCAGCCGGATGTCGGGCCGGCGCTCCAGCAGGCGCTGCACCACGCGGTCGAGCTCGTCCTGCGCGTCGGCCAGGCCGGCCAGGTCGCGCTCGTCGAGGATGGCGGTCGCGAAGCGCGGCTCGGCAAAGATCATCACGCCGGCCGCCGACTGCACGAGGTGGGCGCAGGTGCGCGAGCCCACCACCAGGAAGAAGGCGTCCTGCATCTTGCGGTGCAGCCAGATGATGCCGGTGAGGCCGCAGAAGACCTCGCGCTGGCCGCGCTCGCGCAGCACGGGCGCGTCGCTGCAGCCGCCGTCTGCGTGGATAGGGATGATGGCGCTCATGCCGCGGCTCCTTGCAGCCGCGCGGCGCGCAGCTTCAGGATGAACTGCGCCGCGTTGATCACATAGGCGGCGTAGGCGGCCAGGGCCAGCAGCATCTGCTCCCGCGCGCTGAGCCAGCCGTTGAACCAGGCTGCCACATAGGCGGTGTGCAGGGCCAGCACGAGCATGCTGAACACGTCTTCCCAGAAGAAGGCCGGCGCGAACAGCCAGCGGTCGAAGACCACCTTTTCCCAGATGCAGCCGGTGACCATGATGGTGTAGAGCGTCAGGGTCTTCACCAGCACCGAGACCGCGGCGGCCTGCTCGCCGGCGCCGGTGGTGAGGTAGCGCAACACCAAGGCCAAGCTGGCCAGGAAGACCAGGAACTGCAGTGGCGCCAGCAGGCCTTGCACCAGCGTCCACCGGGTGGCGTCACGCCGGGCGCGCTGCTGCGGGGTGTACAGCGGCGCGCGGGCCACCGGGGCAGGGCGCGGCCTCAGGGGGGCGGTCGAGGCAGCGGGATGCAACATGTCGGCGAGCCTAGGCCCGGGTTTGACCGATGTCAATCCAGATTGACGTAATGAAAAATGTACACGTCAGGCGGGGCAGGTAAATACAGCTTGACGCAGGCGGCTCGGGGGCAGACAGTGCAAGCACGCGGTCTGTCAACGCAAGCTGACTGAGCATGTCGTGCACCACAAGAACTCAGATCAGTCGTACCCCCACGGTTTGCAGTAGCGATTTCTGACGCTGACCAGCGCCGAAGCCCGGAGCCGATGCCTCCGCGCCTCATATGGAACCTTTGCTGCCAATCCACCTCCGAGGAGACAGCGGTGGCTGGATGGACTTTCAATCGTCAGGCCAAGAGCAAACGGCCCGCCGAGCGCCGGCGCGCATCGACGGCTGCGCCTGACGTCGCCCCCGGCGAGGACGAACCGTTGACGATCGACACCCTCTTGGCCGGCCCGCAAGGGGCGCCGCGGATGGGCGGCGCGCAGCAGGCGCAGCTGTCGCGGGTGGTCGAGCTCGAGATCATTCCGCGGCTGATGCTGCTGCACCGCCTGCCCCACATGCCGCGCGAGCCCTTGCCTCAGGTGCAGATCACGCCCGAGCAGGTGCATGCCCTGACCGAGCTGGCGGCCGATGGCACGCCCGAGGCCACGATTGCCTTCGTGCGCCAGGTGCTGGACGACGGTGCCACGCAGGAGCAGGTCTTCCTCGACCTGCTGGCGGCAAGCGCCCGACTGATGGGCGACTGGTGGGAGCAGGATGTCTACAGCTTCTCGCAGGTCACCATCGGTCTGTGGCGGCTGCAGCGGGCGCTGCACGAGTTCTCGGAGCCGCTTCGGGCGTCAGTTCGCAGCGACGGTGAAAGCCGTCGCGTGCTGTTGGCGGCGGTGCCCGGTTCCCAGCACACCTTCGGCATCGCCATGGTGGCCGAGTTCTTCAGCCGCGCCGGCTGGGAGGTCGCCTGTGAGCCCCGCCTGGGCTGGCCCGAACTGACCATCCTCGCCGCGCGTGACTGGTTTGACGTGTTGGGCCTGTCGGTGTCCGCCAGCGACAGCGTCGCCGAGGTAGCGTCTGGTATTCTTGACATTCGAAGAGCCGCGGCCAATCCGGGGCTCTTCGTCATGGTCGGTGGCCCGATGGCAGGCGTGATGCCGGACCTCGCGCGGCGCTGTGGCGCTGACGCCATGGCCGGTGATGCGCTCTCGGCCGTTGACGCCGCCAATGCCAGCCTTCGCCGGAGTGTCAAGACCGCCTGACGTCAGCAGGCCGAAAGTCCTCCCGACGACACCGACCCACCCCACGACCCCCGGTGGCCTTGTGGCCGCCTTCGCAACTCAGGGAGCTCGATGCACACCCCCGGCACCGTGGCCGCTACGCAGCGTTTTGAAGCCCCGGAACTCCACTTCTCGGACCTCAGCGCCGATGTGCTGGCCGGTGTGGTGGCGGCCGCTTCCGACCTCGCGTTGGTGGTCGACGCCCAGGGCGTGATCCGTGATATCTCGCTCGGCGCCAGCCATGCGGCCGAGCTGGCCGAACTGCGCCAATGGGTCGGGCGCCGCTGGATCGAGACGGTCACCATCGAGAACCGCGGCAAGGTCACGGCCATGCTGTCGCCCGCGAGTGCTGCACCCGGGGCGCGGCCGGAGCGTCAGGTCACGCATGCCCTCGCGGGGGGCGTGGATCTGCCGGTCAGCTACAGCGTCGTGCCCCTGACCGGCCAGGGCGGCGTGCTCGCGCTCGGGCGCGACCTCCGTGAGGTGGCGGCGGTGCAGAAGCGCCTGGTCGATGCCCAGCAGTCGATGGAGCGCGACTACCTGCGCCTGCGCCACACCGAGGCCCGCTACCGCTTGCTCTTCGAAGCCGTGGCAGAGGCTGTCCTCGTGCTGGACGCGAACTCCCTGGTCGTGCTGGAGCACAACGCCGCCGCCGGCCGCCTGATGGGCGACGCCACGCGCCGCATGGTCGGCCGCAGCGTGCTGGAGTTGCTGGCGCCGGCCAGCCATGCCGACGTGCAGACCCAGTTTGCCCAGGCCCGCAGCGCGGGGCGCAGCGATGAGATCACCGTGCGGCTGGCCGCCGGTGGTGCTGAGCTGCGCCTGGGCGCGTCGGCCTTCCGGCAGGACAGCACCACGCTGCTGCTCGTGCGTGCCAGCGCGCCCGGCGCGCCGGCTGCGAGCCCGCCGCCCGCCTCCGACAGCCCGCCGCTGGTCGACGTGGTCAACGCCCTGCCGGATGCCTTCGTGCTGACCGACATGCAGGGCCGCATCCTGAGCGCCAACCAGGCGTTCAGCGACATGCTGCAGCTCGCGCCCGGCGATGCGGTGCAGGGCCAGCCGCTGGAGCGCTGGCTCGGGCGCACCGCGGTCGACATGAATGTGCTGATCAGCAGCCTGCGTCAGCATGGCGTGGTCAAGCTCTTTCCCACGACGCTGCGCAGCGGCCTGGGTGAGCCGAGCGCGGTGGAGGTATCGGCCGTGGCGGTGCCCGACGGCCCGCAGGCCTGCCTCGGCTTTGCGATTCGCGACGTGGCCCGCCGGCTGCCCGCGGATGGCCGTACGCCGGGGCAGTTGCCGCGGTCGGTGGAGCAGCTCACGGGTCTGGTCGGCCGGCTGCCGCTGAAGGACATCGTCGGTGAAACCACTGACCTGATCGAGCGCCTGTGCATCGAGGCCGCCTTGCAGCTCACGCGTGACCACCGCGCCTCAGCGGCGGAGATGCTGGGCCTGTCGCGGCAGAGCCTGTACGTCAAGCTGCGGCGCTACGGCATCCTGGGCGACAACGCGCCCGAAGAAGCATCCGGCGCCGACTGACGGCACTCGATGTAAATCTAGATTGACATTCCCCTGCAGCGGCCCAGAATAGGCCGCATGCAGCGCCCCGCTCTTTCGGCCGTCGCCGAACTGCTCAAGCCCATCACCTGGTTTCCGCCGATGTGGGCTTTTGGCTGCGGGGTCGTCGCGTCGGGGCTGCCGGCCGACGGACGCTGGCCTGTCATCGTGGCCGGGGTCTTGCTGGCCGGGCCTTTCGTGTGTGCCACCAGCCAGGCCGTCAACGACTGGTTCGACCGTCATGTCGACGCCATCAACGAGCCCCAGCGCCCCATCCCGTCCGGCCGCATGCCGGGCCACTGGGGCCTGTACATCGCCGTGATCTGGACGGCGCTGTCGCTGCTGCTGGCCTGGCAGCTCGGCGTGGTGGGCTTCCTCGCCGGTGTGCTCGGCCTCTTGCTGGCCTGGGCCTACAGCGCGCCCCCCTTGCGCCTGAAGCGCAACGGCTGGTGGGGCAATGCCGCCTGCGGCCTGTGCTACGAGGGCCTGGCCTGGATCACCGGCGCGGCCGTCATGGCCATGGGCCAGTGGCCCGACGGCCGTTCGCTCGCGCTGGCACTGCTGTACAGCCTGGGTGCGCACGGCATCATGACCCTCAACGATTTCAAGTCCATCCCGGGCGATCAGCAGACGGGCATCCGCTCGCTGCCCGTGATGCTCGGGGCGCCGCGCGCGGCGCAGGTGGCCAGTGCCGTGATGGCCTTGCCGCAGGTGGTGGTCATCGCGCTGCTCGCGTCCTGGGGGCAGGGCGGGCATGCGCTGGTGGTCGCCGGCTTGCTGGCCGTCCAGCTGCTGATGATGCGGCGCTTCATGGCCCAGCCGATCCAGCGCGCGCTCTGGTACAGCGGTGCCGGCGTGCCGTTGTATGTGTCGGGCATGCTGGTCAGCGCGTTTGCGCTGCGGGGGGTGATCGCATGAGCAGACCCATGGGATGGTGGGGCGTGCTGCGCCTGGGCCTGGTGCAGTCGGCGCTCGGCGCCATCGTGGTGTTGACCACCTCGACGCTGAACCGCGTGATGGTGGTCGAGATGGCGCTGCCGGCCTTGTTGCCGGGCCTGTTGCTGGGCTGGCACTACGTGGTGCAGGTGGCGCGCCCGCGCATGGGCCACGGCGCCGACCAGGGCCGGCGCTGCACGCCGTGGATCCTGGGCGGCATGGCGACGCTGGCCGCGGGCGGCTGGCTGGCCGCGCTGGCCACGGTGCTGATGGGCGAGCACCTCGCCGCGGGCGTGGCCTTGGCGCTGCTGGCCTATGGCCTGATCGGCCTGGGCGTCGCGGCCAGTGGCACCTCGCTGCTGACGTTGCTGGCCAAGCGCGTCGCGCCTGATCGCCGGGCGGCGGCGGCCACCACGGTGTGGATCCTGATGATCGTCGGCTTCGTCATCACGGCCAAGGTCTCGGGCAGCCTGCTCGACCCGTTCTCGCCGCAGCGCCTGCTGGCGGTGGCCGGTGGCGTGGCGCTGACGGCGGTGCTGGTCGCCGCCATCGCCTTGTTCCGCCTGGAAGGGCCGGGCGCTGCGCCGGGGGAGGCCGCGGTGGCGCAGCTGCCTTTCGGCCAGGCCTTGCGCGCGGTGTGGGCCGAGACGCGGGCGCGCCGCTTCACGATCTTCGTCTTCGTCTCCATGCTGGCCTACAGCATGCAAGACCTCATCCTGGAGCCGTTCGCCGGTCTGGTCTTCGGCCTCACGCCGGGGGCGACGACCCAGCTGTCCGGCACCCAGCATGGCGGCGCCCTGGTGGGCATGCTGCTGGCCGCGGGCGCGGGCAGCCGCTGGGCCGGCGGGCGCTGGGGCAGCCTGCAGCGCTGGACCGTCTGGGGCTGCGTGGCCTCGGGCCTCGCATTGTCGGGCCTGGTCATGGCGGGCCTGGTCGGGCCGGGCTGGCCGCTGGCGCCGAATGTTTTCCTGCTCGGCCTTACCACCGGTGCGTTCTCCATCGCCGCCATCGGCTCGATGATGGGCCTGGCGGGTGCGGGCGGCGCCCACCAGGAAGGCGTGCGCATGGGCCTGTGGGGCGCGGCCCAGGCCCAGGCCTTCGCTCTCGGGGGCATCGTCGGCACGGCGGCCAGTGACTTCGCGCGCTGGCTGCTGGCAAGCCCTGGCCCCGCCTATGCGCTGGTGTTCGTGGCCAATGCAGCCCTGTTCCTGGTGGCCGCCCGCCTGGCCGCCCGTGTCGACGCCACGGTGGCGGCACCGCAGCCCAGCCCCCTCGGCCCGCTCAGGAGAGCCCCATGACGGCGAGTGCCACGGTCGACTTCGATGCCGTCGTCATCGGTGGCGGCCCGGCGGGTGCGACGGCAGCCGATGACCTGGCACGCGCCGGGCACCGCGTGCTGCTGCTCGACCGCGCCGGCCGCATCAAGCCCTGCGGCGGCGCCATCCCGCCGCGCCTCATCCAGGACTTCGCCATCCCCGACGAGATGCTGGTGGCGCGTGCCACCGCGGCGCGCATGATCTCGCCGCAGGCCGTGGAGGTGGACATCCCGATCGAGGGCGGCTTCGTCGGCATGGTGGACCGCGAGCACTTCGACGAATGGCTGCGCAAGCGCGCGGCCTCGCACGGAGCCGAGCGCCGCGTGGGCAGCTTCGAGCGCCTGAGCCGCGATGACGACGGCATCAGCGTCGTGCACTTCAGCACCGAGGCCGGCGCTGACAGCGTGCGCACCCGGGCCGTCATCGGGGCCGACGGCGCGCGCTCGCAGGTGGCCCAGCAGGCCGTGCCCGGTGCCGACAAGGGCCGCTTCGTGTTCGCGTACCACGAGATCATCGCGGTGCCTGAGGCCCTGCCCGTCGGCTACGCGGCCAGCCGCTGCGAAGTGCACTACCGGGGCAGCCTGTCGCCCGACTTCTACGGCTGGGTCTTCCCGCATGGCGCCAGTGTTAGCGTGGGCACCGGCAGCGCCGACAAAGGCTTCTCCTTGCGCCGGGGCGTGATGCAACTGCGCAAGTCCGCCGGCCTGGCCGAGGCGCGCACGCTGCGTCGCGAGGGCGCGCCCATTCCCATGAAGCCCCTGCCGCGCTGGGACAACGGCCGCGATGTGGTGCTGGCGGGTGATGCTGCCGGGGTGGTCGCCCCGGCGTCGGGCGAAGGCATCTACTACGCGATGCTGGGCGGGCGCCTGGCGGCCGAGGCCGTGGCCGAGCTGCTGCGCACCGGCAAGCCCCGGGCCCTGGCCAGCGCCCGCAAGCGCTTCATGCGTGAGCACGGCCGGGTGTTCTGGGTGCTCGGCGTCATGCAGCACTTCTGGTATTCGAGCGACAAGCGGCGCGAGCGCTTCGTCAGCATCTGCCGCGACCGCGATGTGCAGCAACTGACCTTCGACGCCTACATGCACAAGCGCCTGGTGCGCGCGCGGCCCATGGCCCATGTGCGCATCTTCTTCAAGGACATGGCCCACCTGCTCGGGTTGGCCCGTGTCTGAGGCCCGTTTGGACGCTTGCGTGAGGTGCGCGTGAACGAGTCTGAAGTTTTGTTGCGCATGGTCGAGGTCGTGCTGCTGGCAAGCCTGATCGAACTGCTCTGGCTTCTGACCCACATCAGTGCAGCCCCGCGCGGCCTGCTGCCCAATCTGCTCGCCGGCGTCAGCCTGGCCCTGGCCTTGCGCCTGGGCCTGGGTGGCGCGGGCGTGGCCTGGGTCGGCGCGTGCCTCGCGTCGGCCGGGGTCTGTCACCTGTTCGACCTTCGGGCCCGCTGGCACCGACCGGTCGCCTCCCTTCCCCCCGTTGCCAGCAGACACGAAAGGTCTACCCCATGAACAGCCGTCGCCAGTTCATCCGTCTCATCCCCGTTGCCGGAGCCGGCCTCATCGCCGGAACGGCGTGGTCGCAGGCGATGGTGGACGAGAAAGACGCCACCGCCCAGTCCCTCGGCTATCACGCCGATGCCTCCAAGATCGACAAGGCCAAGCAACCCAAGTACGTGGCCGGCTCTGCCTGCGGGAACTGCTCGCTCTACCAGGGCAAGGCCGGGGCTGCCGCCGGCGGCTGCCCGATCTTTGCGGGCAAGCAAGTCTCGGCCAAGGGCTGGTGCACGGCCTACGTGAAGAAGGCCTAGGCATGAGGCCTGCTGCGCTGTGCGGCCAGCCCCTGCGTCGGATGGACCTCTGACGTGCGGCTGCTGCCCGCTGATCTCCCGGAGCGCAGCGCGCTGGCCATGGAGGTCCACGCCCGCCCGTCCGAGCCGCTCGCGGCCCCCGGGCGGGCGAGCTATGTGGCGGTGCTGGTGGACGCGGACGAGCGCGAGCGCGAGCTGGCCCACCTCGGCCGGCTGTGCCGGCAGCACGGCCAACCGGCTCCCGCGCCCGATGCCGTGCACTGGAGCGGCCCCATCGGCGCACTGCGCCTGAAATGGGAGCGGCACGGCGAGTTCTCCAGCTACACCCTGCTGATGCCGTCCGGCGAGGGCGAGCCGTTCGCCGACACGGCTGCCGCGCAGCTGCCGGCTGGCTGGCTGGCTGGCGTCCCCGGCATGACCGTTTATGCCGGCCATGCCGAGCTGCTGTCTCCCACCGAAGGCCGGGCCCTGGGCGACCTGCTGCGCCAGTGCTTCGGCGAGCGCATGGTGGTGGGCAGCGCCATCGGCGACGGAGCCGGCCTGGCCTACTCCGACTTCCTGACCCATACCGACGGCTTTGGCCGTTTCCTGCTCATCGACCAGGGCTTCACGCCGCTGGTGGCGGGCCGCATGCTGCAGCGCCTCTTCGAGATCGAGGCCTACCGCATGATGGCCTTGCTGGCCTTCCCGGTGGCCCGGCGCCTGTCGCCGCGCCTGCAAGCCATCGAGCGTGCGCTGGCGGCCCTCGCCGACAGCATCGCGGCCGGCAACGCCCGCGAGACCGGCCGCGACGAAAACCTGCTGCAGGAGCTCACGCGGCTGGCGGCCGAGATCGAGAGCGGCCTGGCCGCGAGCCAGTTCCGCTTCGGTGCCTGCCGGGCGTATGCGGCCCTGGTGCGTACCCGCATCGGTGAGCTGCGCGAGCGCCGCCTCACCGGCCTGCAGACGCTGGACGAGTTCATGGGCCGCCGCTTCACGCCCGCGGTGGCTACCTGCGCCACCGTCTCGCAGCGCATGCACGACCTCTCCGAGCGCGTGGCCCAGGCCAGCCATCTGCTGTCGACCCGCGTGGACATCGTGCGCGAGCAGCAAAACCTGGCCCTGCTCGCGTCCATGGACCGCCGCGCCAAGCTGCAGCTGCGGCTGCAGCAGACCGTGGAAGGCCTGTCCATCGCGGCCATCGTCTACTACATGGCCGGGGTGGTCGGCTATGTGGCCAAGGGTGGCCGCTCGCTCGGGCTCAAGCTCGACGTCGATCTCTTCGTGGGCCTGAGCGTGCCGGTGCTGGCGCTGCTGGCCTTCCAGGCCGTGCGGCGTGCCCGCCGGCATGCCAGTGAACGAGAGGCCCACTGATTTCATGAGCACCCCCTATCCCTTTTCCGCCCTCGTCGGCCAGGACGAGATGAAGCGCGCCATCCTGATCGCCGCCGTCGAGCCGGCCATCGGCGGGCTGCTGGTGCTGGGCGACCGCGGCACCGGCAAGTCCACCGCGGTACGGGGCCTGGCGGCCCTGCTGCCCAAGATGCGCGCCGTGCAGGGCTGCCGCTACCACTGCGACCCCCAGGCCATCGGCGGCTGTGACGACTGCGTGCACCTGAAGCAGGGCGTGCGGGTGCGTACCGAAGAGCTGCCCGTGCCCGTGGTCGACCTGCCGCTGGGCGCCAGCGAAGACCGCGTGCTGGGCGCACTGGACCTGGAGCGCGCGCTGTCGCAGGGCGTGAAGGTGTTCGAGCCCGGCTTGCTGGCCAAGGCCCACCGGGGCTTCTTGTACATCGACGAGGTCAACCTGCTGGAAGACCATCTCGTGGACCTGCTCATCGATGTGGCGGCCTCGGGCGAGAACCTCATCGAACGCGAGGGCCTGAGCCTGCGCCACCCGGCCCGCTTCGTGCTGATCGGCAGCGGCAACCCGGAAGAAGGTGAGCTGCGCCCGCAGTTGCAAGACCGCTTTGGCCTGAGTGTCGAGGTGCGCACGCCCACCGACATCGCCGAGCGCGTGGAGGTGGTGCGCCGCCGCGACGCCTATGAGCGCGACCCCGCAGCCTTCAGTGCGCAGTGGGCCAAGGCCGATGCCAAGGTGCGCCGCCAGATCCTGCAGGCCCGAGACCGCCTGGGTACGCTCACCGTGGGTGACGACGTGCTGCAGCGCGCCGCCGAGCTGTGCCTCGCCGTGGGGAGCGACGGCCTGCGGGGTGAGCTGACGCTGATGCGCGCGGCCCGTGCGCTGGCGGCGCTGGAGGCGGCCGAAGCCGTCACGCTCACGCACCTGCGCGACGTGGCCGTGTCGGCCTTGCGGCACCGGCTGCGTCGCAATCCGCTGGACGACACCGCCTCCGGCGACCGCATCGAGCGTGCCGTCGCTGAGCTGTGGGCCTGAGGCCGCCTGCCCCGGGCGGTACGTGCCGATGAACGACGCCGCGACCCAGGCCGCCTGCCTGCTGGCCGTCGACCCGATCGGGCTGGGCGGGCTGTGCCTGCGGGGCGGCCACAGCCCCGCCCGCGAGGCGCTGCTCGCCGGCCTGCGCTCCGCGCTGCCTGCGGGCGCTCCCTGGCGCCGCGTGCCCCTGCAGGTGGATGACGACCGCCTGCTCGGCGGGCTCGATCTCGGTGCCAGCCTCGCCGCCGGCCGGCCCGTGCAACAGCCGGGTCTGATCGCCGAGGCCGCAGGTGGCCTGCTGCTGCTGCCCAGGGCCGACCGGGCCGACGCCGGCCCCGCCGCCCGGCTCGCCGCGGCACTGGACGACCGCCAGGCCCACCTCGGCCTCGTGGCCCTCGATGAAGGCCTGTCGCCCGACGAGACCCTGCCGGCATCCCTGCAGGAGCGGCTTGGGCTGATCGCCGCGGTGACACTCGACGCGGACGGCACCGTCCCTGAATTCCCCGCCCCGGCCACCTTCAACACCGCCCGCGCGCGCCTCGGCGCGGTGGCTTGTGATGAGGCCACCGTGCAGGCCTTGTGCGCGACGGCTTCGGCGCTGGGCATTGTCTCGATGCGCACCGTCTGGCAGGCCTGGTGTGCGGCGCGCGCCGCGGCCGCGCTGGCCGGGCGTTCGTCGGTCACGCAGGCCGACGCCGAGCTCGCGGCGCGGCTGGTGCTGGCGCCGCGCGCGCGGGCTCTGTCGGCGCCGGCCGAGCCGCCTGAAGCCCAGGCACCACCGCCCCCGCCGCCCGAGCCGCCCGAGCCGCCGGAGCGGCCAGACTCGC
>JAIPCJ010000143.1 GCA_021738245.1 Methylotenera sp. | reverse complement strand
TCGGCGCCGACGGTCAGCTGCGTGCTTTGCCCGGCCGGCGCGGAACGGGGCGCCGCCGCGGCGGCGGGCGGCGCGCCGGGCAGCGAGCGCAGGGCCGCCGCCTCACGCCGGGCCTCGCGCGCGGCCTGCAGCCGCAGGTGGATGCGGGACATGGTGCGCTCGATGCCACCCGCGTCCTTCTCGGGCGCCAGCGCCTTGAGGCTGCTGGCGCTGGGCAGCTCGACGTTGATGGACAACCGGTCGGCGTAACGCCCGGCGCGCTCCACCAGCTCGGGCGAGGCATCGGGAATGGTCTTGAGGTGGATGTAGCCCTTGAAGTGCTCTTCCTCGCGCAACCGCCGCGCGACCTCGATGACCTGCTCCATCGTGTAGTCGGGGTTGCGGATGATGCCGCTGGACAGGAACAGGCCTTCGATGACGTTACGCCGGTAGAAGGACAGCGTCAGCTGCACCACCTCGTCGATGCTGAAGCGGGCCCGCCGCACGTCGCTGCTCTTGCGGTTGATGCAGTAGAGGCAGTCGTAGACGCACCAGTTGGTCAGCAGCACCTTGAGCAGCGAGATGCAGCGGCCGTCCGGTGCGTAGGCATGACAGATGCCGCTGCCGGTGGTGGAGCCGATGCCTCGGCCATCGCGCGAGTCACGCCGGTCGCCGCCGCTGCTGGCGCAGGAGGCGTCGTACTTGGCGGCGTCGGCCAGGATGGCGAGCTTGCTCTGGACTTCCATGCCAACAACTGTACTTTCATACAGTTATCCCGCAAACGTCATCCCCACGTCATGCGGGGTTTCATCGCGGCTTCATGCCCGGCGCCGACAGTGACGTCCCTGTGACCAGCGTCGCCCAAGCCCCTGATGCCCCGCCTGCGGCGGTCCGCCTGCCGCGGGGCTTCGGGCTCGTCATCGGCGCGCAGTTCGCGTCGGCCTTGGCCGACAACGCGCTGCTGATCGTCGCCATCGCGCTGCTGGTGCAGCAAGGCTATGCGCCGTGGTGGGCGCCGCTGCTCAAGTTCGGCTTCATGGCGGCCTATGTGCTGCTGGCGCCCTGGGTCGGCCCGCTGGCCGATGCTTTCGCCAAGGGCCGGGTGATGGCGGCCATGAACCTCGTGAAGATGGTGGGCCTGGTGCTGGCCGCACTCGGCCTGCATCCCGTGGCGGCACTGGCCGTGGTGGGCCTGGGTGCCGCGGCCTATGCGCCGGCCAAGTACGGCCTCATCACTGAACTCGCCGAGCCGGCCGCGCTGGTCAAGGCCAATGGCTGGATTGAGATCAGCGTGGTCTCGGCCGCGTTGCTCGGCGCAGTGCTGGGCGGCGCGCTGGTGAGCCCGGTCTGGCTCGCCTCGTCTTTCGCGGAGATGGGCGACACGCTGGACCTGCCGGCCGACAAGCTGACCGGCTCGCTGCTGGCGCTGCTGGTGATCTATGCGCTGAGCAGCGTGCTGAACGCCGGCATCCCTGACAGCGGCCAGCGCCAGCGCAGCGCTGCGCATGACCCGACCGCGCTGCTGCGCGAGTTCCGCAGCGCCAACCGGCGGCTGTGGCAAGACGCCGAGGGCGGCCTCTCGCTGGCGGCCACGACGCTGTTCTGGGGCGTGGGCGCGACCCTGCAGTTCGCCGTGCTGCGCTGGGCCGGCGAGGCGCTACGCCTGCCGCTGAGCCAGGCGGCCTATCTGCAGGCCGCAGTCGCAGTGGGCGTGATTGCCGGCGCGGCTGCAGCCGGCCGCTGGCTGGCCCTGCACCAGGCGCGCCACGGCCTGTGGGCCGGCCTCGCCCTGGGGCTGCTCATGCCGGTGGTGACGCAGATCGACCAGGTGCCGACCGCCGCCATCACGCTGGCGCTGGTCGGCGCCGTGGGCGGCGCCATGGTCGTGCCGCTGAACGCGCTGCTGCAGCACCGCGGCGCCGTGCTGCTGAGCGCCGGTCGCTCCGTCGCCGTGCAGGGCTTCAACGAAAACCTCAGCGTGCTGCTGATGCTGGCGGCCTACGCCGGCTGCGAGGCGGCCGGCGTGCCGATCGCGGCCACCCTCACCGGCCTGGGCCTGGCCATGTCGGCGGCGATTGCGGCCCTGATGATCCGCTCGCGCCGGGCCTTCAGAAGTCCTGCACCGTCGGACGCAGCACGATCTCATTGATGTCTACGTCGGCAGGCTGCTCGATCGCATAGGCAATCGCGCGGGCCACCGAGTCCGCCGGGATCTGGTTGGCCTCGTAGAACGCCTTCACGCCCGCGGCAGAGCCCGGGTCGCTGCTGCCCAACTTCAGTTCAGACTCGACCGCGCCAGGCGACACGATGGTGGTGCGAACGCCTTCTGGGGCTTCCGCGCGCAGGCCTTCGGACAGGGCGCGCACGGCGAACTTGGTGGCGCTGTAGACCGTGCCGATAGGCGTGAACAGCTTGAGGCCGGCGACCGACGCGATGTTGATGAAGTGGCCGCTCTTTTGCACCGTCATCGCCGGCAAGGCTGCGGCGATGCCGTGCAGCACGCCCTTGATGTTCACGTCGATCATGCGGCTCCATTCATCGACCTTGGCCTGGGCCAGTGGTGCCAGAGGCATGATGCCGGCGTTGTTGACCCACACATCGATACGGCCGAAATGCGCCAGGGTCTGGTCGGCCAGGGCCTGCACCTGGGCAGCGTCAGCCACGTCAGTGGCGACCACCAGGGCTTCAGCACCGCCGGCAGCCAGTTCAGCCTGCAGCGCCGCCAGACGATCGGCGCGGCGTGCAGCCAGCACGAGGCGGGCGCCGCGGGCGGCGAGGTGGCGGGCCGTGGCCTCGCCCAGGCCGCTGCTGGCGCCGGTGATGACGACGACCTTGCCTTGGATGCCATTCAAAACGCTCATGGGGAGTCCTCTCGGGGGGTGTTGGAGTTGCGATGGACGTCAGTTTGGAGAGCGCAGCGTTCTCTGTATATTGACAGTCCACGCGTTCTGAATTCCACAACCAGGAACACTCCGCATGAACAACCGGCTCGACGCCCTGCGCGTGTTCTGCGTGGCTGCTGACAGCCGCAACTTCCGGGACGCGGCCCAGCGCCTGGGCATCTCCCCGCAGGTGGTGACACGCGTGGTAAAAGAGCTTGAGGAGGAACTCGGCGAGCCGCTCTTTCACCGCAGCACACGCGGCGTGCAGCTGAGCGATTTCGGCCAGCAGCTGCTGGGGCCGGCGCGGGATGCGGTGCAGGGGCTGGACGCCCTCTTTCACCGCAGCGACCGCCGCCGCCCCTCGGAGCTGGCGGGCATCGTGCGAATCGCGGCGCCCACCTCGCTTGGCCGCCAGTTGGTGCAGCGCGCCCTGGCGGCCACCCTGCCCGCGCACCCGGGTCTGCAGATCGACCTGCGCTTGTCAGATGCGCTGGCCGATGTGGTCGACCAGCAGATCGACGTGGGCGTGCGCGTCGGCATCCTGCGGGACAGTCGCTTCGTGGCCCGGGCCGTGGCACCGGTGACGCTGGAGGTTGTGGGCACGCCTGCGCTGGTCGAGCGCGTCGGCGCGCCGCGATCGCTGGACGAGCTGCTGGCGCGGCCGACCACCGCCCTGATCGACGCCAACGCGGGCCGCCCCTGGCCCTGGCTGTTCTCCGAAGGCCGCCAGGTGTCGCCGCCCAAGCCGGTGTTCATCAGCAACGACGCCGACGCGGAGTTCTCCGCGATCTGCGCAGGCGCCGGCTTCGGCCAGGTGCCCGACTTCATGGCCGCACCGCTACTGGCGGACGGCCGGCTGGTCAGGACGCTCGCCGACTGCCAATCCCCGCCGTGGACGCTCTACGTCTACCGCTCGCAACGCGCCCCCGTCCCGGCGCGCACGCGGCTGGTGTTTGACGCATTGGTTCAGGCGCTGAGCGGCGCCGCTGAACAGAGGTAGGTGCTGCATTGAATGAACGTCCCCCGGCTGCCTTGCAGGACGTGCGGCTGCAATCTCTTGCGGACCGCGGGGGCCGTGCGGCGGCAGTCCCGCTCCCTGCGCCAAGGTCTGCTCTGCGCCTCACGCCGCCGGTTGCAGCCCCTGCAGCAGCGCCGCTGACTCCGCACGCGCGATGGCGCCTTCCAGCACGCCCTCGAAGCGGGCGGTGATGTCGCCCCAGTCCAGCCGACGCGCGGTGGCGCGTGCCGCGTCGGCGACGGCCCGGCGCGCCTGGGCATCGCTCGCGGCGTGGCGGGCGGTGGCCACGAAGTCGGCCTCGCGGCCGGCGCCGGCGAGCCAGCCGTTGACGCCGCTGCGGATCAGCTCGCCCGCGGCGGCGCTGTCGAAGGCCACGACCGCGCAGCCGCTGGCCATGGCTTCGGTGGTGACGTTGCCGAAGGTCTCGGTGAGGCTGGGGAAGAGAAAGAGATCGAGCCCGGCGTAGTGCGCGGCCAGGTCGTCGCCGCTGCGCTGGCCGGCGAACACGGCCTCCGGCGCACGGGCGGCCAGCTCGGCCCGCATGGGGCCATCGCCCACGAACACCAGCCGCGCGCGCGGATGCGCCGACTTGACGGCCTCGTAGGCCGCAAGCACCGCGCCGAGGTTCTTCTCCGGCGCCAGCCGCCCGACGTAGCCCATGACGAGATCGCCCGGCGCGGCGCCCCAGGCCTCACGCATCGCATCGCTGCGGCGCGCGGGGTCGAAGCGCTGTGCATCGACCCCGCGGCCCACCACGGTGAGCCGTTCGAACCCCCGCTCGGCAAGCTGCACGCGCATGGTCTCGGTGGGCACCATGGTCGCGTCGCAGCGGTTATGGAACTTGCGCAGGTAGCCCATGATGGGCTTGGAGAACAGCCCGAGACGGTAGTGCTTGCCGTAGGCGTGGAAGTTGGTGCGGTAGTCTGACGTGACCGGCAGCGACAGATGCTGCGCCGCCTGCAGCGCTGACCAGCCGAGCGGCCCTTCGGTGGCGATGTGCACCACGTCCGGCCGGTGCAGCGACCACAGCCGCACCAGCGCACGCTTGCTCGGCACGCCCATGCGCAGATTCGGGTAGAGCGGCACGGGCAGGCCCTTGGTGAGCACCTCTTCCACATCGGCGCGCGGTGCGCCGGCCTGCACGGCCAGGCGCGCCGGCTGGCGCGGGCGGATGAGTTGCACGTCGTGGTTGCGGCGGTTCAGGCCGTCCACCACGCGGGCCATCGACATGGCCACGCCATTGACCTCGGGCGGATAGGTCTCGGTCACGACCGCCAGTCGGCGCGAGTGGCGCGGTGCAGGCAGGTCATCGACCAGGATGTCGTCAGCGTGGTGTGCGGGCTTCATGACTGAATGGTCATGGCGGCATGCAACAACACGATGACAACGGAAGCGTCACGGCGTTTTCACGCAGCGCGACCACCATGCGCGCCAGTTTCCAACCGAACGAGGACGGCACGTGAACGAGTTCTTCCAAACCCTGAAGACCCAGCGCTGGGACGACCACCGCTACTACCACCACAGCCGCATCAACCAGACGCTGCACTTCATCAGCGCGGTGAGCTTCCTGGTCGCCTACGGGCTGGTGTTCGTGAACCCGGCCTGGGCCGCCCTGCTGGCCTGGTGCGTATCGATGACGACCCGCCAGGCGGGCCATTTCTTCTTCGAGCCGCGCGGCTACGACGAAGTGAACCAGGCCACGGACGAATACAAGGAAGCCATCAAGGTCGGCTACAACATCCGCCGCAAGATCGTGCTGCTGGCGGTGTGGGTGGCGCTGCCGGCGGTGCTGTGGCTCTCGCCCTCGCTCGGCGGCCTGATCCAGCCCGCCGTGGGCTGGCAGGGTTATGTGGAAGACGTGGGCATGGCCTGGTTCTGCCTGGGCGTGGTGGGTCTGTTCTTCCGCGTCGGCCAGCTGTGGGTGACGCAGGGCGCCATGCAGGGCCTGGCCTGGATGACCAAGATCATCACCGACCCCTTCCACGATATCTACCTGTATCACAAGGCCCCGCTGTACCTGCTGCGCGGCCAGCTGATCGACCCGATGGATCACGTCGCCCACTGAGCGAGCCCGCCATGGACGAGACCCTGACGCTGTCCGCCCTCGCCCTGGGCGTGCTGGCCCTGCTGCCGGCCGCCCGCCAGCGCCTGCAGCTTTCGCGTGCCAAGCACCGCTCGCTGGCGGGCCATTCGCGCATGGCCAAGCGCCTGGCGCGCTGGGTGCCGGGCTATGCCTATGACGAGGCGCAGTTCTTTGCGGCCGACGGCGCCCCCGCGGCCGTGGCCGCGCAGCGCCGCGCCGCGCTACAGCGCCTGGGCGCGGAGTTCGACACCCGCTACGCGAAGACGCTGGCGGCCACGGCCGAGGCGCGGGAGTCGATCCCGGACCTGCGCTTCACCGGCCGCTACCGCGTGCCGTTTCAGTTCAGCCCGGTGCTGCGCGCGCAGGTGCAGGTGGGCGGCTTCCTGCAGTCCAGCGACGGCGTGCAGGTGCAGGACCTGGACGGCAACCGCTTCTACGACCTGACCGGCTCTTACGGCGTCAACCTGCTGGGCACGGACACCTACAAGGCCTGCATCGACGAGGCCGTGGCCACCGCACGCGAGCTCGGGCCTGTGCTGGGCGCCTACCACCCCAGCATGCTGGAGGTGCTGCGTCGGCTGCGCGAGGTGTCGGGCCATGAGGAGTTCAGCTTCCACATGAGCGGCACCGAAGCCGTCATGCAGGCCGTGCGGCTGGCGCGTTATCACACCAAGCGCAAGCGTCTGGTGCGGTTTGCGGGCGCGTACCACGGCTGGTGGGAGGACGTTCAGCCCGGCCCGGGCAACCCACTGCCGCCGCGCGAGACCTTCACGCTGCAGGACATGGCCGAGCGCTCGCTGCAGGTGCTGGCGACCCGGCGCGACATTGCCTGCGTGCTGGTCAACCCGCTGCAGGCCTTGCACCCGAATGCGAACGCACCCGCAGACTCCGCCCTCATCGACGGCGCTCGCCGCGCGGGCGTCGACCGCGCGGCCTACACCGCCTGGCTCAAGCGCTTGCGCGAGGTGTGCACCGCACGGGGCATCGTGCTGATCTTCGACGAAGTCTTCGTCGGATTCCGGCTCGCGCCGGGGGGCGCCCAAGAGTACTTTGGCGTGAAGGCCGACCTGGTCACCTATGGCAAGACGCTGGGCGGCGGGCTGCCGATCGGCGTGGTGGGCGGCTCGCGCGCCTTGATGACACGCTACCGCGACGATCGCCCCGCCGACATCTGCTTCGCGCGCGGCACGTTCAACGCGCACCCCTATGTGGTGGCCGCGATGGCGGCCTTCCTGCGCCGCCTGGAGCAGCCCGAAGTGAAGGCGCTCTACGAAGGACTGGACGCGCGATGGGATGCACGCGCCGCGCAACTGAACGAGCGCCTGACCGAGGCCGGCGTGCCGGTGCGCGTGGCCAATCTGTCGACGATCTGGACGGTGCTCTACACCCAGCCCGGTCGCTATCACTGGATGCTGCAGTTCTACCTGCGCAAGCACGGGCTGGCGCTCAGCTGGGTCGGTACGGGCCGCTTCATCTTCAGCCTGAACTATGACGATGCCGCCTTCGAGGCGGTGGCCGCGCGCTTCGTGGCGGCCTGCGCCGAGATGCAGGCGGACGGCTGGTGGTGGACGGCGCCCGAGCTGACCGCCAAGGCCATCCGCCGCGGGGTGCTGCGGGAAATGCTGGCGCGAAAGTTCTGATTCGTGAGTGACACCGACACCCTGCCCCGCCGGGGCTGGCTGGCACGCCTGGGCGCGCAGGAAGACCTGAACTTCCTGCTGACCAACCGCGTGCCGCGCATTGCCCTCACCCAAGCGATGGGGCGCTTTTCGCGCATCGAGAGCCGATGGCTGACGCGGCTGTCCATCGCGGTCTGGCGCTTGTTCACGCCGCTGGATTTGACAGAAGCGCAGCGCACGGAGTTCCGCTCGCTGAAGGACTGCTTCACGCGCGAGCTGAAACCGGGGTCACGGCCGTTCGACCCTCGCCCGGACATCCTGTGCAGCCCGAGCGACGGCATCGTCGGCGCCTGCGGTGTCGTGCAGCGCGGCCAGGTGTTCCAGGCCAAGGGCTCGCCGTATGCGATGGCTGACCTGTTCGGCCCGACGCAGGATGCCAGCGTGTTCGAGGGCGGGCGCTTCATCACGCTGCGGCTGACCTCGGCGATGTACCACCGCTTCCATGCGCCAGCGGACGGCACCGTGGAGCACGTGACCTACCTGAGCGGCGACACCTGGAACGTGAACCCGGTGGCCTTGGCGCGCGTGGAGCGTTTGTTCTGCCGCAATGAGCGGGCGGTGCTGCGCATGCGCCTGGCCACAGGTGAGCCGCTGGCGCTGGTGCCGGTGGCGGCCATTCTCGTGGCCAGCATCCGGCTGCACTTTCTGGACGTGCTCCTGCACTTAGGGCGGCGCGGCGCCAACGAAATGCCGTGCGCCGCCTCGCAGGCCAAGGGCCAGGAGATGGGCTGGTTCGAGCATGGGTCGACCATCATCGTGTTCGCGCCGCCGGGGTTCGACCTCGCCCCGGGCATCGAGACCGGCGTGCAGTTGCGTGCCGGACAGCCCCTGCTCAGGCGCGTCAGCTGAGGGTGTCGCGCACGGCGGCCGGCACCGGCAGCGGCACGGCGGCCGGGCTGGGGCTCGGAGCGGGCGCCGTCGCGATGCGCATGCCCGGCAGTGCGGCTTGGTAGCCGCGGTCGATGATCTCGAGCTGGCCGTCGTGGTGCTCCACCAGCGCTGTGAGGCTCTCGACCCAGTCGCCGTCGTTGCAGTAGAGGATGCCGTCGATGTCGCGCATCTCGGCGTGGTGGATGTGCCCGCAGACCACGCCGTCGGCGCCACGCTTGCGCGCCTCGCGCGCGACCGCATTCTCAAACTCGTTGATGAAGCTGACCGCCCGTTTGACTTTGTGCTTGAGGTAGCGCGACAGGCTCCAGTACGGCAAGCCCATCTTGGCGCGGATGCGGTTGAACCAGCGATTGGCCTTGAGCGTGAACTCGTAGGCCAGGTCGCCCGCCACGGCCAGCCAGCGGGCGTACTGCACCACGCCATCGTACAGGTCACCGTGCGTGACCCACAGCCGCCGGCCGTCGGCGGTCACGTGGATGGCTTCGTCCAGCACGTCGATGCCGCCGAAGTTGTGCGCGATGTATTTGCGCGCGAATTCGTCGTGGTTGCCCGGGATGAAGATCACCCGCGTGCCCTTGCGCGCCTTGCGCAGCAGCTTCTGCACGACGTCGTTGTGCGCCTGCGGCCAGTACCAGGAGCGGCGCAACTGCCAACCGTCGATGATGTCGCCGACGAGGTAGAGGGTCTCGCACTCGACGTCCCGCAGGAAGTCCAGCAGGGCATGGGCCTGACAGCCGGGCGTGCCCAGGTGGAGGTCCGAGATCCACACCGTGCGCACCGACAGGGTCGGCGTGTCGGCGGCTGCAGCGGGGTCTTGCGTCGTCGGCATGGCAGGCATGCTGCCCGCCCGTCATGACGCGCCGGTGAAGGTCAGAGCAGGCCCTTGAATGGCCCACTGGCCAGCCAGCGATCGATTTGCTGCTGCCGATCGTTGCCCCAGAAGGGCTCGCCATCGACGATGAAGAACGGCGCGCCGAAGACGCCGGCGGCAATCGCGGCCTCGTTCTCGGACTTGAGCCGCAGCTTGTAGACCGGGTTCTGGCAGGCGGCCTGGGCAGCATCGGGGTCGATGTCTGAGTCGGTCAACAACTGGCGCAGGGCCGCCTCATCGTTCAGCAGCACGCCGCGGGTGAAGTAGGCCCGCAGTCCGGCATGGGCCCAGGCGATGGCACGCGCTGGGTCCAGATCATTCAGCCACCAGAAGATGCGTGCGGCTTGCTGCGTCGGGATCGGGAAAGCGGCGGGCTGCGTGTAGGGGAGCCCCGCAAACCGCGCCGAGCGCTGGAAGTCGCGCAGGCAGTAATCGCCTTTGAGCGGATGGGTGCTGGGCGGGCGCAGGTCAGCCGCCTGGAAGGTAGCCCCCAGCAAGATGGCATGCCACTGGACGCGGCGCCCGTGCCGTGCCGCGACGGCCTCCACCCACTCGGATGCGATGTAGGAGTACGGGGACGAAAAGTCGAAATAGAACTTCAGCGGTGGCCTGTGCACCACGGGGTTCTCGGCCAGGAAACGGTCATCGATCATGCGCGGCACCTTAGCGGCGCCTGGGCGCTTGCGCAGCGGGAGTTATGCCGAGTGCAAACGCATGGCCAGGCGCGGTGTCGCGGCTTCGATGGGGGCAAGCAGTCGGGGCCACAGGCGGGCGCCCAGGTCGCGTCGGAAGGGGCCGAAGTGCTCGATGCGCTTTTCATCCAGGTCTTGTGGCGCCAGCACATGCCGCATGACCTGCGCCGCCTCGAACTGGTCAGCGAGGGCGTCCACGGCTGCGGCGGGGCCGAACAGGTGGTCATCGCTGATGCTCCAGAGATGCACTGGCCCGGTGAACTGGTGATAAGCCCGCTCACGGTCCAGGCTCTGGTCACCGAACAGAAAGCCGGGCGTGCGTCCCCACGCTGCCCACTCCCAGGCTGCCCCGGCGGGCAGGTCTTGCGCACGCGGCCCCAGCACGCGGCCGGGTGCGCGCCCCAGAAGGCAGACCAGTGCCGGCAGCATGGCGTGAAAGAACACCCACGCCTGCACACGCGCCCAGCCCGACCAGTGGCCGAAATAGGCCACCTGGGCGGCCACGCCGAGAAAGGCGTCGACCTTTTCGGCAAAGCCAGGGACGAGTCCTACCGCGTTGCCGCCCAGCGAATGGCCGACCCAGAGCAAGCCGAGCGGCTGGCCACGCGCGTGCTGCGCCGTATTGCGGTAGCGGTCGGCAGCATGCAGAGCGGCTGCCATGTCCAGGCGAGCCCAATCTCGCAGGCGTACATCTTCGCCCGGCTGCAGGGCGGTGCGGGAGGCGGCAATGCCGCGGTAATCGAAGGTCAACACGGCATAGCCGCGGAGCGCCAGCCATTCGGCGAAGTAGCGGTAGTAGCCCGCTGGCACCGCCGTGGCGGCGCCGACGACGGCCACGGCGCGGAGCTCGTCGTCTGCCGGCGGCTCGTACCAGGTGGCCGCCAGCAGGCGACCGTCAGCGCAGCGGAGGGCCGTCTTGCGCTGACGCACTGGGTCAGCCCTCGTGTGTGGGGCGGATGGCCTGGCAGCCTCGTCGACAGCACCGGCGCTAGCACCGGCATCAGCATGAGGTGTCGGAGGCGGCTTCAGCGAGATGGGGAGGGCAGACATGGCAGTGGAGGCGGACGCGAGGCATGCCGAACCAGGCACGTCAAAAGTCTAGATTGGCAACTTTTGGTGCGGTAGGCTGGCGAACGTCGCCAGTTTGTCAACGCTATGTCTACAAAACCCGCGACACCGCCCGGTGTCGGACGCCGCCGCCAAACGCCCGCCGAAGTGGCTCTGGATGCCAATGCGCTCGAGCTGTTTGCCCGGATCGCCCAGGCCGGCAGCTTCGCCCAGGCGGCACGCGACCTGGGGCTGACGCGGGCCGCCATCAGCCGCCGCATCGCAGCCATCGAGTCAGCGGTGGGCTTGGCCCTGTTCGCCCGCAGCACCCGCAGCCTCGGCCTGACCGAAGCGGGCAGGCGCCTGCACGCTCGCGCTCGCGCTGTCCGTGAAGCCGCCGAAGGCGCTCGCCTGGCCCTCAGGCAGACGCGGGATCAGCTGGACGGCACCCTGCGAATCAGCGCTACACCGGGTTTCGGGCGGCATGTGTTGGTCCCGCTGCTTGCCCGGTTTCGCGCCCTGCACCCAGCCGTCCGTTTCGAGCTCTTCTTCACCGACCGGCGCGTGGATCTGTTGCGTGAAGGTCTGGACATTGCCTTTCGGATCACCGACTCGCCGCCGGAGCATCTGGTCGCTCAGCCCGTGCTTTCTTTCGGCGTGCATGCCTATGGCCAACGAACCGAAGGGCTGCAGCAGCCGAGTGATCTCACCCATGCAGACGTCCTGTTGCTCGGCCAGGGCGAGGAACCCTACCCAAGCATCTGGCAACACGAGCAGGGCGAACGTCAGGAAGTGATGCTTCAGGCGTCGGTATGGGGTAGTGACCTCGACGCCCTGATTGAGCTCGCCCGACAAGGCGCCGGCGTGGTCATCGCGCCCGATTTCTGCGTTCAGGAGCCGGGCTCAGCGCAAGCGGGCACGCCGGCTCTGCAAAAGCTGTTTCCCGGGTGGCGACTGCACGTAGGGCTGTCCAAGGTGCAGGCATTGACGCTGCCATTGCCGTCGGGTTCGGAGGCGGCGAGAGTGTTGGTGAGATACGTGAGAGAGTCGCTAGGAGGCCTATCAACGCCCGACAAGACCCCAGCCTCAGGGCCTACGAGCGGTATGTCGCGACTTTGAAGACTCTGTCATACCGCGCATTCTGCTCAAAAGAGGCTCTCGTCGCCTCGCCCGCATATTGGGGTGCAATTGAACGGATACCCGTTGCAATCGTGCGCGCCGCAAAAGCAAAACCCCTCACCAGGGAAACTGGTGAGGGGTTGGCTTGAATAAATAGCCTGACGATGACCTACTTTCACACGGGAATCCGCACTATCATCGGCGCTGACTCGTTTCACTGTCCTGTTCGGGATGGGAAGGAGTGGGACCAAGTCGCTATGGTCGTCAGGCTTGACGGGTTGGTTTAC
>JAIPCJ010000142.1 GCA_021738245.1 Methylotenera sp. | reverse complement strand
TCACCGTCGTGCAGATCGGCGTGAACACCGTCGCCATCCTGGCCGGCATCGTGGGGGAGGGCGCCTTCACGCCTCATTTCGAAGCGGCGCTGCTGCTGATGATGGCGCCCGAGGCCGCCGCCACGCTCGGGTTTGCGGCGTCCTTCGTCAGCATCACGTCGCTCTTCATCGTGATGGCCGACCTGGTGCCCAAGCGTCTGTCCATGAATGAGCCGGAGCGGGTGGCGATGACCCTTGTGGGGCCCATGCTGTTGCTGTGCCGCCTGCTCAAGCCGCTGGCCTGGACCTTCAGCGCCATCACCGAAGGGCTGATCCGCTTGCTCGGCCTGCCGCCCAAGCGGGACGAAACCATCAGCCACCGAGACATCCTCGCGCTGACCGAAGCTGGCTACCAGGCCGGCGTCGTGGCCGACGAGGAGCAGCAGGTCATCGAGAACGTGTTCGAGCTGGACACCCGCACGGTCGAGACGGTGATGACCAACCGGGAGCGCATCGTGTTCTTCTCGCGGGGCGATGACGACGCGCTCATTCGCACGCGCATTGCCGAGTCGCCGCACTCGACCTATCTGGTGTGCGACGGCGGCGAGATCGATCAGATCGTGGGCTATGTGGATGCGACCGACCTGTTCCAGCGCGTGCTGCGGGGCGAGTCGCTGGCACTGGGGCCGGAGCTGGTCAAGAAGGTGCTCATCGTGCCGGATCGCCTCACGCTGTCAGAGATGCTCACCCAGTTCCGCGAGGCGCATGAAGACTTTGCCGTCATCGTCAACGAGTACAGCCTGGTGGTGGGCGTGGTGACGCTGAACGACGTGATGAGCACCGTCATGGGTGCCCTGGTGGCGCCGCATGACGAGGAGCAGATCGTCCGTCGCGAGGACGGCAGCTATCTGGCTGACGGCATCACACCGATCCCTGACGTGGAAAGAGCCCTGGGCATCGACGGCTGGCCGCACGCGGGCTCCTACGACACGCTGGCTGGCTTCCTCATGTCCATGCTGCGCCGCATCCCGCGCCGCACCGATGTGGTCGAGTGGGATGGCTGGCGCTTCGAGGTGGTGGACGTGGACGCCTACCGGGTGGACCAGGTCATGATCACGCCAGTGGCGCCCGCCGGGCCGCCGCACTGACCTCGGCGCGGCGGCCGGCTTGCTCAGAACTTGAAGTTGCCGTCGTTGCGCGAGACGCTGCCGCTGGCGCAGCTGGTGAACTCGCGGTTGCCGCTGCCGGTGGCCTGGTTGCTCTCCCATACCGCCGTGGAGCCATTCCACTTCACGTACTTGTACTGAATGGCGGTGCCCGCGGGCAGGGCCACGGTGCCGGTCCACGGCACGTTGGCGCCGGAGCCCTGGATGGTCAGGGCGAAGCCCGAGCCCGGTGCCCAGGCACCCAGGCCCGTCACGTTGCCGACCACGCGCAGGTTCTGGCCGAAGGTCGTGTTGGCATTGGCGATGGTGAAGGTCACCGAGCAGCTGCCAGTGCCGCCCGTGCCGCCGCCGGTGCCGCCGCCTCCACTGAGCTTCTGCCCGGTGTAGATCGCCACCGCCGGGTTGGCGCCGCTGTTGTTGGCGGGCACCGTGAAGCTGGCATTGCCGCTGGCGTCCACCGTGACCGTGTCGGCCGTGCAGCCGGTGCCTGCCGCGTTCTTGTTGCCGTTGATGACGTTGCAGTAGGTGCCGGCCGGCAGGCCGGTGGCGAAGGTGCGCGTCCAGGCGCTGCCGCTGTTGTTCAGCGCCACAAAGCCCACATTGCCACGGCTGAACGCCACCTGGTTGCCGTTGTTGCCGACGATCCAGTTCTGCTGCGCCTGGCCGATGGCCGCGTTGCGGAAGGCCACCATGTTGGCCAGCGGCGTCCAGCGGTGGGCGAAGTCCCACACCACGTTGATCTGTGGCACGCCGCCGCTGTAGGGGCTGGTGCTGGGGCGGTCGGCGTCGGTGTTGCTGAACTTGAAGCCGGAATAGAGCTGGGCCTCGCCGTAGCCCTGGGCCAGCATGAAGATGTTGGCCAGCGTGTAGCGCTGGTTGGCGCCGTCGTTGCCGTTGGCGTTGTTGATGTTGAGCGAGCCGCCGTTGCGCTCGGTGTCCCAGTTGGTGATGAACACGGTGGCGTTCTGTGGCTGGATGAAGCCCCAACTGCCGCCCCAGTTGCCCCAGGTGCCCATCACGGAGGGGATGCTGGCGAGGTTCAGGCCGTTGTTGTTGCGGAAGACATCGCGCATGGCCGATGTGAACTGAAACTCGTTGAGCGTGCCGATGGGGAAATAGCTCGGGCGGTCGACCTCGCCGTCGTTGATGATTTCCTGCGTGACCCAGATCGGCTCGCCCTGCAGCGTCTTCGGGTACGCCGCCTTCACGGCGCTCATGATGGACGTCCAGGCGGTGGCCGGCATGTGCTTGGCGGCGTCGATGCGAAAGCCGTCCACGCCCATCGCCAGCAGCGACTTCAGGTAGTTGACGATCTGACCTTGCACATAGCTGCTCTCGGTGGCCAGGTCGGGCAAGCCGCCCAGGCGGCAGTTCTGCACGTTGCCGCGGCCGGCGGGGGAGTTGTAATCCTCCGGGTTGATGTTGCAGTTGGGGTGGAAGTCACTCGCGCTGAAGAAGGGGTAGCTCAGCGTGGCGGCGTTCCAGGTGGAGCCGTCGGTTGCGGTGCCGCTGCCGTCGGCCATCTGGTTGACCACGATGTCGGCGTACACCCGCACGCCGGCGGTGTGGCAGGTGTTGATCATGGCCTGCAGCTGCGCGGGGGTGCCCATGCGGCTGGTGAGGTTGGCGTAGTTCACTGGCTGGTAGACGCCCCACCAGCCGTTGGCCACCTTGGAGGCACCAGGGGGCGAGATCTGCACGCCGCCGAAGCCCTTCGGGCCCAGCCACTGGGTGCATTCCGTGGCGATGTCGGGCCAGCTCCATTCGAACATCTGGACCGAGGTCGAGTTGGGGTTCAGGGCCAGCGCCGGTGGGGCAAAGGCGGCGAGGGCGGCGCTGGTGGTCAGCGTCAAGGCATGGGCGAGCCGGCGGCTCATGGGCAGCTTGTGCATAGTCTGTCTCCGGTGTGATCGATGCCGCTCTCGAGGCGGAGCGGCTGTGGTGGCCATTCGACTGCGCGCCCTGGCCGGCTCCCGGCATGAACCGGAAACTGGCCGCAACTCTAGGCACAGATCGCTGTCGGAACTGTAGGAAAACTACTTATCGGGTCTTGGTGTCGCTGAAAGCGTGCTCATGGCCTGGTTGAAAAGTGGCTGGCGGCGGTTCTGTTGGAGAGTTGGCGTGTGTAGTTTCGTAACGGTTGGAGCCGGTGCATGCCCATCTCGCACAGGCAATGCCGGGAAGGTCCTGCCGGCCACTCCGTCTCTGAAGCGCGCCAGTCGGGAAGAATTCCCGCGCCGGGCATGTCGTGCCCTGCCCAGCGGCTCGCGCAACACCTGCCACCGGTGTCCCGGCCTAACATCGGCCAGCCGCGCCGGGTGGCTGGCGTCAGGTGAGGGCGTCATGCGAACTTCGGAACAGGTGCTGAACCACGCGGAGATCGAGCGGTCCGGGCTCGGCCAACGCATCCAGAGCCTGCATGCCATCTTGTCGGCGCGCTATCCGTTCATCGGGCGCATCGCGCTGGCGGTCTACGACCCGGGCACCGACCTGCTCAAGACCTTTGTCAGCAGCAATGACGGCGGCCCGGCGCTGCAGCGGTACGAGGCGACGCTGGCCCAGGTGCCTTCCCTGGCGGCCCTGCGCGAGACACGCAGCCCGCGGGTCGTGGATGACATCGAGGACCGCTACCCCGCGGCCTCGATCCACACCGACTGGTTCAAGGCCCAGCACTTCCGCAGCAGCTACACCTTGCCCATCTTCCGGGGCGCCGACCTCTCCGCCTTCCTGTTCTTCGACTCCACCACGCGGGCCGCGTTCACGCCGATGGTGCGCGGGGTGCTGGATCAGTTTGCAGACATCATCACGCAGCTCTATCTGCTGCGGCTGTCGGCGGTGCAGCACCTCATCGGCGCCGTCGATATCGCGACCGGCCTGGCCCGCATCCGCGACGTCGAGACCGGCCGCCACCTGGAGCGCATGGCCAAGTACTCGCGCCTCATCGCCCGCGGCGTGGCCGAGCGCTACGGCCTGAGCGACGAAGCGGTGGAGTACCTGCACCTCTTCGCGCCGTTGCACGACATCGGCAAGGTGGGCATCCCCGACGCCATCCTGCTCAAGCCCGGCAAGCTCGACGCCGACGAGTGGGCACTGATGCAGCAGCATGTGCGCATCGGCGAGCAGCTCATCGACCACATCATTGGCGATCTGGGCCTGCAGGGTGACCAAGCCGCCGCGCTGATGCGCGATGTGGTGGCGGGCCATCACGAGCGGGGCGATGGCAGCGGCTACCCGCGCGGCCTGCGGATGGACGACATCCCGGTGGCCGCCCGCATCGTGGCCGTGGCGGACATGTATGACGCGCTGTCCTCGGCGCGGCCCTACAAGGCGCCCTGGGACGAAGCGCGCTGCGCCGAGGAGCTGCGCGCGCAGGCTGCGCGTGGATTGATCGATGCCGCTTGCGTGGAGGCGCTGCTGGGCAACGACGCGGCCCGGCGTGAGATCCGGGAGCGCTACGCGGACTGAACCGCGGCCGGCTTGCACGCTCATGCCGCAAAGCGCTCGTGGTGGCCGCGACAATGGCCCCATGAACGACGCCTCCGCCCAGCGCGCCGCCGAACTGCGCGCCCAGCTGAACCATCACGCCCATCTGTACTACGTGCTCGATGCGCCCGAGCTGCCGGACGCCGCGTACGACCAGCTCTTCCAGGAGCTGCAGGCCCTGGAGGCCGCCCACCCGGAGCTGTTGACGGCTGACTCGCCCACGCAGCGCGTCATCGGCAAGGTGCTGCCGGGGCTGACGCCGGTGCGCCATGTCGTGCCCATGCTGTCGATCACGACCGAGACCGACACCACCGAGGGCGGCGCCATCGCCTTCGACGCCCGCGTGCGCCGCGAGCTGGGCCTGGCAGAGGCTGATCCTCCCGTGGAATACGCCGCCGAGCTCAAGTTCGATGGCCTCGCCATGAACCTGCGCTACGAGCAGGGCGTGCTGGTGCAGGCGGCCACCCGCGGCGACGGCGAGACAGGCGAAGACGTCACCCAGAACGTGCGCACCATCGGTCAGATTCCGCTGCGCCTGAAAGGCAAGGCGCCCGAGGTGCTGGAGGTGCGCGGCGAGGTCTACATGCGCCGTGACGATTTCGAGAAGCTCAACGAGCGCCAGCGCGAGAAGGGCGAGAAGACCTTCGTGAACCCGCGCAACACGGCAGCTGGCGCCATCCGCCAGTTGGACCCGGCCCTGGTGCGCCAGCGCCCCTTGTGCTTTTATGCCTACGGTCTGGGCGAGGTGCAGGGCTGGGATGTGCCCGCCACCCACAGCGGCCTGCTGGATGCGCTGGCGGCCTTCGGCCTGCCGGTGAATGCCGACCGCACGGTGGCCATCGGCCCGGGCGGCCTGGTGCAGTTCCACCAGGCCATGGCGGCCAAGCGTGACAGCCTGCCTTTCGACATCGATGGCGTGGTCTACAAGGTGAACTCCCGGGAACTGCAGGCGCGCCTGGGCTTCAAGACCCGCGAACCGCGCTGGGCGGTGGCCCACAAATACCCGGCCCAGGAGCAGGTCACCACGCTGCTGGCCATCGACGTGCAGGTCGGACGCACCGGCAAGCTCACACCGGTGGCGCGGCTGGAACCGGTCTTCGTGGGCGGCACGACGGTCAGCAATGCCACGCTGCACAACGTGTTCGAAATGCGCCGCAAGGGCGTGCGGGTAGGGGACCAGGTCATCATCCGCCGTGCGGGTGATGTGATCCCCGAAGTGGTGGGCCGCGTGCCCGGGCCCCGCCCGGCCTACGTGCCGAACTTCCACATGCCGCGCGAATGCCCGGTCTGCAAGAGCGCCGCCGTGCGCGAGAAGCGGGGCATCGAGTACCGCTGCACCGGTGGCGTGTTCTGCCCGGCGCAGCGCAAGCAGGCGCTGCTGCACTTTGCGGGCCGGCGCGCGATGGACATCGAGGGCCTGGGCGACAAGTTGGTGGAGCAGTTGGTGGACGCCGGCATCGTGCAAAGCCTGCCCGGCCTCTACAAGCTCGGCGTCGCCAAGCTGGCGGCCCTGGACCGCATGGCCGAGAAGAGCGCGCAGAACATCGTCGATGCGCTGGAGAAGAGCAAGACGCCGACGCTCGCGCGCTTCCTGTTCTCGCTCGGCATCCGGCAGGTGGGCGAGACCACCGCCAAGGACCTGGCGCGGCACTTCGGCAGCCTGGACAAGCTGATGAACGCCAGCATCGAGCAGCTGCTGGAAGTGCCCGACGTCGGCCCCATCGTGGCGGCCAGCCTCCACACCTTCTTTGCCCAGCCGCACAACCGTGAGGTCGTCGAGCAGTTGCTCGCGGCCGGCGTGCAGCCGCAGGAGAGCTTCGGTGAGGCTGACGACCGCCCCCGCCCGCTGCTGGGCAAGACCCTGGTGCTGACCGGCACCCTGCCCACGCTGACCCGCGACGAAGCCCAGGCGCTGATCGAAGACGCGGGCGGCAAGGTCAGCGGCTCGGTCTCCAAGAAGACGAGCTACGTCATTGCCGGCGAGGAGGCCGGCAGCAAGCTGGAGAAGGCGCGCACGCTGGGCGTGCCGGTGCTGGACGAAGACGGCCTCAAGGCCTTGCTGGCAGGCTGAGCAGGGCGGTGCGGGCCCATTCGGGCACCGTCTCGAAGAGGTGGTCGATGAAGGCCCGCGTCTTGGCCGGCATCAGGCGGCGGCTGGCGGTCAACAGCGTGACGGGCAGGGGCTCGAACTGCCAGTCGGGCAGCACCGGTACCAGCGTGCCCGCGGCGACGTCCGGCGCCACCATGCCGAACGGGAAGGTCGCAATGCCCCCGCCTGCGCGCGTCAGTGACAGCACCAGGCCGATGGAATTGGCCTCCAGCGGGCCGCGCATCTGGAAGTCGGCGCTCTGCTTGCCGCGTTGCAGGGTGCGGTACATGCCCTTGGCTTGGCTCAGCACGACGAAGTCATGGTCCGCCAGTTCGGCAGGCGTCGTGGGCGCGGGGCGGGCCTGCAGGTAGACGGGGCTCGCATACAGGCCGCGTTCCAGCATCATGAAACGACGCGCCACCACGTCGGGTTCGTCTACCGGCCCCATGCGCACCACCACGTCGTACGGCTCATTGAAGAGGTCCACCCGCCGTGGCGTGGTGTCGAGCTCCAGCTCCACCGCCGGGTAGCGGCGCACGAAGCGCGCAAAGCTCTCGGCCAGCACCAGCATCGCGAACTCGGCGGGCACCGACACCCGCAGCCGCCCTCGCGGGGTCGACTCGCGAGAGGCCAGCCACTGGCGGGTCTCGGCGATGTCGTCATCATGCCGGGCCGCACGCTCGGCCAGTTGTTCGCCCAGCTCGGTCAGCGTCAGGCGGCTGGCGCCGGGCACGAAGAGCCGGGCGCCCACGGCCGTCTCCAACGCGGTGAGGCGCCGGCTGAGCGTGGCCTTGGGCAGGTCCAGCTGGCGGGACGCCTCGGACAGCGACCCCGCCTTGTGCACCTGGGCGAGTAGCAGCAGGTCGTCGACTTTCATCGGCAGGCTCCGTGGGTGTGTTTCGATTGTGGAACGGTCTGTTTGTATTTTGTGGCTGTTCCCCGGAAATGGAACTCTCTACAGTCGCGGCCACCATGTCAACGCATCGATGGCTGCAGCCCCAACAGCACCACATCGGCACCGGCTTTGAGGCCGAGGGCTGGCGTGAGCCGGTGGCGCTGCTCGATCCGTTCATCATGGTCGACCACTTCCGCATGCGCGAGGCGGTGTTTGCGCCCCACCCGCATGCCGGGTTCTCGGCGGTGACCTACCTGTTCGACGACTCGGCCACCGCCGTCATCAGCCGCGACTCGCTCGGTGGTGAGCACGACATCCTGCCCGGCGGACTGCATTGGTCCCTGGCCGGTCGCGGCCTGATCCACGACGAATACCCCGCGGAGGCCGGCCGCGAAGCGCACGGCCTGCAGCTGTTTGTGAACCTGCCGGCCGAGCAGAAGCTGCGGGAGCCGGCGGTGATGCGTCTGTCAGCCGAGCAGATGCCCCGTCGTCACGGTGAGGGCTGGTCGGCGGTGCAGGTCTTCGGCGGTATGGCCGAACTCGCCTTGCCCTGGCCGACGGCGCTGGCGGTGGTCGACGTGCAGCCGGGCGCCCGCTACGCGCTGACGCTGGCAGACGGCGAGCAGGGCTTTGCGCTGATCGTGTCGGGCCACGGCAATGCCCACGGGCTCCAGTGCGCTGCGGGCCGCGCCTTGCACCTCGTCGGGCCTGCCGATGCCCTGATCGAGGCTGAGACACCGCTGCGCCTGGCCGTTTGCTCCGGCCGTCCGCTGCGCGAGCCCGTCGTGCGCCATGGCCCCTTCGTGATGAACGACGAGGGCCAGATCGTGGCCGCCCTGCAGCGATATCAAACCGGCGCGATGGGCCGCCTGCCGGCTCGCCATTTCTCCAACGAACAACGATGAACGCCTGACCCCAGGCCCCAAGGACCGCCATGAACGCACCTCAAGACAAAGCCTCCGCCGCGCCGCAGCCTGCCGACAACGGCAAGAAGAGCGGTCCGCCCGTGCCCCTGCTGATCGTCGGCGCGCTGCTGTTGATCGGGGGCATCGGGCTGGGTGGTCGCATGTGGTGGCGCAGCCAGCATTTCGTTGAGACCGACAACGCCTTCGTGGCCGGCCGCATCCATCCGGTGGCCACCCGGGTGGCCGGGGTCGTGACCGAGATGCGCATGCAGGACAACGCGGTCGTCAAGTCCGGCGACGTGCTGCTGCGGCTGGACCCGGCCGATGCCGCGGTGCAGATCGAGCGGCTGAAGGCGCAGGTGGCCCAGGCCGATGCGGCCATCGCTACCAGTGGCGCGCAGGTGGCCCAGGCCAAGGCGCAGGCAGCCGCGACGGGCTCGCAAGTGGCCCAGGCCGAGGCCGTGCTGGCCCGCACCGAGCTGGACGCCAAGCGCAGCCAGGCCTTGTTCGGTGCCGAGCTGCGGGCCACCAGCAAGCAGGAACTCGATGCCGCCCTGGCGGCCCGTGACGTGGCCCGCGCCGACCTCGCGGCTCGCAAGGCCAGCGCCAATGCGGCCAAGGAGGCCGTGGCCGCCGCCGAGAGTGCGCGCCAGTCGGCCGCCGCGCAAAAGGCCGCCACGCTGGCCCAGCTGAAGGATGCCCAGAACCAGCTCGGCTACGTCGAGGTCAAGGCCGCCAGCGATGGCCGCATCGGCAAGCGCACGGTCGAGGTGGGCCAGCGCGTGCAACCGGGGCAGCAGCTCGCCGCCATTGTCGAGCCCGAAACCTGGATCGTGGCCAACTTCAAGGAAACCCAGCTCGCCCGCATGAAGCCCGGCCAGAAGGTGCATGTGAAGGTGGATGCCTTCCCCGGCCAGGACCTGCTGGCCAAGGTGGACAGCTTCTCGCCCGCATCCGGCGCGAGCTTTGCGCTGCTGCCGCCCGACAACGCCACCGGCAACTTCACCAAGATCGTCCAGCGCGTGCCGGTCAAGCTGGTGTTCGAGCCCGAGAGCCTGAAGGCCCTCGGCGAGGGGGCGAGCCGCATCGTGCCGGGGCTGTCCGTCCAGGTCGAAGTGGAAGTCAAAGAGTAAGCCGGGGCCGGCATGGGCAACGAAAACTACCTGCCGCCGCCGCCTGGCGAGAAGGTCAGCGGGCGCACCTGGCTGGCGGTGCTGGCCAGCCTGCTGGGCGCCTTCATGGCGGTGCTGGACATCGCCATCACCAACTCATCGCTGCGCGACATCCTCGGCGCGCTGTCGGCCACGCAGGAAGAGGGCTCGTGGATCTCCAGCGCCTACCTGGTGGCCGAGATCGTGGTGATTCCGCTCGCGGGTTTCCTGGCGATGGTGTTCTCCACGCGCCGCTACCTGATCGTCAACGTGGTGCTGTTCCTGATCTTCAGCACACTGTGCGGCATGGCCTGGAGCCTGGAGAGCATGATCGCCTTCCGTGCGGCCCAGGGCTTTACCGGCGGCGTGATGATCCCGATGGCGATGACCCTGGTCACGCGCAAGCTGCCGCTCAAGAAGCGCCCCATCGGCCTGGCCCTGTTCGGCATGACGGCCACGCTGGCCCCGACGCTGGGCCCGACGGTGGGCGGCTACCTGACCGAGCTCTACGGCTGGCCGAGCATCTTCTACATCAACTGGGTGCCGGGCGTGCTGCTGGTGCTGGGCGTGAGCATCGGCCTGGACAAGGAGCCGATGAACCTCAAGCTGCTGCGTGACGTGGACTGGTGGGGCATCGTCTTCATGGCGGTGGGCCTGGGGTCGCTGACGGCCATGCTCGAAGAAGGCAACGCCAAGGACTGGTTCCAGAGCCGCTTCATCATCACGGCGGCCGTGCTGGCGGTGGCCGGCATCTACGGCTGGGCCTGGCGCGGCCTGACGCGCAAGAACACCTTCATCGACCTGCACATCCTCGGGCGGCCGAGCTTCCTGATCGCTGGCGTCATTGCGTTCACGACGGGCATGGGGCTGTACGGCTCGGCCTTCATCCTGCCGCTGTACCTTGGCCAGATCGCCAGCTACACGCCGATGCAGATCGGCCTGGTGATCATGTGGATGGGCCTGCCGCAGCTCTTCATCATGCCGTTTGCGGCCAAGCTGTCGACCAAGCTCGACAACCGCGTGATGATGAGCCTGGGCCTGGCGCTGTTCGCCACGTCCTGCTTCATGAACACCCACATGAGCGCCGACACGGCCGGCCCCGAGCTGATCGCGGCGCAGATCGTGCGGGCGCTGGGTCAGCCGCTGATCATGATCACGCTGACCAATTTCGCCGTGAATGGCATCCCGCCGAACCTGCTGCCGAGCGCCTCGGGCATGTTCAACATGATGCGCAACCTCGGCGGTTCGGTGGGCATCGCCACGCTGGCGACGCTGCTGACCAACCGCGAGCACCTGCACAGCGCCCGCATCGGCGAGGCCGTCAACCTCTACGAGCCCGCCACCCAGGCCCGGCTCGATGCGCTGGCGCAGAACTTCTCCGCCAAGGGCTTCGACCCAGTCGCCGCGCAAGACATGGCCCTCAAGGCGCTGGACAACGTCGTGCGCCGTGAGAGCTTCGTGATGGCCTACAACGACGCCTTCCTCATCCTCGGCATTGCGCTGGTCAGCTGCGTCGCCATTGTCTGGATGAGCAAGAAGGTGATGGGCGGCGCCGCGTCGGCGGAAGCTGCGCACTGAATCCGGGAGATCAACACATGATCCGACTCAACACTGTTCTCACCCTGGTCGCCACGGCGGCCCTGGCCGCGTGTACCACGCTCGGCCCCAACTACCAGGCGCCGGCCCCGAATGCGCCCGCCAGCTATCGCGCAGCCGCTGCTCCCGCGGGTGCCGAGCTCCAGCGCGACTGGTGGCTGGTGTTCGGCGACGCCCAGCTCAATGCCCTCGAAGCCCAGGCCCTGCAGGCCAGCCCGACGCTCGCCGCTGCGGCGGCGCGCGTCCAGCGGGCACGGGCCGTGTTTGGCGCCACGCAGGCGGACGAACTGCCACGCGTGGATGTCGGCGCTTCGGCCGGCGGCCTGCGCACCTCGGCCAAGGCCACGACCACGCCGGTGCTCAATGGCCGCGCCATCACCTTCGAGGGCGAGAGCTTCGGCCTGCAGGCCAGCATCGGCTGGGAGCTGGACCTGTGGGGCCGTGTGAAGCGCCAGGCCGAAAGCGCCCAGGCGCAGCTGGATGCCTCCACGCTCGATGGCGCCGCCGCCCGTGTGGCGCTCACCGCCGATGTCGCCGCGGCGTACTGGCAGTGGCGCGCGCTGGCCGATGAGGCCGCGGCGTTGCAGCGCCTGCGGGACAGCCGTGCCAAGGCCTTCCAGGTCGCGCAGACGCGCTTCGACGCGGGCGCCTCGACCACCCAGGATCTCGAGCGGGTGCGCGCCGAACTTGCCGCAGCCGATGCGGACGTGGCCGACTTGCCACGCCGCCAGGCGCTGGTGCTCAACCAGATCGCCGCGCTCACCGGTCAGGCCGCCGCCGACCTGAAGCTGCAGGCCAACGGCACGCTGCCCCTGCCGCCAGCCATTCGGGCGGGCCTGCCGTCTGAACTGCTGCAACGCCGCCCGGACCTGGCCCAGAGCCTGGCCCAGTTGCATGCGGCCACCGCCCAGGTCGGCATCGCCGAGGCGGCCTTCTATCCGTCCATCAGGCTCACCGGCAGCTTCGGCTACTCGAGCGAAGACCTCGGCTCGCTGATCTCCGCGCCGGCGCGCCTGTACAACATCGGCCCGAGCATCTCGCTGCCGCTCTTCGAAGGCGGCCGCAACAAGGCCAATCTGGCGGGCGCCAAGGCGCAGGTGGACGAGGCGCTGGCGGGCTTTCGCGGGCGCATGCTGCAGGCGCTGCGCGAGGTGGACGATGCTCTGGCCGAGCTGCAGGGGCGCGCTGCCACCATGGACGCGCAAAACCGCACGCTGGCCTCCAGCAGCCAGGCGCTGGCCGTCGCCCGCAGCCGTTACGACAAGGGCGCGGTCAGCTATCTGGATGTGACGG
>JAIPCJ010000141.1 GCA_021738245.1 Methylotenera sp. | reverse complement strand
ACCGGCGCCGGCAGCAGCGCCCGCGGCAGCCTGGGCGGCCTGCTGGTCGGCGTAGATCTTCTCGCCGAGCTTCTGGCTGGCGGTCATCAGGGCTTCGGACTTGGCGTCGATGGCGGCCTTGTCGTCACCCTTGATGGCTTCTTCCAGATCCTTGGCAGCAGCTTCGATCTTGTCCTTCTCGCCGGCGTCGAGCTTGTCGCCGTGCTCGGCGAGCGACTTGCGCACGCTGTGCACGAGGCCGTCAGCCTGGTTGCGGGCGGTGACGAGCTCGACCTTCTTCTTGTCTTCGGCGGCGTTGGCTTCGGCGTCCTTCACCATCTTCTCGATCTCGGCCTCGGACAGGCCCGAGTTCGCCTTGATGGTGATCTTGTTCTCCTTGCCGGTGCCCTTGTCCTTGGCGCCGACGTGCAGGATGCCGTTGGCGTCGATGTCGAAGCTCACCTCGATCTGGGGCACGCCGCGCGGGGCCGGCGGGATGCCTTCGAGGTTGAACTCGCCCAGCGACTTGTTGGCCTGGGCCAGCTCGCGCTCGCCCTGGTAGACCTTGATGGTCACGGCCGGCTGGTTGTCGTCGGCGGTGGAGAAGGTCTGGCTGAACTTGGTCGGGATGGTCGTGTTCTTCTTGATCATCTTCGTCATCACGCCGCCCAGGGTTTCGATGCCCAGGGAGAGCGGGGTGACGTCCAGCAGCAGCACGTCCTTGCGCTCGCCGCCCAGGACCTGGCCCTGGATCGCGGCACCGACAGCCACGGCCTCGTCGGGGTTCACGTCACGGCGCGGTTCCTTGCCGAAGAACTCCTTGACCTTGTCCTGCACCTTGGGCATGCGGGTCATGCCGCCGACCAGGATCACGTCGTCGATGTCGCTCAGCGAGACACCCGCGTCCTTGACTGCCGTGCGGCAGGGGGCGATGGTGCGCTCGATGAGCTCGTCCACCAGCGACTCCAGCTTGGCGCGGGTCAGCTTGACGTTCAGGTGCTTCGGGCCGGTGGCGTCCGCCGTGATGTAGGGCAGGTTGACGTCGGTCTGCGAGCTGTTGGACAGCTCGATCTTGGCCTTCTCGGCCGCTTCCTTCAGGCGCTGCAGGGCCAGCACGTCCTTGGTCAGGTCGACGCCCTGTTCCTTCTTGAACTCGCTGATGATGTAGTCGATGACGCGCTGGTCGAAGTCCTCGCCGCCCAGGAAGGTGTCGCCGTTGGTGGACAGCACCTCGAACTGCATCTCGCCGTCCACATCGGCGATCTCGATGATGGAGATGTCGAACGTGCCGCCGCCCAGGTCATACACCGCGATCTTGCGGTCGCCCTTGCCGTGCTTGTCCAGGCCGAAGGCCAGGGCCGCGGCGGTGGGCTCGTTGATGATGCGCTTGACGTCCAGACCGGCGATGCGGCCGGCGTCCTTGGTGGCCTGGCGCTGGGCGTCGTTGAAGTAAGCCGGCACCGTGATCACGGCCTCGGTCACTTCCTCGCCGAGATAGTCCTCGGCGGTCTTCTTCATCTTGCGCAGCACCTCGGCGCTGACCTGCGGGGGCGCCAGCTTCTTGCCGCGCACTTCCACCCAGGCGTCGCCGTTGTCGGCCTTGGCGATGGTGTAGGGCATCAGGTCGATGTCCTTCTGCACTTCCTTCTCGTCGAACTTGCGACCGATCAGGCGCTTGACGGCGTACAGCGTGTTCTTCGGGTTGGTCACCGACTGGCGCTTGGCCGAGGCGCCGACGAGGATCTCGCCGTCCTCCTGGTAGGCAATGATGGACGGCGTGGTGCGGGCGCCCTCGGCGTTCTCGATGACGCGCGTGGTGTTGCCTTCCATGACCGCGACGCACGAGTTCGTGGTGCCGAGGTCAATGCCGATGATCTTTCCCATGTTGTGCTCCTGAAGAGATTGCTTGATGCTGTTCGATTTGTGGATAACTCCGCCGCCTTCAAGGGGCAGCGGGTTGTGAATTACTTCGGGGCGGCGACCGTGACGAGGGCCGGGCGCAGCACGCGGTCGGCGATCAGGAAGCCCTTTTGCAGCACGGTGACCACCGTGTTGGCGTCCTGCGTGGGTGCCGGCACGACCGAGATGGCCTGGTGCTGGTGCGGATCGAACTTGGCCCCTTGGCCGGGGTTGATCTCGACCACCTTGTTGCGCTCCAGCGCGGCGGAGAGCTGCCGGCGTGTGGCGTGCACGCCTTCCAGCACGGTCTCAACGCTCGCGTTGGGCGTGGCGATCGCAGCTTCCAGGCTGTCCATGATGGGCAGCATGGCTTCCGCAAAGCCTTCGACCGCGAACTTGCGCGCCTTGCTGATGTCTTCATCGGCGCGACGGCGCACGTTCTCGACCTCGGCCTTGGCGCGGAGATAGGCATCGCTCATCTCGGCGAGGCGGCCCTCCAGTTCGGCGATCTTGATCTCGGGATTCAGCTCGGCGGCGGTCGGTTCAGCGGCGGCGCCGGCGGCGTCTTCGGGCAGGGGCGTGGCAGTCGTCATGGCAGAAAGGTTCCGAATCGCGTCGACATGGGGCGCGATATCCGGGTTTCAAGAGGGGAGATTGCGGGGAATGATCCGGGTCAACCCGGAGATTCGTCATCCAGCGAGACCGACCAGCGGTCCCAGTCGGCGAGGCGGCGGCGGTCCTGCTTGGTCGGCCGGCCCTGCTGAATGGTGGCGGCCGGCTCGGGCGCCAGGCGCCGGGCTTCGGCGGCAGCCTCTCGGGCGGTGATGCTGGCGGCGGTTTCGGCGTAGAGCAGCTGCGCCTGCGGCGCCGGGCCGCGCTGGTTGGACAGGCCGCGCACCTCCACCTCACGCGCCACAGCGCCGATGCGGATGCTGAGCAGGTCGCCCACCTTCACGTCACGCGCGGGCTTGACCGGCTGGCCGCCGACCCGCACGCGGCCGAGGTTGATCTCGTCCACGGCCAACGCCCGGGTTTTGTAGAAACGTGCGGCCCAGAGCCATTTGTCCAGCCGCATGCTGGTTGGCGCTTCGCTCACTCCTTGGCTCCGGCGGCGAGCGCGCGTTCACGTTGGGCGGCGAGTGCGGCGGCGTCTGGCGTGGCGAGCGGCCAGCCTTGCAGATGCCGCTCGGCAAGCGAGGCGAGGGCGCGGATGCCGGCCGGATGGTCGTTCAGGCACGGGATATAGGTGAAGCGTTGGCCGCCAGCGTGCAGGAAGGCTTCGCGCGCTTCCTGGTTGATTTCCTCCAGTGTCTCCAGGCAGTCGGCCGAGAACCCGGGGCAGATCACATCCACCGACTTGCAGCCGCCTTGCGCGAGCGCGATGAGACTAGGCTCGGTGTAGGGCTCCAGCCACTTGGCCTTGCCGAAGCGGCTCTGGAAGCTAACCAGCCATTCGTCCTTGCGCAACCCGAGCGCCTCGGCCAGCAGGCGACCGGTCTTGAGGCATTCGCAGTGGTAAGGGTCGCCGAGGTGCAGGGTTCGCTCGGGCATGCCGTGAAAGCTCATCACCAGCTTGTCGCCGCGGCCTTCGCGCTGCCAGTGCTCGCGCACGCTCTGGGCCAGCGCGCCGATGTAGGCCGGGTCGTCGTGGTAGCGGTTGATGAAGCGGAACTCGGGCAGGTGGCGAGTCTGCAGCGTCCAGCGGGCCACGTCGTCGATGACGCTGGCGGTCGTGGCGCCGGAGTACTGCGGGTAGGCCGGCAACACCAGCACACGGCGGATGCCTTCGCGCTTGAGGCCGTCGAGCGTGGCGGCGATGGCAGGCTCGCCATAGCGCATGGCGGGCGCGACGCGCACGCGCAAGCCTCGCTCACCCAGGTGCCCCTGCAGCAGCTTGGCCTGCTTCTCGGTCCAGACCTTCAGCGGCGAGCCATCCGGCGTCCAGACGGTGGCGTACTTGGCCGCCGACTTGGCCGGCCGCACGCGCAGGATGATGCCGTGCAGGATCACGAGCCAGATCAGCTTCGGGATCTCGACCACCCGCGGGTCTGACAGGAATTGCGCGAGATAGCGGCGCAGGGCCGGCGCGGAGGGGGCCTCGGGGGTGCCCAGGTTGCACAGCAGGATGGCCGTGTCGGTTGCCAACGGGCCGGCGGGTGCAGCGCCATGGCGCTGTGTCGGTTCAGGCAGGAAGGGCATTCGGGAGGTGAAGGGTCAGCGGCGCGAGCGAGAGCTGCCGAAAGGCTGTTGGGGTTCGGTGTCGGCAAAGTGCAGCACCTCGAAGCGGACGATGGGCGACTGCTCGTCGGTGGGCAGCCCGCCCAGGCCGATCACGCCGCTGCCGTGCAAGGTGCAACTGCCGCGCTTGAGACTCAGGATCTCGCCCGAGGCGCCGAAGCGCACATAGGTGCCGTTGTAGGAGAGGTCGGTCAGCTCGAAGCTGCTGCCTTGCCAGTCGATGCGCGCGTGCGAGCGCGACACGCGGGCGTCCGTGATGCAGTAGGTGGCCTGCACACTGCGACCCAGGACGATGGGCATGGCGCCGATGTCGAACACGCGATCCAGGTCGTGCCAGATCAGGCGCATGCCGTCAGGCTCGACCGAGCGCATCGGCTCGCCGAACTGCGTGGCGGCGTCGTCGGTGCTGAGCAGCGGGCCGCCATCCATGCGGTACACATGCACCGGCTCCACGCGGCCGCGCACCGAGATGCGGTCCAGGCTGCGGAAGCGCCCCTTGGACATGCGGTGCAGGCCGGCCAGCACTTCAGCCGTCACCAGGATCTCGCCATCGCCCGCGTGGTCGATGAGGCGGGCGGCCACGTTGACGGCGTCGCCGAAGCAGTCGCCGTTGAGTTCGACCACCTCACCTCGCGCCAGCGCCACCTGCAGCCGCAGCGCCAGCATGGCCGGGTTGTTCATCCGGCGGGCACGCTGCACGGTGCGATCCAGCAGTTCCTGCATGCGCTGAGCGGCTCGCACGCCGTCACGCGGGGTCTCGAACGCGGCCATCAGGCCATCGCCCAGGGTCTTGATGAGGTGACCCCCGCTCTCCAGGACCGCTTCGCTGACCTGGCTGACGGTCTGCGTGACCATGGCGCTCGCCTCGGCATTGCCGAGCGATTCGTACAGCCCGGTGCTGCCGCGCAGGTCGGCAAAGAGGACGGTGCGCTCGCGGATCGCGGTCATGTCGTCAGTGTAGGTCGCAAAAAAGGCCGGAGAACCGGCCTTGGGGTGGCACCGATCAGAGGTTGTCCAGGTAGGTGCGCAGCTTGTCCGAGCGGCTCGGATGCTTGAGCTTGCGGATGGCCTTGGCCTCGATCTGGCGGATGCGCTCACGGGTGACGTCGAACTGCTTGCCCACCTCTTCGAGCGTGTGGTCGCTCTGCATCTCGATACCGAAGCGCATGCGCAGCACCTTGGCCTCGCGCGGCGTGAGCGAGTCGAGGATGTCCTTCACCACGTCGCGCAGGCCGGCCTGCATGGCGGCCTCGATGGGCGCGGTGTTGTTGGTGTCCTCGATGAAGTCGCCCAGGTGGCTGTCGTCATCGTCGCCGATCGGCGTCTCCATGGAGATCGGCTCCTTGGCGATCTTCATGATCTTGCGGATCTTGTCTTCCGGGATCTCCATCTTCTCGGCCAGCGTGGGCGCATCGGGTTCGTAGCCGAACTCCTGCAAGTGCTGGCGCGAGATGCGGTTCATCTTGTTGATCGTCTCGATCATGTGAACCGGGATGCGGATGGTGCGGGCCTGGTCGGCGATGGAGCGCGTGATGGCCTGGCGGATCCACCACGTCGCGTAGGTCGAGAACTTGTAGCCGCGGCGGTATTCGAACTTGTCCACCGCCTTCATGAGGCCGATGTTGCCTTCCTGGATCAGGTCCAGGAACTGCAGGCCGCGGTTGGTGTACTTCTTGGCAATGGAGATGACCAGGCGCAGGTTGGCCTCGATCATTTCCTTCTTGGCATCACGAGAGGCCTTTTCGCCCTCGTTCATCTTCTTGTTGATGTCCTTCAGGTCATCCAGCGGCACCACGGCCTTGGCCTGGATGTCGATGAGCTTTTGCTGCAGTTCCTGCACCGGCGGCAGGTTGCGGCTCAGGATGACGCTGTAGGGCTTGCCAGCCGCGACTTCCTTCTCGGCCCACTTCAGGTTCAGCGCGTTGGGCGGGAAGGTCTTGATGAAGTGCTCTTGCGGCATGCCGCACTTGTCGACCACGATCTTGCGCAGTTCGCGCTCGTAGCGGCGCACGTCGTCGACCTGGCTGCGCAGGATGTCGCACAGCTTCTCGATGGTCTTGACGGTGAAGCGGATGGTCATCAGCTCGGAGCTGATGGTCTCCTGGGCCTTGTTGTAGGCCGCCGACTTGTAGCCTTCCTTCTCGAAGGCCTTGCGCATCTTCTCGAAGCCGGTGTTGATCAGGTCGAACTTCACCAGCGCGGCGGTCTTGAGCTCTTCGAGCTTCTTGGTCAGGGCCTTGGAGCCGCCGTTGCCGTCGTCGTCGTCTTCCTCGTCGAACTCGTCGAAGTCTTCTTCGGCCACGTAGTCGTCGGCCTCGTCTTCGGCCACGAAGCCGTCGACGACGTCGGAGATCTGCATCTCGCCCGCGCGGATCTTGGCCGCCATCTCCAGGATGTGGGCGATGGTGGTCGGCGAGGCCGAGATGGCCAGCATCATGGCCTGCAGACCGCCTTCGATGCGCTTGGCGATCTCGATTTCGCCTTCACGCGTCAGCAGTTCGACCGTGCCCATCTCGCGCATGTACATGCGCACCGGGTCGGTCGTGCGGCCGAATTCGGAATCCACCGTGGACAGCGCCGCTTCGGCGGCTTCTTCGGCTTCTTCTTCGGTGGACGTGGTGGTGGCGTTGCCCTGGATGAGCAGCGTGGCGGCGTCGGGCGCCTGCTCGTACACCGCGATGCCCATGTCGTTGAGCATGGAGACGATGGCTTCGAGGATTTCCTCGTTGACCAGCTTCTCGGGCAGGTGGTCGTTGATTTCCTGGTGCGTCAGGAAGCCGCGCGTCTTGCCCATCTTGATGAGGGTCTTCAGCTCCGAGCGGCGCTTGACGGCTTCCTCTTCGGTCAGGGCGGTTTCTTCCAGGCCAAACTCGCGCATCAGGGCGCGCTCCTTGGCGCGGCTGACCTTCATGCGCAGCGGCTTGGCCTTGACGGTTTCTTCCTCGACCGCTGCAGCCTCTTCGACTTCAGGCTCTTCACCTTCGAGTTCGGCGTCGATGTCGGAGAAGTCCTCTTCGTCTTCCGCGTCCTTCTTGCCGGCGGCCTTCTTGGAGGTGGTTTCCGCCTTGGGCTTGCGACCGCGCTTGGGCTTGTCTTCGTCAGTCGCCTTGGCTGCCTTGGCCGCCGGCTTGGCCGCAGCCTTCGCAGCCTTGGCGGGCGCCTCGGCAGCAGCCTTGACGGCCGTCTTCTTCTTGGGCTCCTCGGCGGGAGCGGGGCTGGCCTTGGGCGCGGTCTTCTTGGCGGTCATGCAGGTCCTTCGGGTTTGCGCGGTCAATTCAGAAATGCAGCAGCCACCGCGGCCAGCCCGGGCTCGGCATCAAACCGGCGGGGCAGGGGGCGGTGGCTTTCGTCGCCACGGTATGGATCGGTAATCGACCCAGGGACCCCGGCGTGGCGCGAACAAGCTGGCGTGATCGTTTGGTATGCAGAGCTGGCGGATAGTTTGGCCATCAAAACCCTGAATGGGTTGCCCAGTGTCGCTGGGTGGCCGGGTCCGGCATTTCTCTGCCGTCACTCTTGTTGACGCGCGCGGAAAACACGAGATTATCAGCGATGAATCGCTGGATTGCAAAACTGTGACAGGTAAAACCCTAGCGCCCCACGCCATGGCGCTCCCGAAGTCGGGCCAGCGCTTCCAGGGCGCGGCGGCGGTCTTCCTCGGTGGCGCTGGTGCCCGACGGCAGGGCGGCAGGCCGGTTGACCCGCAGCGCTGACACCGCACGGTGCAGGTCACCGGCCGGGTCGGATTCCTCGATGCCCAGCTCCTGGAAGCTGCGCGCCAGCCGGTTGGCGGGCTCCCCCAGACCGTCCGCCGCCAGGCCCGCCTGCACCACGGCCCAGGGGCTGGCGCCGTGGTGGGTCAGGTGGCGCTCCAGCCAGTGCACCAGCTCGCCGTGCTGGCCGGGCAACTCGTGCAGCAGGGCGCGGTCTTCCTCCGGCAGGGTCTCCCACAGTTCGCTGTGTTGCAGCAGCAGCCGGGTCGCGTTGTCGGCCGCCGTGGCAGGCAGCACGCGTGGGCCTTCGGGGCGCGGCTCGGCGTCGCGGCGGGACTTCCAGTCGCCCTTGCCCTTCCACTCGCCCTTGGGTTTCCATTCGCCCTTGGGCTTCCATTCCCGCTTCTGCGGGGCGCCGCCTGACGCCGCCCCGGGGTCCGATCCATCGGCCGCTGACGCCGCGGGCGCAGCGGTATCGCCCAGCCAGATCGACTGCAGTTCGGCCTCGGGCATCTGGCCCTGCCGCGCCAGCTCGCCCAGCAGCTGGCGGCGCAGCAGGCTGTCGGGCAGCAGGTTCCACAGCGGCCGGGCCTGCTTGAGCATGCGCGCGCGACCCTCGGGCGTGCCCAGGTCGCAGCCTTCGCCGGCCACCGCGACCAGCTGGCGTGACAGCGGCACCGCCTGCTCGATGCAGCGCTCGAAGGCCTCGGCGCCGAGCTCCCGCACATACGAGTCCGGGTCGTGCTCCGGTGGCAGGAAGAGAAACCGCACCGTGCGGGTCTCGGTGGCGTGGGGCAGGGCCGCCTCCAGGGCCCGGCTGGCGGCGCGCCGGCCGGCGGCGTCGCCGTCGAAGCTGAACACCACCGACTCGGTATGCCGGAACAGCTTGTGGACGTGATCGGGCGTGCAGGCGGTGCCCAGGGTGGCCACCGCATTGCCGATGCCGTGCTGCGCCAGGGCGACCACGTCCATATAGCCCTCGACCACCAGCACGTGGCCGCGCTGGCGGATGGCCTGGCGGCCTTCGAACAGACCGTAGAGCTCGCGGCCCTTCACGAAGACCGGGGTCTCGGGCGAGTTCAGGTACTTGGGTTCACCCTTGTCCAGCACCCGGCCGCCGAAGCCGATCACCTCGCCCTGCACGTTGCGGATGGGGAACATGATGCGGTCGCGAAAGCGGTCGTAGCGCTTGGCGTCCTGGCCTGGCTCTGCCTCCGGCGTGATGACCAGGCCGCTTTCCACCAGTTGCGGGTCGTCGTAGCTCGGGAAACCGCTGGCCAGCGATCGCCAGCCTTCCGGGGCGTAGCCCAGGCCGAATCGGGCCGCGATCTGGCCCGTCAGGCCCCGGCCTTTCAGGTAGCGGATGGCGCGGTCGGACTGCCGCAGCTGATCTTTGTAGTAACCCGCCGCGCGGGCCAGCACGTCGGTCAGGCTCTGCTGCTTCTGCTTCTCGGCCTTGGCCCGTTCACGCTGTTCGGGGCTGCGCTCATCCTGCGGCACCACCATGCCGACCTGCTGCGCAAGGTCTTCCACGGCCTCGACGAAATTGGCGCCGGTGTGCTCCATCAGGAAGCCGATGGCGTTGCCGTGCACGCCGCAGCCGAAGCAGTGGTAGGTCTGCCGGACCGCGTTGACGTTGAAGCTGGGCGACTTCTCGCCGTGGAAGGGGCACAGGCCCTTGTGGTTGGCGCCGGCCTTCTTGAGTTCGACATGGCGGCCGACCACCTCGACGATGTCGACGCGGGCGAGCAGGTCCTGGATGAAGCCTTGGGGAATCACCCCGGGAGTTTAAAGACGCGCCTGTGTGGGTGGCCGCAGCTGGCTCACCCAGTCGCCGCGGGTGAACTGGTCGACCCAGTCGGGCAGCGCCTTGGGCGGCATGGCGGCGGCGATGCCGTTGCCTTGGCCCAGGCGGCAGCCCAGGCGCAGCAGTTCGCGGGCGTGGGCACGGCTTTCCACGCCTTTGGCGAGCACCGCGCAGCCGATGTTGCGGCCCAGGCCGATGACGCTTTCCACCAGCGACAGGTCCTGCGCATCGCCCAGCATGCCTTGCACATAGCTGCGGTCGAGCTTGAGCGTGTCGACCGGCAGGCGCTTGAGCGAACTGAGATGCGAGTAGCTGGCCCCAAAGTCGTCCAGCGCGATGCCCACGCCCAGGCCGAGGCAGCGCTGGATGAGCGCCTGGGTGGCGTCGGTCTCGGCCAGCGCATCGGCCTCGGTGACATCCAGGTGCAGCAGATGCGCCACGGCGTCGGGCTGGCGCTGAACCAGCTCCTGCAGGCGCTGCGGGAAGTCCGGCCGGTTGAGCTGGCGCAGGCCGACGTTGACGCTCACCGGCAAGCCCTTGCCGTCGTTGAGCCCGGCCGCCAGCCATTCGGCGGCCTGCTGAAGTGCCTTCTCGATGACCCAGTCTCCGATCTGAATCGACAGGCCGGTGTTGGCCGCCAGGGGCAGAAAGTGCGCCGGCGCCAGCAAGCCGCGTTCCGGATGCTGCCAGCGCAGCAGGGCTTCCACGCCCATGACCTGACCCGTGCGCAGGTCGATCTGGGGTTGGTAATGCAGCAGGAGTTCGTCGCCGTCCAGGGCCTGCTGCAGTCGAGCCAGGGCGATCAGGCCGGCCTCGTTGCGCAGGTCCAGCGTGGGGTCATGGAACTGGATGCGGCCGCGACCCGCGCGCTTGGCCCGGTACAGGGCGTTGCCAGCATGGCGCAGCAGGGTTTCGGGGTCGGCATCGTCCTGCGGATAGACCGTGGCGCCCAGGCTGGCACTGATTTCCAGGGCCAGGCCGTCGCCCAGGCGGTTCTCGCGGATGGCGACCGGTGTGCCGAGCACCGTGAGCAGCCGCTCCATGCCGCGCTGCGCTTCCTCGGGTGACTGCACCCGCATCAGCACCGCGAACTCGTCGCCCGGCAGGCGGGCGAGCTGGTCCGCGGTGTCGGGCTCGGCGCCCCGGGCGCCTCGCAGCGTGGCCTGCAGCCGGCCGCTGAGCTGGAGCAGCACGGCATCGGCGGCCAGCTGGCCGTGGGTCACATTGACCTGCCGGAATTCGTCCAGATCGATGACCGCGATCACCAACTGAAAGCCGTCACGGTTGGCAGCTGCCAGCGACTGCTGCATCAGGCGCATGAATTCGTCGCGGTTGGGCAGCCCCGTGGCGAGGTCGTAACGCAGGCGGCGGCGCAGCAGGTCCTGCTGGCGCAGGGTTTCGCCCAGGTCGCTCAGGCTGAGCAGCCGCCACCGCGGCGTGACGCCGTCGGGTTCGGGGACCGGGCTCAGCTTGGCGGCAAATACATGGTGGCCACCGTCGTCGAGCTCGGTTTGCAGTTGGCCGCTCCAGCTGCGGCCCTGCGCCATCTCGGCCAGCAGCTCAGAGGGCTCGAAGCCGCTGCGGCGCAGGTTGGCGGTGCTCAGCGGCGCGGCGGCGCGGCCGATCAAGGCTTCACGCGGCGCATGGACGATCTCGCAGTAGGCCGGATTGACCTCCACGACGCCCCAGTGCGAGTCCACCACCGCCAGGCCCTCGCTGGCCTGCTGGAAGAGCGTGGCTGACATGCGTTCGCGTTCTTCCGCGGTGCGGCGCCAGCTGATGTCGGCCAGCGTGGCGATGAGCCCGCGGGCGCGGCCCTGGCGGTCCCGCAGCGGCACATGGGCCTGCAGCTCGTGCCACCGCCAATCGCCACCGTCTGCGGCCATGCGCAGCGACACGCCGGCATGGTTGCGCTTGGGGTCGGCCAGCATCTCGCGCAGGGCGCGTCGCACGGTCTCGCGGTCACGGGGGTGGGCCAGTCGCACCCAGTCCAGCGGTGCACTGCCGGTGGAGGAGCCGTCAGGCGGCGTCGTGAGCGCCACCCACCGCGCCGAGGCATGGCGGCGTCCCTCGGGAAGGCGCCATTCGGCCAGGGCCAGACCCTGGGCGTCCAGTGCGCTGCGCCAGGCGTCCCGGTCCCGGAAATGCTGCTGGCTCAGGCCGATGATGGCCAGCGGCAGCAGGGCCAGCCCCGCCCCCAGGCCGAGCGCGATGGGCGTGTCAGGAGCGCACAGCGCCCACAGGGCGAGCAGCGCGGAGGCCAGCAGCGCCTGGGTGCGTGGCGCCGCCTGCAACGCATGCAGGCACAGCAACACATGGGGCAGCAGAGACAGGGCGCCGGCCTCGGGCAACCAGGCCAGGCCGATCTGCGCCGCCACCGCCGCTGCCGCCAGCCCGTGGGCCAACCGCCGGCTGCCACGGCGCGGGCGTTGGACGCTGGCCTGCATCACGGTGCCGGCGCTGACCAGAGCCAGTGCCCAGGCTGCGGCCAGCTGCAGCGCGGCCAGGCCCGACGCACCGGCCGAGGCGCCCGCCAGCCAGAGCACGGCCCCCGCCATCAATCCGGCCAATCCGGGGGCGGCGATCACGGCCAGGCCGCCGAACAAGCCCACCTCCCGCCAGCCGCTCAGACGCCCAGTCAGGCCCAGTCGCCGCAGCAGGCCCCGGTTCAGCACCAGGGCCAGCAGCGGGAGCGCCAGCGTTGTCAGCACCGGCCCGGCCACCAGCAGATCGCTGCCCGCCATCGCGCTGCCGGCGGGCCGGAGCAGCAAGGGGACCCCGCTGCCCAGCAGCAGCCCCGCCATGACCAGTGGAAGCACCCAGGCGCTCAGGCGCCAGAGCGTGACGAGCCCGATGCCAGCCAGCAACATCGGCACGAAACGGTCAGCGGCGGCCAGGGCCAACGGGGGTTGTGGCAGTCGCAGCAGGGCGGGCAGAGCGTCGCCGGCCAAGCTCCAGGCGCTCAGCAATCCGCCAGCCAGGCCGGCCGTGGCGGCCAAGCCGACACGGCGCAGTCGCCGCCAGCCGCGGCGCGGGTGGATGCGGCGAGGG
>JAIPCJ010000140.1 GCA_021738245.1 Methylotenera sp. | reverse complement strand
AACTGGCGGCGCAACTGGCGCACGTCCAGCCCGTGCGTGCGCGCGAGGGCGTCCAGGCCGGGGCCGTCGCCCGCCAGCAGGCGGCGCGCGACGATGTCGGCGGCCGCCTCCGGTTTGCGGGGGGCCTGCGCCCGTGCCATCAGCCAGGCCTCGGCCTGCGCGATGAGCTGGCCGGCGTCGTCCAGTTGCGCCAGCCGCTCCACCAGCGCGCGGAAGTCGGCCGCGAACAGGGCTTCGGCATCCAGCCAGTCATCGGTGAGGCTGTCCAGAGGCAAGCCGGTCAGGCGGTAGAGCGCGCCGGGCTCGAACTCGATCTGGTACACGGCGAAATCGTGCCCGCCCTGGCGCAGCGTGGCGGCCGTGGGTTGGCCGATCAGCACGGCGCGCGCCTTTCGATGCTGCGGCCCGCCCGGGACGAGGGCCACATGCTCGGCATCGCGCAGGTAGAAGGCCAGCGCGGCGGCGGGCCGCGGCCAGTAGGGCTTCACGGGCACCACGAGGCCGCTGTCGAAGCGCAGCCGGATCACCTGATGCTGCCGCACCCAGCCGCGCAAGGGCGGCGAGGGTGGCGCAAAGTGGAAGAGGGGCAGCATGCAAAAGCGCGCCGGTGTGCGGTCGTGGGGGCGGGCGAGTGGGTGTGAAGCGTCAGTCTGCCAGCGGCGGGCCGACGATGGCCATGCCGTGATCGGCGAACAACTTGTGCGCCACTTCGGGCGTGGGCGGGCCCGGCAGCTGTGACAGGGCGACGAAGAAGTCTTCCATCCGCCCGGCCGGCGTGTAGAGGAAGCGCAGCCGCCCGGTCGCGCTGAGCTGGCGAAAGGTGTGCGGCACGCCGCGCGGCAGGAAGAGGCTGTCGCCGGCACGCAGCAGGTGCTGCTCCTCGCCGCACTGGAAGCGGTACTCGCCCTCCTCCACGATGAAGACTTCGTCCTGGTCGGGGTGCAGATGCAAGGGCGGCCCACCCGGCGTCTGGCCCTGCCAGGCCATGATGCTCAGGGCCTGACCAGTGCAGGCGGCGGGCAGTTGCAGCTGCCAGGTGTCGGGGCCGACGGCCAGCGGCGGGATGGCGCGGTGAAGGACGGCGGTGGGGATGGACGATTGCATGGCAGGCTCCGGGGACGCGAGGTCGCCAGCATGGCGAGATCGAGCCCGGCGCGCTGGCATGGATCGGACATGCCTGTCCTCCATCGGTAGGTGCCGCCACCCGAGGTGTGGGGGCGGCGGGCGGCCCTGGGTGAGTGCGCCGGCTTAAGCTGCCGTCGCCCCACAGTGCCGTGGGTGTCTGCACCAAGGAGTTGGTTTGTGAGAACACTGCTTCCCGGGTTGAGCCTGACCCTCGCTGTGCTGCTGTCTCCGTGTGCGCATGCGGCGGATGCCGGGCCGCCCGCCGCGCCGGTGGAGGTCGTGACGGACGACTACTACGGCACGCCGGTGGCTGACCCCTACCGCTGGATGGAGTCCGGCAAGGACGAGCGCTGGATGCCCTGGCTGAAGGCCCAGGCCGACCACACCGAGGGCGTGCTGTCGCGGCTGCCCGGGCGGGAAGGGCTGCTGAAGTCCATCCAGGCGCTCTCGGGCGAGCAGACGGCCTACCGCATGGTCAGGCGCGTGGGCCAGACGGTCTTCATCCAGCGCCGCGACGCCGGGGCCGAGGACGCCCGGCTGTATGTGCGCACCGGCCGCGCAGCCGAGCGCCTGCTGCTGGACCCGGCCGCAGTCGATGGCAAGCCGCAGTCGCTGGACTGGTGGCATGTGTCGCCGAATGGCCGCCTCGTGGCTGTGGGGTTGTCGCAGCGGGGCACGGAGGCCTCGGTGCTCCGGGTGCTGGAGGTGGCCACCGGCCGGTGGCGCGACACCCGCATCCCGGCCACCGATTTCGGCCAGGTCTCGTGGCTGCCCGATTCCAGCGGCTTCGCTTATCTGCGCTTTGTCGGCGAGCAGGGCACGCCGAGCTACTACCTGAACAACGAGATGCGCCTGCATCGCCTGGGCAGCGCCGGCCCGGACCGCCTGCTGCTGCCGCGCGACAAGCCGCCCGTGCCGCTGCAGCCGCATGAGTTCGCCGCCATCCGGTTCGATGCCCAGTCGCCCACGGCGCTGCTGGTGATCTTCGACGGCCGGCGGGAGTCGCAGGTCTACGTGACCGGCCGTGATGCGCTGCTGGCCGGCCGGGCCCGCTGGACGCGGGTGGCCGGCTTTGAGGCGCAGATCGAGGGCGCGGGCCTGCGCGGTGATGAGCTGTGGTTGTTGTCGACCCGGGACGCGCCCAAGGGGCGGCTCCTGCTGACCTCGGCCCGCCGCCCCGATCTGGCGACGGCGCGCGCCATCGAGCTGCCCGGTCAGCCGGTGGTGGAGAGCTTCACCATGACGGCCAGCGGGCCGCTGGTGCAGACCATCGAAGGCAGCCAGATGGGTCTGTGGCGAGTCCGTGCCACGGGCGAGCCGCAGCGGGTGGCGCTGCCCTTCCCGGGTTCGGTCATGGTCATGAGCACGGTGCCGGGACGGGACGAGGCCTATCTGTCGCTTGCCGGCTGGCTGCAGGCGCCGGCGGTGCATGAGCTGGATGCGCGCGGCACGGTGCACTCGGCCGGCATGTCCAGCCAACCGGCCGGCTACGACGCGAGCCGCTACGAGGCCCGCACCGCCATCGCGACCGCCGCGGACGGCACCCGCATCCCCTACACCGTGCTGTCGCTCAAGGGCCGCGCGGCACAGGGCCCTGGCCCCCTGCTGCTGGAGGCCTACGGTGCCTATGGCTACGCCGTGATGCCCACCTTCCAGACGGCCCTGATGCCCCTGCTGGACCGCGGCGCGCGCTACGTGATGGCCCATGTGCGCGGTGGTGGCGAGTTCGGCCGCGACTGGCACTACGGCGGCCGCGGCCCCACCAAGGCCAACACCTGGCTCGACGCCATCGCCGTGGCCGAGGCGCTGGTGCGCGGCGGCGAAACCACGCCGGCCCAGATGAACCTGATGGGCACCTCGGCCGGGGGCGTGATGGTGGGGCAGGCGGTCAACACACGGCCCGACCTGTTCGCGGGTGCCGTCGCGAATGTCGGCTTCATGAACCCGCTGCGCTATGTCTCGGAGCAGAACAACGCCGACATCCCGGAGTGGGGCGGCCCCATCACCGACGCGGCGACCTTCAAGACAATGTTCGACCTTGACCCCTACCAGCACATCAAGCCCGGCACCGCCTACCCCGCCACGCTGGTGGTGAGCGGCCTGGCCGACCCGCGCGCGGCGACCTTCCACAGCGCCAAGTACGCCGCACGCCTGGCGGCGGCCACGTCAAGCGGTCAGCCCGTGCTGCTGCGCATCGACTTCGGAGCCGGCCATGGCATGGGCTCCACGCGCACCCAGCGCGACGCCATGTGGGCCGACATCTACAGCTTCGTGCTGTGGCGGGCCGGCGTGGCCGGCTTCCAGCCGCCTCGTTGAAGGAAGGGGTGCGCGGCCGGATTGCAGTAGGCTCGTCAGCCTTGCTGATCTGACCGCTCGCCATGCCCGTCTTGCCCGCTTCCCGCCCTTGTCTGCTGTCACGCCGCCTGCTGCTCGGGGCCGCGGCGCTGGTCGGGCTGGGCAGTGGGGGCGCGGCGGGGGCCGCCGGCCTGCCGGACCTGATCGCGCGTGCCAAGCGCTCGGTCGTGGTGGTGGGCAGTTACGGCTTGATGGACAACCCGCGCTTTGGCTTCCGTGCGGCGGGATTTGCCGTCGGTGACGGGCTGCAGGTGCTGACCAGCGCGCACGTCGTGCCGTCCGACACGCCCGAGCGCATCGACCGCAGCATCGCGGTGCAGGTGTGGCTGGGTGACGATCAATGGCAGATGCGCAGCGCCAGGTTGCTCGGGCGCGACCTGCGCAACGACCTCGCGCTGCTGCAGATCGACGGGCCCGCGCTGCCGGCACTGAGCCTGGCCGAGCAGGACGCGCCAGAAGGCACGTCCATCGCGCTGATGGGGTTCCCGATTGGCAACGCGCTGGGCTACACCCTGACCACGCATCGCGGCATCGTGTCGGCCTGGACGGCGATCGCCTCGCCGGCCCAGAGCCCGGCCGGCCTGAGCGCGCGCGCGGTGCGCCAACTGCGCGACGGGGCCTTCAAGGTCATGCAGCTCGACGCCATCGCCTACCCCGGCAACAGCGGCGGCCCGGTGTTCGACATCGACAGTGGCGCCGTGGTGGGGGTGCTGCAGGGCGGCGTGGTGAAGAGCACCAAGGAGGCGGCACTCAGCGCGCCGACAGGCATCACCTACGCCGTGCCGGCCAGCGCGGCCGCCGCCTTGCTGGCGGAGTACGTCAAGCGCTGAACCAGCGATGGCCCTACTGCGGTGCTTCCACCGCCAGCGCCAGCGTTGACCTGGCTGCACGCCGGGCGAGCGCCTTGTCGAAGGTGACAAAGGCAGTGCAGCGCGCGCTGCGCGACAGATGCAGTGCGTCCGCAAAGTCCAGTTTGTGCTTCTCGCAGGCGTCGAGCGCTGAGAGCACTTCGTCCCGACACTCCAGTTGAACATTGGCCATGCCGCTGAGCGCTCGCAACACGCGAATCAGGTCATTGGCGGGCAGCTCGTAAAAGCCCCTCAGCACCCATTCAAATTCGAGCAGGACCGTCACGCCGACGAACACCCGACCGGTCATGGTCCGGATGGCTGCGGGTCGTTGCTTGAGCGCCTCTGGGTCGTCCGGGTCGTCGACGAAAAAGCGTGCGAGGACGTTGGTGTCGACAGACTTCATGGCCGCTTGCGGGCGGTCAATGAGGCTGGGTCGAACTCCGACAGCTTGCGAGGTTTGCCGCGGGAGGGGGCCGTCACCATGCCGGCCAGGGATTCGACGTCGGCAGACGGCACCGGGCGCTGCACACGCAACCGCAGGCCATCGGACTCCTCGGTGACCTCAAGCCGGGCACCAGGGTTGAGCCCAAGCCGTCGGCGCAATTCGGCCGGCAGGACGACTTGACCCTTGGCTGATACGAGAACGGACGTCATGGGTGCGCTTCCTGGCCAGTAGTGGCCAAGCCAGCTTACCACGTAAGGCAAGATCAGCCGGCTCGCTCCAGCATGGCCTGCAGCAGCACGTTGCAGCCGGCCTCGATGTGCTCGGGCTTGGCGTCTTCGATCTCGTTGTGGCTGATACCGTCCTTGCACGGAATGAAGATCATGCCGGCCGGCGCCAGGCGGGCCATGTAGACGGCGTCATGGCCCGCGCCGGAGACGGCGGGCATGTTGCTGTAGCCGAGCGCGTCGGCCGCCTTCTGCACGGCGGCGATGCAGTCGGCATGGAAGGGCTGGGCCGGGTAGGCGCTGACCGGCGTGATCTCGATGGTGAGGCCCGACTCGGCCGCAAGCTTGGCGGCCACGGCACGGATGTCGGCATCCATCGCCTCGCACAGCGCGTCGGTCGCGTTGCGCAGGTCGATGCTGAACTTCACACGGCCCGGGATGACGTTGCGGCTGTTGGGGTGGACCTGCACCATGCCGACCGTGCCGCGTCCGTGCGGCGGATGGCGGTGCGCGCAGGCCACCACCTCCTGCATGAGCTTGGTGGCCACCTGCAGCGCGTCGCGGCGCAAGGCCATGGGCGTGGGGCCGGCGTGGGCTTCCATGCCGGTCACCACGCAGTCGTACCAGCGGATGCCCAGCACGCCGGTCACCACGCCAATGGTCTTGTCGTGATCCTCCAGCACCGGGCCCTGCTCGATGTGGGTCTCGAAGTAGGCGCCGATGGGGTGGTCGCCCGGCACCTGCTCGCCGATGTAGCCGATGCGTTCGAGCTCGCCCCTGACCGTCTTGCCCTCGGTGTCGGTCGCCGCGTAGGCATGCTCCAGCGTGAAGGCCTTGGCGAACACGCCCGAACCCATCATGACCGGTACGAAGCGCGAGCCCTCCTCGTTCGTCCAGAACGCGACCTCGATGGGCGCCTCGGTCTCTATACGAAAGTCGTTGAGCGTGCGCACCACCTCGATGCCGGCCAGCACGCCGTAGTTGCCATCGAACTTGCCGCCGGTGGGCTGGGTGTCGATGTGGCTGCCCGTCATGACGGGGGGCAGGCTGTTGTTGCGGCCCGGGCGGCGCATGAAGGCGTTGCCGATCTGGTCGATGGTCACCGTCATGCCGGCCGCGCGCGCCCAGCGGGTGACGAGGTCACGGCCCTGCTTGTCGAGGTCGGTGAGGGTGAGCCTGCAGACGCCACCCTTGTCGGTGGCGCCGATCTGCGCGAGCTCCATCAGCGAGGCCCAGAGGCGCGGGCCGTTGATGCGGAGTTGGGTGAGGTCGGGCTTGGCGACGGCGGTGTCCATGGGGCGGTCCTTGGTCAATACAAAGCCACAGAGGCACAGAGAGATCCCGATGCCGCAAATCCTCTGAGCCTCTCTGGGTCTCTGTGCCTCTGTGGCTGTGTTCTCGGGCTTCAGCGTGCAACCGCAGTCGGCGCGAGGTCGTGGGCGCGTTTCGCTGCGGCGTCGAACTGCGGGCCATACGGCGGGCGCTTGAGATAGCGGCCCGCGCCCGCTTCGGCACGCAGCTCGCCGCGCGCGAACACGACCCGGCCTTGCGAGATGGTGTGGCTCGGCACGCCGCGCACCGTGCGGCCCTCGAAGATGTTGAAGTCGTTCTTCGAGAACTGCGTCTTGGCCGACAGCGTCTTGGTGCCGGCCGGGTCCCACAGCACCAGGTCGGCATCCGCGCCCTCGGCGATGACGCCCTTGCGCGGGTACATGTTGAAGAGCTTGGCCGCGTTGGCCGAGGTGATGGCGACGAACTCGGACGGCGTCAGGCGCCCGGAGTTGACGCCCGCATCCCACAGCACCGCCATGCGCTCCTCGACACCGCCACAGCCGTTGGGGATCTTGGCGAAGTTGTCCTTGCCCACGGCCTTCTGCGCGGCGCAGAAGGTGCAGTGGTCGGTGGCGGTGGTGTGCAGCTGGCCGCTCTGCAGGCCGCGCCACAGGAACTCCTGGTGGATCTTGGGGCGGAAGGGCGGGCTCATCACATAGGCCGCGGCGGTGGCGAAGTCAGGGTCGCGGTAGACGCTGTCGTCGATCAGCAGGTGGCCGGCCAGCACCTCGCCGTACACCCGCTGGCCACGGGCGCGCGCGCGGGCGATGGCCTCGGCGCTCTCGATGCAGCTCACGTGCACGATGTAGATGGGCACGCCCAGGACATCGGCAATCGCAATCGCGCGGTTGGCGGCCTCGCCCTCCACCATCGGCGGGCGGGAGAGCGGATGGCCCTCGGGGCCGGTGATGCCCATCTTGGCGACCTCGGCCTGCAGGAGGTAGACGAGCTCACCGTTCTCGGCGTGCACGGTCGGCATGGCGCCGAGTTCGAGCGCACGCTTGAAGCTGTTCACCAGCGTCTCGTCGTCGCACATGATGGCGTTCTTGTAGGCCATGAAGTGCTTGAAGCTGTTCACGCCTTCCTCGCGCACGAGGGTGCCCATGTCGTCGCTGACGCTCTGGTCCCACCAGGTCACGGCGACGTGGAAGGCGTAGTCCGCCGCCGCCTTCTCGGCCCAGCCGCGCCAGGTGCGGTAGGCCTCCATCAGCGGCTGCTGCGGGTTGGGGATGACGAAGTCGATGATGCTGGTCGTGCCACCGGCGAGCGCGGCGGCGGTGCCGGTGAAGAAGTCGTCCTGCGTGACCGTGCCCATGAAGGGCAGCTGCATGTGGGTGTGCGGGTCGATGCCGCCGGGCAGCAGGTACTGGCCGGTGCCGTCGAGGGTGGTGGTGCCGGCGGGGGCTTCACGCGCGGCGCGCTCGCCGAGCGCGGCGATGCGGCCGTCGATGCAGAGCACGTCGGTGCGCGACTCGGCATCGGCATTGACGACGATGGCGCCGCGGATCAGGAGGGGCGAGGTCATGCAGGGACTCCTTGTGCCGCGGGGCGACGCGGCATGCTGAGGATGTAGACGGTACCGGACACGGCGAGGCTGAAGAACCAGCCGAAGTCGAACAGCGTCACCAGGCCTGCCGGCACGGCGGCCTTGTCGATGACGCCGGACACCGCCAGATAGCCCGGCAGGCAGGGCAGCACGCCCAGCAGCAGGGCGACGATGGCTCGCAGGTTCCAGCCGCCGGTGTACTCGTAGTCGCCGCCGCGGCGGTAGAGGTCGTCGTGGCGCAGTTCGGTGCGGCGCAACAGGTAGTAATCGCTGAGCAGGATGCCGGCGATGGCGCCCAGCAGCGTGCCGTAGCCGCCCAGCCAGGTGAAGAGGTAGCCGCCGGAGGTGGCCAGCAGCTTCCAGGGCATGAAGAGCAGGCCGATGACGGCTGCGATCAGGCCACCCATGCGGAAGCTGATCTTGCTCGGGGCCAGTTGCGAGAAGTCGTAGCTGGGCGACACCAGATTGGCCGCCACGTTGGTGGTCAGGTTGGCCAGCAGGATGACGAGCAGGCCGAGGCCCGCGGCGACGGGGCCCATCTTGGCGAGCAGCGCGTCGGGAAAGAGCTCGGCCTTGCCGTACAGGATGGCGCTGGCCGAGAAGCCGATCACGCCCACCATCGAGAACAGGGCCATGGGCAGCGGCAGGCCTAGGGCCTGGCCCACGGTCTGGTCGCGCTGGCTGCGGGCGAAGCGGGTGAAGTCGGGAATGTTCAGCGCCAGCGTCGCCCAGAAGCCCACCAGGCCAGTGAGTGCTGCCCAGACCTTGGGACCGCCCGGCACTTCCTTGGCCGGCAGACCGAAGAGCTGGGCGCTGGGCACCATCATCACGAGTGCCACCACCAGGGCGATCGATGCGCCGATCATCAGCGGTGCAGCCATCACCTCCAGCAGGCGGATCGATTCGGTGCCCTTCCAGATGAAGAAGATGTGCACCGCCCAGAAGGCGATGAAACAGGCCAGCTGCGAGCTGCTGATGGTCTCGCCCGGCGCCGGGGCAGCGAGGCCCAGGCCGAGGACGTTCAGGAAGCTGTGCAGCGCCAGCGCGCCGAAGTAGCAGTTGATGGAAAACCAGCCACAGGCCACCAGCCCGCGCAGCACGGCCGGCAGGCTCGCGCCCTTCACGCCAAAGGAGGCCCGGGCCAGCACGGGAAAGGGAATGCCGTGCTTGGGGCCGACGCGCCCGATCAGGATCATCGGCACCAGCACGATGCAATTGGCCAGCAGCACGAGCCCCACGGCCTGCTGCCAGCTGAAGCCCTGGTCCAGCATGGAGCTGGCCATGGTGTAGGTTGGCACGCACACCACCATGCCGACCCACAGCGCGGCAAAGTCCTGCCAGCGCCAGGTTCGCTGAGCCGCGGTCGTCGGGATCAGATCGTGGTTGCTCAGCGAAGGGTCAGTCATCGGGGGCTCCGGTCAGAAGGGCAAGGGCCACAGAGACACAGCGTCACAGAGACCGCACCACGTTGAAGGCCGACCGACCTCTCTGTGGCTCTGTGCCTCTGTGGCTGTGTTCATGCGTTCACGTGTTCTGCGGGAAAGCAAATTGCGGGCCCTTGGGCGTCGAATCGGGCCAGCGCTGCATCACGGCCTTGTGCTTGGTATAGAAGCGCACCGCCTCGGGGCCGTAGGCATGGTGGTCGCCGAACAGGCTGCGCTTCCAGCCGCCGAAGCTGTTGAAGGCCATGGGCACCGGCAGTGGCACGTTCACGCCCACCATGCCGACCTGGATGTGATGCACGAACTCGCGCGCCACGTGGCCGTCGCGGGTGAAGATGGCCACGCCGTTGGCGTATTCGTTGGCCTCGATGAGCGCGATGGCGGCGGCGAGATCCGGCACGCGCACCACGCACAGCACGGGGCCGAAGATCTCCTCGGTGTAGCAGCTCATGTCGGCGCTGACGCCGTCCAGGATGGTGCCGCCGACAAAGAAGCCGTCTTCATGCCCCGGCACCCGCAGGCCGCGACCGTCGACCACGGCCTTGGCGCCGGCCTCGATGCCTTCGCCGATCAGCCGCTCCACGCGCTGTTGCGAGGCGCGCGTGATCAGCGGGCCCATCTCGGCGCCGGCCAGGTGGCCTTCACCGATCTTGAGCGCCTTGACCTTGGGCGCGAGCGCAGCGACGAGCTTGTCGCCCACATCGCCCACCGCCACGGCGACGGAAATCGCCATGCAGCGTTCGCCGGCCGAGCCATAGGCCGCGCCCATCAGCGCATCGACCGCGCCGTCGAGGTCGGCATCAGGCATCACGACCATGTGGTTCTTGGCGCCGCCCAGGGCCTGGACGCGCTTGCCGTGGGCCGAGCCGACCTTGTAGATGTGCTCGGCCACCGGCGTGGAGCCGACGAAGCTCACGGCGGCGATGCCGGGGTGCGCCAGGATGGCGTCGACGATGTCCTTGTCGCCCTGGATGACGCTGAACACGCCATCCGGCAGGCCCGCTTCCTTCAGCCACTGGGCCATCAGCAGCGAGGCCGACGGGTCGCGCTCGCTGGGCTTCAGGATGAAAGCATTGCCGCAGCCGATGGCGATGGGGTACATCCACATCGGCACCATGGCGGGGAAGTTGAACGGTGTGATGCCGGCCACGACGCCGAGCGGCTGCCGCATGCTCCAGGCGTCCATGCCGCGGGCGATCTGCTCGGTGTATTCGCCCTTGAGGAGTTGCGGCATGCCGGTGGCGAACTCCACCACCTCGATGCCGCGGGCGACTTCGCCGAGCGCGTCGGGCACCGTCTTGCCGTGCTCGCGCACGATGGCCTCGGCGAGCTCCTCCTTGCGGTCCTGCAGCAGGGTCAGGAACTTGAACAGCACGCGCGAGCGGGCCAGCGGCGGCGTCTGGCTCCAGGCCTTGGCGGCGTGCGTGGCGCTGGCCACGGCGGCGTCCAGATCGGCCACGCTGCCGAGCAGCAGCGTGCCCTGCACGGCGCCGGTGGCGGGGTTGTGGATGTCCTGGCGGCGCTCGCCGGTGCCACGGCTGATGCTGCCGTTGATCCAGTGACCGACTTCGTAGTGACTCATGGGATGACCTCGTAGCGCCCAGGAACACAGCCACAGAGGCACAGAGACACAGAGGAGGTGATGCTCCTGGCGCCTGGGTGCTTTCTCTGTGCCTCGGTGTCTCTGTGGCTGTGTTGCATGGATTTCAAGCGCAACCCGCTCTCATCGGGTTGTTCGGATGCGTCGTCCAGTTGGCGTAGGACCCGTCCATCACCCGTCCGGTGCGGGCATCGGTCTCACCAGGCTGGAGCGCGCGCATCGAGATGGTGCCAGGGACCGGGCAGATCGACACGCACAGGTTGCATCCGACACACTCGGCTTCGTTGACATGGAAGTGCCGCTTGCCATCTTTCGTGGCAAAGATGGCCTGGTGCGAGGTGTCTTCGCACACCACGTGGCAGCGGCCGCACTGGATGCAGCTGTCCTGGTCAATGACCGCTTTCTCCACGTGGTTGAGGTTGAGCTGGTTCCAGTTCTTGACCGTGGGAACCGCCATGCCCTGAAAGGCCTTCAGGTTGGCGTAACCCTTCTCGTCCATGAAGTTGCTCAAGCCCGAGCACATGTCCTGCACGATCTTGAAACCGTAGACCATGGCGGCGGTGCAGACCTGCACGGTGCCGCAACCCATTGCGATGAACTCGGCCGCGTCGCGCCAGGTGCTGATGCCGCCGATGCCGCTGATCGGCAGGCCGGCGGTGGTGGCGTCGCGGGCGATCTCGGCCACCATGTTCAGCGCGATCGGCTTGACCGCCGGGCCGCAGTAGCCGCCGTGCGAGCCCCAGCCGTCGGTCACCGGGCTCATGGTCATGCGGTCCAGGTCCACGCCCATCACGGAGTTGATGGTGTTGATGAGGCTCACCGCGTCTGCGCCGCCCGCCTTGGCCGCGCGCGCCGGGAAGCGCACATCGGTGATGTTGGGCGTGAGCTTCACGATGACGGGCATCTTCGTGTGCTTCTTGCACCACTCGGTGACCTGCTGGATGTACTCCGGCACCTGGCCCACGGCCGAGCCCATGCCGCGCTCGCTCATGCCGTGCGGGCAGCCGAAGTTCAGCTCCACGCCGTCGGCGCCGGTGTCGGCCACGCGTTCCAGGATGGCCTTCCAGCTCGGTTCGTTCACCGGCACCATCAGCGAGACGATCATGGCCCGGTCGGGGAAGTCGCGCTTCACGCGCTTGATCTCATCGAGGTTGACCTGAAGGGGCCGGTCGCTGATCAGCTCGATGTTGTTGAAGCCGATGACGCGGCGGTCCTGGCTCCACAGCGTGGCGTAGCGCGGGCCGTTGACGTTGACCACCGGCGGGTCTTCGCCGAGGGTCTTCCAGACCACGCCGCCCCAGCCGGCCTCGAAGGCGCGGCGCACGTTGATCTCCTTGTCGGTCGGCGGGGCCGAGGCGAGCCAGAAGGGATTGGGGCTCTTGATGCCCAGGAAGTCGGTGCTCAGGTCAGCCATGGGCCACCCCCGTCAGTGCTGTGTGAATGGAGAGTGCCGCGCGCTTGCCATGCTCCACGGCTTCCACGGTCAGGTCGCGGCCGCCTGCGCGGCAGTCGCCGCCGGCCCAGACGCAGGGCAGACTGGTCTTGCCGTGCTCATCGGTCTGGATGCGACCGCCGCTCAGCGCCAGCGTGCGGCCTGCGGCCTCCGGTTGGTAGGTCTGGCCGATGGCGCGCAGCACCAGGTCGGCTTCGAGGACGAACTGCTCGCCGGTGTCCACCAGCCGGCCTTGCTCCAGCCGGGTGGCGGCGAAGCGGATGCCACGCAGCACGCCGCCCTCGGCCCCCACGGCCGTCGGGCGCGCCCAGCAGCGGATCGTCACGCCATGCGTCTGCGCCCACTGCTGCTCGTGCAGCGATGCCGACAGGCTCTCCGGCCCGCGGCGGTAGAC
>JAIPCJ010000139.1 GCA_021738245.1 Methylotenera sp. | reverse complement strand
CGGGCCGAACACCTCGATCAGCACATACAGCCCGCCCACCGTGGCCGCCGTGTTGGCCAGCAGTGCCAGCGCGACATTGCCGCCCGACAGCCGCTCGGCCATCACCCCCGAGCCGATGACCACGGCCAGCAGCAGCGCCGTGCCGAGGGCCTCGGCAAGCAGTTGGCGAGGCAGGCGCATCTCAGCTGGCGGCGATCTCGGCCAGCGCCTGCTGCAGCCGCGGCTTGCTCATGGTGGCGATCGGCAGGTGCAGCAGCTGCAGCATGCGGTAGCCGATGGCCTGGCGTGTCAGCTCGAAGGCGCGGCGCTTGGCGGCGTCGCCGCGCGTGTCGGACGGGTCGGGGTAGCCCCAGTGCACCTTGAGTGGCTCGCCGGCCTTGCCGCCGTAGAAGAGCGGGCAGGTTTCGCCCGCGGCGCTGTCACACACCGTGATCACGAGCGACAGCGGCGGTGCGTCGGGACCGGTGAACTCGTCCCAGCTCTTGCTGCGCACGCCGTGGGTGTCCACCCCCGCGAGGTGCAGCGCTTCGAGCGCAAAGGGGTTGACCGTGCCGCTCGGGGCGCTGCCGGCGCTGTGGGCCTGCACGTCCTTGCCGAGCTTCTTGGCCCAGTGGTTGAGCATGCCTTCGGCCAGCACGCTGCGGGCCGAGTTGTGGGTGCAGAGGATGAGGACGTGGGTGGTCATGGCGTTCAGCTGCAGCAGGCCGCGGCAGAGGGGGTGCAGGCGCTGCCCTGGCAGCAGTTGTCGGTGAGATAGCCCAGCAGGTCGTTCATCTGGGCGTAGTGGGCGCGGTAGATCAGGTGGCGGCTGGCGCGCTCCTGGGTGACGAGGCCCGCGTTCACAAGCTCTTTGAGGTGGAAGGACAGGGTCGCGGGTGCCACGCCCAGACCTTCCTGGATGGCGCCCGGCGTGAGGCCTGCTTCGCCGACAACGACGAGGGCGCGGTAGACCTGCAGGCGCAAGGGTTGCGCCAGGGCGGCCAAGGCCTTGACGACGGCTGTTTCATCCATCTTTCTATTATTCTCGAAATATGGGCCGGTCCGCAAGACCGGGGCCTGCGGGGCCTCAGCGCGCGTCAGTGGCCATCTGGCGTGCGATGAAGCGCCAGGCCAGGCGGGAGGCATCCGGCCCTTGGGGCTCTCCAAAGCGCTCGCGGGCGGCACCGCCGCTCCAGGCGTGGCCGAGGTCTCGGATCAAGGCCAGGGTGGCCACGAGCTCACGGCCGCGGCGGTAATGCGTCAGAGTCAAGGGATGGCGTTGGCCGCGGCGCTGCGTCTGAGCCGGCCCCGGCGTGGCGCCAGCGGCATCGGCCCAGCGTTGGACGGCGGCCACGGCATTGCGTGCAGACACGACACCGTCGCCCTCGCCATGCAGCGCCAGCAGCGGCGGCCAGTGGTGCTCGCCCGGCGGCAACGGCGCCATGGCGCGCTGCCCGCGCATTGCACGCAGCGCGGTGGCGGCGGTCGGTGCGAGGCCGGGCGGCACCCCGGAATGCATGACCACCGCGCGGAACCGCTGCGGATGCTGCGTGGCCAGCAGGGCCGCCATGCTGGCGCCGGCCGACAGGCCGGCGATGGCGGTGCGCTCGCGGTCAGCGCTGTACAGCAGGCTGACCTGATCGATGGCGCGCAGGACCCAGGCGCTTTCCGCCTGCGCCCGCCCGCCTTAGGTGTCGAACCAGTGCCAGCAGCCCTGCGCATGCGCGAGCCGCGTCTGCTCCGGGTAGAGCACCAGAAAACGCTCGCGGGCGGCGATGCGGTTCATGCGGGTGCTGGCCGCAAAGGTGCGCGCGTCCTGGTGACAGCCGTGCAGCATCACCAACAGCGGCAAGCGTTCCCCGAAGCGAACGCCCGCCGGCCGGAAGAGGTAGTAGCGGCGGGGGCCGTCGGCCGCCATCACGAGGCCCATCAGCCATTGGCCGTCTCCCGGCGGCGGGCGGTAGCGCGTGCCGAGCGCCGCACCGGCCGAGCGCAGAAGCGCTGCCTGGCGGCCGAGCAGGGCCGTCCAGGAGGGCAGTTTCATGCCAGCGGGCTGCCCGGCGCCTGCGTGAGCTCCTCCGGGTCGGGATGCTCGCGCAGGGCGGCATTGAGCTGGTCGATGGGCACGCACCAGTCGCCATCGTCCTGGTGCCACTGCTCGCGCAGGAAGGCCACCTGAGAGGCGTTCCAGAACGGGGCCTCCGACAGATTGAGCGTCTGCGGCAGAGGCCGGTGGCGACGGATGAAGGCCTGGATCTCGCGGGGCGAGTCCGGCAGGCCGAGCTGGGCGAACAGCGCGGTGAGGTCGTGGTGAGTGGTGGTGTCCATGGGCGCTCCTTCATGGTGATCCTGGCGGTGATGAGCGACGTTAGGCGCAAGCACGGTTGACGCCTGTCAGCCGAGGCCGCGTTGCGAAGCGCCTCCTGCAGCGTGTCAGCCGTGGCCCACAGCCCGGACGCCCGGCTGCCGACAGACAGCGCGCCGCGGCGGCCCTAGCGTGTGCCTTTGTGATTGAAGGAGCTGCCGATGACCTGGCATGAATTCCTCGCCCGTGCCGATCGCCTGTGGCCCGATCTCGGCTGGGCCGAGCTGCTGCCCGCGTTGCTCGCGGGGCTGGCGACCATCTTGCTGCTGCGTGTGGGCCTGGGCCTGCTGGTGCGCCGGCTGCGCGCGCTGTCGGCCCGCACCCGCACGACGGTGGACGACCATCTGGTGGGGGTGCTGGAGCGCACCAACACGGCCCTGATCTGGATCACCGGCTTGCTGGTGGGCCTGAAGATGCTGCCGCTGGACGACCGCTGGCACGACCGCGTCGGCCAGCTGTGGTTCGCCGTGGTGGCCCTGCAGCTGGGGCTGTGGGGTCAGGAAGCGGTGGCTCGCCTGCTGCAGAGCTACCAGCAGCGCCACGGCGGTGGAGCGGCGCTGTCCGCCTCGGCCACCTTGCTCGGCTGGGGCGCGCGCGGCGCGGTGTGGGTGGTGGTGGTGCTGGCGGTGCTGTCCAACCTGGGCGTCAACATCACGGCCTTCGTGGCGAGCCTGGGCATCGGCGGCATCGCGGTGGCACTGGCGGTGCAGAACATCCTGAGCGACCTGTTCGCCTCGCTCGCGATTGCGGTGGACAAGCCCTTCGAGGTGGGCGACTCCATCACGGTGGGCGACGTGACCGGCACGGTCGAGCGCGTGGGCCTGAAGACGACGCGCATCCGCAGCCTGGGCGGCGAGCAGATCGTGATGTCCAACGCCGAGCTGCTCAAGCGCACGGTGGCCAACTTCAAGCGGCTGCAGACGCGGCGGGTGCTGTTCAGCTTCGGCATCACCTACGACGCCACCGCCGATGAAGTGGCCGGCGTGCCGCCGCTGGTGCAGCAGCTGATCGAGGCCGACCCGCTGCTGGACTACGTGCGCGCCCATTTCAAGGGTTTTGGCCAGAACGCACTGAATTTCGAGGTGGTCTACCGCGTGAAGGACCCGAGCTACGACGTCTACATGGACCGCCAGCAGGCCTTGAACCTGGCCTTGATGCGGGCGTTGCAGGCGCGAGGCCTGAACTTCGCCTATGTGTCCAACACCCTGCAGGTGGTGGGGCTGCCGGGCACGGGGGGGCGGCCGGGGCCGCAGCCCGATGCGCCTGACATCGTGCCCCAGCCCGCAGGTTGAGGCAGGCTGACCCGTGCTGCATGACATCGCCGCCGGGCCCGAACTGCTGACGGCGGCGGTGGCCGCCCTCGTGCTGGTCGCCATCGCGGGAGCGCTCTACACGCACCGCTTCGGCCTGTCGCATCTGCTCGTGTTCATGGCGGTGGGCATGCTTACCGGGGTGGACGGGCCGTTGGGAATGCCTTTTGACAACCATCGCCTGGCGGTCAACGTGGGCAACCTCGCGCTGGCCCTCATCCTGTTCGACGGCGGGCTGCGCACCCGCTGGGTGGATGTGCGCCGCGGCATGTGGCCGGCGGGCCTGCTGGCCACGGTGGGTGTGGCCGTCACGGCGCTGATCGTGGCGGGCCTGGCGCGGGCGGTGCTGGGCGTGAGTTGGGTGGAAGGGCTGTTGCTGGGCGCGGCGGTCTCGTCCACCGACGCGGCAGCCGTGTTCGCCCAGTTCAGCGCCAGCCAGTTGCGGCTGGCGCCGCGGCTGGCGGCCACCATCGAGGTCGAGTCGGCGATGAATGACCCGATGGCCATGGTGCTCACGCTCGGCCTCATTGCCTGGCTGACCCCCTTGGGCCAGGCGGGCGACCTGCGCGTGGCCGGCGCGGGCGACCTGCTGCCGCTGCTGGCCGAGCAACTCGGGCTGGGCCTGCTGATGGGCCTGGGCGGCGGCATGCTGGCGGCCTGGTGGGTGCGCCGGCTGCCGATCGCCGACGACCACGACGGCCTGGCCGCGCTCTTGATGGCCGCCCTCGGGCTGTTGCTGTTCGCCGTGACCAACCGCAGTGGCGGCTCGGGCTTCCTGGCGGTCTACCTCGCCGGCCTGCTGGTTCGCCATCGCGGCGAGCGTGTGGCAGTGATGAGCCTGCCCGGGCTCAACGGCTACACGTGGCTGGCGCAGGCGGTGCTGTTCCTGCTGCTGGGCTTGCTGGTGACGCCGCACGAGGTGTGGCGCCTCATCGGGCCCGCGTTGGCGATGGCCGCAGGCCTGATGTTCATCGCACGGCCTGCGGCGGTGGTGCTGTGCCTGGCGCCGCTGGGCTTCAGCTGGCGGGCGCAGTGTTTCGTCGCGTGGTCGGGCCTGCGCGGGGCGGTGCCCATCGTGCTGGCGACCTACCCGGTGCTGGCGGGGCTGCCCGACGGCTGGCGCTTCTTCGACGTCGCGTTTGTCGTGGTACTGCTGTCGCTGCTGGTGCAGGGGCCCACGCTGGCGCCGCTGGCACGGCGCCTGGGCCTGGACGTCGAGCTCCAGCCCGGTTCAGCCGCAGCCGACTGAGTCGGCCTGCGTGACCACGCTGCCGGGCGGCACACTGCGCGTGAGCCACACATTGCCGCCGATGATGGAGCCGCGGCCGATGGTCACCCGGCCCAGCACGGTGGCCCCGGCGTAGATGACGACCTCGTCTTCCACCACCGGGTGGCGGGGCTGGCCCTTCACGGCCAGACCGTCGCCATCGGTCGGGATGCTTTTCGCACCGAGCGTGACGTTCTGGTAGATGCGCACCCGCTCACCCAGCACGGCGGTCTCGCCGATGACGACGCCCGTGCCGTGGTCGATGAAGCAACCGCTGCCGATGGTGGCGCCGGGGTGAATGTCGATGCCGGTGTCGGCATGCGCGAGCTCCGCCACCACGCGGGCCAGCAGCGGCAGGCCGAGCTGGTAGAGCTCATGCGCGATGCGGTGGCTGATGAGGGCGCGCAGGCCCGGGTAGCACAGCAGCACCTCGTCCACGCTGCGCGCGGCCGGGTCGCCCTGGTAGGCGGCGAGCACGTCACTGTCCAGCAGCACGCGCAGGCGCGGCAGCGTGCGCAGGAAACGGCTGGCCAGCTCGCCGGCGTCCTGCGCGGGCTCGGCCTCGCCGCGCTGGCGGGCGTCGTGGCGCAGCTCCAGCGCGGCCTGCTGGCGCAGCGTGGTCATGGCGGCGCCCAGCGTGTGGCCGACGTAGAAATCCTCGTTCTCCGGCCGCAGCGTCGGCGGGCCCAGGCGCATCGGGAACAGCGCGCCCGACAGGCACTGCACCATGCCGGCCAGCAGCTCGCGCGATGGCAGCTCGCGGCCATCACCGCCACGGCGGTGGGCCTCGCGCCACTGCCGGCGGGCGGCGCGCAGCGCTTCGACAACGTCGCTCAGTTCATCGGCGGGGGTGACAGCGGGAGAAGCACTCATGGCGGGCGAGTATAGAAATCCACCGCCGCGCCAGCCGGTGGCCGCCGAAAGCCATCACTGCCGTTGCGGCCAGCAGGCCGGCCAGGTGCACGGCAACGGCGGCCAGCACCAGCAGCAGGGAGCCGGAGGCGGTCAGGCTCCGCACCGCGGCACTCCCCAGGCAGACCGGCATCAAGGCCGGCAGCAGCATCAGCGCGCTGCCGTGGAGCGCTGAGGCGAGGCCAGCGCCGAGGGCCAGGCTGGCATGGGCGCGCCGGGCGATCAGCGCGGCGCCAAGCCCTGCCGCGGTGCCCCAGGCCCAGGCCGTCACCGGACCGCCGAGCGCAACCACCACGGCCACGCCCAGCAGCGTGGCGGCATGTCCGACCGCGATCGGCCACAGGGCGGCGCGCGGGCTGGGCATGCAGGCCGCCGCCGCCCAGCCGCAGGCCGGGTGCAGCCCGTGCAGGGCGCCGGCACCCGCCACGGCCAGCCAGGGCGCGAGGCTGTCCATGCCTCAGGCCTGGCGGGCGCAGCAGGCGGCGGCGGGTGCGGTCGCTGCCTCATAGCGGTCGTGGTGGCGCACCCAGGCCATCGGGTAGGGCAGGCCGGCTTCGTCGCGGCCGCGCGGGGTCAGGTCGATGAGGCCGTAGCTGCCCATCATCACCTCCAGACCGCGGCCGAAGGTGGCGTAGGTGTGGAAGACCTCGCCCGCATCGTCCTTGCAAAAGACGCTGATGCCGGGCGCCTCCTGCAACGGCAGCGGCTGCATCTCGAAGTTGTAGAACACCTCGCCCTCGATGCGGTCCTGCGGGCCGAAGCTGACGTGGAAGTCGCGGTTGAAGCTGTTGCCGTGCGAGGAAGCCCAGGTGAACTGCCAGCCCATGCGGCGCCGGAACGCCTCGATCTCGGCCAGCGGTGCGCGCGAGACGACCAGCAAGCTGATGTCGCGCTGGGCCAGGTGCGGTGCCATGGCGTCGAGGTGGTCGGCCATGAAGGAGCAGCTGGGGCAGCCCTGCGGCCAGCCGGGGCCGAACATGAAGTGCTGCACGAGCAGCTGGCCACGCCCCTGGAAGAGGTCCGCCAGGCGCTGCGGCCCCTCGGGCGTGTCGAACACATAGTCCTGGGCCAGACGCACCCACGGCAGGGCGCGGCGGGCCTCGGCGAGGCGGTCGTTCAGCAGCGTGAGTTCCTTCTCGCGGGCCAGCAAGGCGCGGCGCTCGGCGAGCCATTGGTCGCGGGTGACGATGGTGGGGGTCATGACATCTCCTGGGTCAGGGGTGAGGGAAGTCGGGCATGCAGCGGCGCCACCCGGTGCCCGGGTGGGCGGTGGACCGGTCAGGGTTCAGTCCGTAGGCGTGGCCGGTCGGCGCACGGCACGAACCTTGCCGCTGCGGCCGCCACCGGCGTAGAACAGCGCGCCACCATCGGACTCCAGGCCGCTCACGCCGGTGCCGGGGGGCATCTGCAGGCAGTGCAGCACGCGGCCATCGGCGGGGTCGATGCGGCGGATGTCGCTCGCGTCGTCTTGCCAGGTGCCGTGCCAGAGCTCGCCATCGACCCAGGTCACGCCGGTCACGAAGCGGTCGGAGGTGATGCTGCGGCGCACGGCGCCGGTCTCCGGGTCCACCTGGTGGATGCGGCGCGCCCGGTACTCGCCCACCCACAGGCTGCCTTCGGCCCAGGCGAGGCCCGAGTCCCCGCCCTGGCCGGGCGCCGGGATGGTGTGCACCACGGCACCGGTCGTCGGGTCGATCTTGTCGATGCGAGCCTCGGCCAGCTGGTAGAGATAGCGCCCGTCAAAGGCGGTGCCGGCGTCGCAGGGCCGCTCCAGGCGCTGCCGGACCTCACCGGTGGCGGGATCGAAGGCGAGCAGGGTGGTGCTGGTGGCGGCCCACACCCGCTGCCCGTCATGCGTGACGCCAGCGATTTGGTCATGGCCTTCAAACGGGCCGTATTCACGAACGATGTCGGCGGGCTGGGTCGTCATGCGGGGCTCCGGTGGTGAGGTCTGAACCTTAACCAGACGGCAGCGCGGCGGGGAGTAACAAGATCGTCGTGAAACCCGTCAGCGTCGGAGCCAGCCACCGGCGTGCGCGGCCTTGTCCCACGGCGCGCACGCGGCCCTGGGCCAGCAGATCGGCCAGCTCGCGTTGCAGCTGGCGCTGGCTTTCGCCCGTGGCCAGCGCCAGTGCCGACGTGGACCAGGCGGCGCCATCGGCCAACAGCGCCGTCACGGCATCCAGCGGGCCTGCCAGCGGGGGCGCGAGCAGCGTCAGCGACTGTCCGGGCCGCAGGTCCAGCGCGAAACCTTGGGGCGTGGCGCGCAGGCCGGCGGCCGGTGCGACGAGCCGGCGCAGCCGCCCGATCTCCACCCGCAGCCGCGCGCGATGCGTATCGTCCGGCGGGCTGAGCCGGAAGGCGTGCTCGATGAGCTGCTCTCGCGCGGCCGCCTGCGGCCAGGCCTCGGCCAGGTGGCGCAGCAACGCAAACAGCACGGGGCGCCGCGCCAGCGACAGGCGCCAAGGGCCCGCCTGCAGCGCATGGCGACAGCCATCCACCACCAGGTCCGGGCCCGACAGCAAGGCCGCCACATCGGCCAGCCGCAACGGTTGCCATTGCTGCGCCGCCGGCAGCCAGCGCCGGGCAGCCACGCGATCCAGCGCCGCGCCCGCGTCGGCCACTTCGGCCTGCAGCGCGGGAATGCCGGCCTGCCGGGCGGCGGTCCGGGCCTGGGCCAGGGCTTGCCGGGCCTGGTCAAGCTGCAGGCCTCGCAGCGCCAGTTCCAGGTGCACCAGGGCCGCGAGCGCGCGCTGCTGCGGGGCCAGGGCCGTGGCGTCGAGTGCCGCCAGCCCGTCGGCGGCGTGCTGCAGGTGGCCGACGAGCAGCGCGCGGCGGGCGGCGATCAAACGGGCATGGGCCGCATTCGCAAGGTCACCGCGCTGGGCGAGCACCGCCTGCGCCTGCGCCAGCGCCGCCTGGGCGGCGGGCCTTTGGGCGAGGTCACGCAGTGCCAGCGCCACCTCGGCCTCCGCCACCGTGCATCGGGCCTGGGCGAGGGGTTCACGCGGCCCGAAACCGCGGGCGGCGCGCTTCAGCAAGTCCTGCGCGCGAGCCAATTCGCCGAGCTGCGCCATCGCGATGCCGCGCAGCGCCAGGGCTGGCGGGTCCTCGCGCAGTGCCACCCGCTTGAGCGCGGTCAGCGCGTCGCCCGCCGCCAGGGCGCGTCCGGCCACCGTGATCAGCGAGTCCATGAGCCACGGGTGGGTGCGTGTGTCATGCGGGCATCTTCGCTGCTTCAGAATCTCGTCGCGATGAACCTGCCTGCATCACCCGCGCCCACGGACGACCCCCGCCCCGAGCCGCCGCCGGCCCCTGATTTCGACGCCTGCTGCGGCAACGGCTGCGACCCGTGCATCTTCGACCTGCACGACCTCGCGATGGACGACTACCGCCGCGCCCTGCGCGCCTGGCGGGAGCGCCATCCCGAGGCCGCGGGCTGAGGCAGTCCTGGCGCCTGCCGGCCTGCCATCAGAAGCGGTAGAGCCAGCCCAGGCGCACGCCCGGCAAGGTGCTGCGGTCCACCAGCGGGCTGTTCTTGATGGCGCTGCCGAGTGCCGTGGCGCTGACGTCGGCGAAAAGCACCTGCTCCGGCGCGATCCGATAGTCGACCCGCAGGCCCAGCTCGGTGTTGACCGTGGAGCCGGCGGCATATGCGGCGCGACCCGGGATGACCTCGTTGCTGCGAACGCCGTAGTAGTAGTCGACATAGTGGCTGTCCATCCAGGTGGCGGACAGGCGTGGCGTCAGGGCGAACTCGCCGAGCGAGAAACGGCGCTCGGCGCCCAGGCGCAGGCGTTGGCCCTTGCTGTAGCGGAGGGTGTCGGCCGACCATTCGGCGCTGAACTGCACCCAGCTTGTCTGCAGCCCCAGCCGGCCACCCAGCCAGGCGCTGGCCCGGCGACGGTCCATGCTGGTCAGGATGGGCGCATCGCCGGACTTGTAGCCATCGCCGGCATAGGCCAGCGTCAGGCCGTAGGTCAGCGGGCCGCTGCGGCCGAGCTTGAACTCCAGCCCGGGGCCGAACACGCGCACCCAGCGGTTTTCGAAGGTGACGAGCGGCCACACCTCGGTTTTGCCGTCGAAGTCGCGGTAGGGCTTGATCTCGGGCATCACGGCCAGGCCCAGGCCCCAGCGGCTGCGGGCGGCCCGTTCGTCTTCGGCCTCCTGGGCGAGGCTGGCCCAGGGGGTGGCGGCGCACAAGCCCGCGGTGAGCAGGGCGCGGGTGGAACGCTTCATCAGGGTGGGGGCCATGGTGGTGGGGTCAGAGGTGAAGTGCCGGAAGCGGCAGTGTCGTGCGAACGGCATCACCTGGCGGAGTCTTGGCCTTTCGCCCTGGTGATGACCCAGCACGGGCAGGCTGCGCCCACCTGGCGCTGAGCGCGTGGCCCGGGCTGGCGCACAATCGCCGCGCCTTCACTCGCCCTGGCCCCATGCGCACCAAGATTGCCCTCGCCGTCGTCGCCCTGCTGCTGCTCGTGTCTGCCTGGTTCGCGTTTGCCTGGCGCTGGAGCTACTCCGAAGGCGAGCGTGCCGGCTGGGTGCAGAAGTTCTCGCGCAAGGGCTGGATCTGCAAGACCTGGGAGGGCGAGCAGGCGCTGGTGTCGCTGCCGGGCTCCAGCACGGTGGAGAAGTTCTACTTCACGGTGCATGACGAGGCCACCGCCACGGCCATCAACAAGGTCATGGGCCGGCGGGTGAACCTGCACTACGAGGAGAAGGTCGGCCTGCCCACGTCCTGCTTCGGCGAGACGCGCTACTTCGTCACCGGCGTCACGCTGGTGGATGAGATCTCGCTGACGCCGGGCGTCACGGTGCCGCAGCCGGGCGCGGCGGCCTCGGCCGCCAGCCGCTGATCGGCGCCGAGCACCCTGAAAAGGCGGGCATCCAGGCGCGTCTGACAGCGCTACCAAGCGACACTAGCGGCGTGGCTTCGCTGTTCCAACCGCTGGTGTCGCGCTTTGAGCGACTCGTCGACCCCTACCCCGAAACCCCGGCCGTCGCGCCGCCCGCCGGTTTCTTCGCCTTCCTGTGGCGCTGCGCCGATGGCGTGCGGCCGCATCTGTTCGCGGTCATGCTGTTCACGGCCGGCATTGCGGCGGCCGAGGCGCTGCTGTTCAGCCTGATGGCCTCGCTGGTGGACTGGCTGGCGCAGCTCAAGCCGGCGGAATTGTGGAGCCGGCCGCAGCCGGTCGTGATCCTGCTGCTGGCCGTGCTGGGCGCTGGCGTGCTGCTGGCGGGCGCGCAGGCGCTGCTGAAGTACCAGGGCGTGTTCGGCAACTTCCCGATGCGGCTGCGCTGGATCTTCCACCGTCGCATGCTGGGCCAGAGCCTGGCCTTCTTCGGCGACGAGTTCGCTGGCCGCATTGCCACCAAGGTCATGCAAACCGCGCTGGCGGTGCGCGACACCTGGCTCATCGTCGTGGACATCCTCGTCTACGTGGCGGTGTACTTCGGCACCATGGTGGGCATCGTGGCCAGCTTCGATGCTTGGCTGATGGCACCCTTTGCGGTGTGGCTGGGCCTGTACATCTGCGCGCTGCGCTTCTTCGTGCCGCGCCTGGGCAAGATCGCCCAGGCCCAGGCCGATGCACGCAGCCTCATGACGGGCCGCATCACCGATGCCTACACCAACATCGCCACCGTCAAGCTCTTCGCCCACGGGCGGCGCGAGGCGGGCTACGCCAAGTCGGCGATGCAGGACTTCATGGTCACGGCCTACGGGCAGATGCGCCTGGTCACGGGCTTCGAGATCGTCAACTCGCTGCTGTCGGCCCTGCTGGTGGGCAGCACGGCGCTGCTGTCGCTGTGGCTGTGGGGCGTGTCGGCGGTGGGCGTGGGCGCGGTGGCCGCCGCCACCGCGATGGCGATGCGGCTCAACGGCATCTCACACTGGGTGATGTGGGAGATGGCCTCGCTGTTCGAGCACATCGGCACGGTGCAGGACGGGCTGGCCACGCTGTCCAAGCCGCAGGCCATCACCGATGCCAGCGGCGCGACCGAGCTGACCGTGTCGCGGGGTGAGGTGCGCTTCGAGCAACTGCGCTTCGCCTACCCCAACGGCAAGGTCGTGGTCGACGGGCTGGACCTGACCATCCGCCCGGGCGAAAAAATCGGCCTGGTGGGCCGCAGCGGCGCCGGCAAGAGCACGCTGGTGAACCTGCTGCTGCGCCTGTACGACCTGCCCGCCGACGGCGGCCGCATCACCATCGACGGTCAGGACATCGCCCAGGTCACCCAGGACAGCCTGCGCCGCCACATCGGCATGGTCACGCAGGACACCTCGCTGCTGCACCGCTCGGTGGCCGACAACATCCTCTACGGCCGCCCCGACGCTACGCCGGCCGAGATGCAGCGCGCCGCCGAGCGCGCGCATGCCGACGAGTTCATCGCGAGCCTGTCCGACCCCAAGGGCCGCACCGGCTTCGAGGCCTTCGTGGGCGAGCGCGGCGTGAAGCTCAGCGGCGGCCAGCGCCAGCGCATCGCCATCGCCCGCGTGATGCTGAAAGACGCGCCCATCCTGCTGCTGGACGAAGCCACCAGCGCGCTGGACAGCGAGGTCGAGGCGGCCATCCAGCAAAGCCTCTACACGCTGATGGAGGGCAAGACGGTGGTGGCCATCGCCCACCGCCTGTCCACCATCGCGGCGCTGGACCGGCTCATCGTGATGGACGCCGGCCGCATCGTCGAGCAGGGCACGCACGCCGAGCTGCTCGCGATGAACGGCATCTACGCGCGCCTGTGGGCGCACCAGAGCGGCGGCTTCCTGGGGCTGGAGGACTGAGCGGCTGCGGCGGGCCGCGCTCAGCGCACCACGAGGCTGGGCGAGGGCGGCAGCGCCGCGCCGCGCAGTTGGGCGTCCAGGAAGGCGCGGCTCAAGCGCAGCGCCTCGCCGAGGTCGGCCTGCGCTGCCTCGGTGGCACTGCCGCTGCGCGGGCCGCGCGGCATGCCGCCGGCCGGGCCTT
>JAIPCJ010000138.1 GCA_021738245.1 Methylotenera sp. | reverse complement strand
AGACCCTCACTCCCACCACCGACGCCGACCGCCGCCAGGCCACGCCCTGGACGGTCGACGCCGTGGCTGCGCTCTTCGAGCTGCCGTTCAACGACCTGCTCTTCCGCGCCCAGACCGTGCACCGCGAGCACTTCGATGCCAACGCAGTGCAGCTCTCCACGCTGCTGTCCATCAAGACCGGCGGCTGCGAGGAAGACTGCAAGTACTGCCCGCAGTCGGCCCACTTCGACACCGGCCTCAAGGCCGAGAAGCTCATCCCGCTGCAAGAGGTGATGGAAGCCGCGCGCGCTGCCAAGGCCAACGGCGCCACGCGCTTCTGCATGGGTGCGGCCTGGCGTTCGCCCAAGCCCCGCCACCTGGAAGCCATCGGCACGATGATTTCCGAGGTCAAGGCGCTGGGCCTGGAGACCTGCCTGACCGCCGGCATGCTGGAGGATGGCCAGGCCGAGCAACTGAAGGAAGCCGGCCTGGACTACTACAACCACAACCTCGACACCGCGCCCGAGTTCTACGGCCAGATCATCACCACCCGCACCTATCAAGACCGCCTGGACACGCTGGAGCGCGTGCGCCAGCAGGGCATGAAGGTCTGCTCGGGCGGCATCGTCGGCATGGGCGAGACCCGCCGCCAGCGCGCCGGCCTGCTGGTGCAACTGGCCAACCTCGACCCCTACCCCGAGAGCGTGCCCATCAACAACCTCGTGCAGGTGGAAGGCACGCCGCTGGCCGGCACCGCGCCGCTGGACCCGCTGGAGTTCATCCGCACCATCGCGGTCGCCCGCATCACCATGCCGCGCGCCATGGTGCGCCTGTCCGCCGGCCGCGAGGAAATGCCCGAGACCATGCAGGCGCTGTGCTTCCTGGCCGGTGCCAACTCCATGTTCTACGGCGACAAGCTGCTGACCACCAGCAACCCGCAAGCCGAGAAGGACCGCGCCCTGCTGGACCGCCTGGGCATGCGCTGCGCGACCGAGTCGGGCCTGGCGACGGACGCGGCGGCCAAGGTCGAGGTCTGCCGCGCGCACTGACCTGCCACGCCTGATCCACCGCGCAACAGGGCCATCCGCCCCTTGCGCACCCCGATCCTGAATCCACAAGAAGACGGCTGAGGAGACACCATCCATGTTCAAGAAGATCCTGATCGCCAACCGCGGCGAGATCGCCTGCCGCGTGGCAGCCACCGCCCGCCGCATGGGCATCCAGACGGTCGCTGTCTACTCCGAGGCTGACGCCAACGCCCAGCATGTGAAGGCCTGCGACGAAGCCGTGCTGATCGGCGGCCCGGCGCCGCGCGACTCCTACCTGCAGTGGGAACGCATCCTGGCCGCAGCCAAGGCCACGGGCGCCGAAGCCGTGCATCCGGGCTATGGCTTCCTGAGTGAGAACGAGGCGTTTGCCCAGGCCTGCGCCGACGCGGGCGTGGTGTTCATCGGCCCGCCGCCGAGCGCCATCCAGGCCATGGGCCTGAAGGCCGAATCCAAGCGGCTGATGGAAGCCGCCAAGGTGCCGCTGGTGCCCGGCTACCACGGGGCGGACCAGGACCCGGCCCTGCTCAAGCGCGAGGCCGACCGCATCGGCTACCCCGTGCTCATCAAGGCCAGCGCGGGCGGCGGCGGCAAGGGCATGCGCGCGGTGTTCAGCGCCGATGAGTTCGACGCCGCACTGGCCTCGTGCAAGCGCGAAGCCATCAACAGCTTCGGCGACGATGCGGTGCTGATCGAGCGCTACGTGCAGCGTCCCCGCCATATCGAGATCCAGGTGTTCGGCGACACCCACGGCGACTGCGTCTACCTGTTCGAGCGCGACTGCTCGGTGCAGCGCCGCCACCAGAAGGTGCTGGAAGAAGCCCCCGCACCGGGCATGACGCCCGAGCGCCGCGCGCAGATGGGTGAAGCGGCCGTGGCCGCCGCCAAGGCCGTGGGTTACGTGGGCGCCGGCACGGTGGAGTTCATTGCGGAGCAGGACGGCCGCTTCTACTTCATGGAGATGAACACCCGGCTGCAGGTGGAGCACCCGGTGACCGAGGCCATCACGGGGCAAGACCTCGTGGAGTGGCAGCTTCGCGTGGCCGCTGGCCAGCCGCTGCCACTGAAGCAGCACGAGTTGCGCATGCACGGCCATGCCATCGAAGCCCGCATCTGCGCGGAGAACCCCGATGGCGGCTTCCTGCCCGCCACCGGCACGCTGGACGTGGCGCGCTGGCCGGCTCACGTGGCGTTCCAGCGTGGCGAGGTGCGGATTGACGCCGGCGTGCGCGAGGGCGACGCGATCAGCCCCTACTACGACTCGATGATCGCCAAGCTCATCGTCTGGGGCGAGGACCGCGCGCAGGCCCTGGCCCGGCTGGACGCGGCGCTGCGCGACACCCACATCGTCGGCCTGCACACCAACGTGGCCTTCCTGCGTCGCTGTGCAGCCACCGCGTCGTTCTCGGGCGCCCACCTGGGCACCGGCCTCATCGGGCGGGAGAAGGCCGTGCTGTTCGACCAGCCGGGCCTGCCGCTGCGCGTCTCGGCGGCGGCCGTCGTCGCGCACACGCTGGCCGTCGAAGCCGCCACGCAGGGCCGCGACCCGTGGGGCGCCCGCGACGGCTGGCGCCTGTTCGGCTCGGCCACTCGCCGCTTCGACCTGGAAGCCGGCGGCAGCCACCATGCGGTGCTGCTGTCACGCCACCACCGCGGTGGCATGACGCTGACGGTCGACGGCCAGGCCGTGGACTTTGCCGTGCAGTCGGTCGATGCCGAGACGCACGAGCTCTTCCTGGCCGGCGAGCGCCTGCGCGTGAAGACCTACGCCCAGGGCGAGCGCGTGGCCGTGTTCGGTGCCGACGGCTCGGCGGTGCTGACCGAGGTGGACCTGCTGGCCCACGCCGGTGACGGCGCGACCGAAGGCGGCCGGCTCACCGCCCCCATGCCCGGCAAGCTCATCGCCTTCCTGGCCCAGGTCGGCGACACCGTCAGCAAGGGCCAACCGCTGGCCGTGATGGAGGCGATGAAGATGGAACACACCATCTCCTCGCCCCGCGACGGCACCGTGGCCGAACTGCTGTTCGCCGTGGGTGACCAGGTGGGTGACGGGGCGGAACTGCTGAAGCTGGAGGCTTGAACCATGACCCTCCCCACCCACGTCAAGCTCCTGGACGTCGGCCCCCGCGACGGCCTGCAGAACGAGAAGGCGAACGTCGCCACCGAGCACAAGGCCCGGCTCGTGGCCATGCTGCAGGACGCCGGCCTGACCGAGATCGAGGTCACCAGCTTCGTCAGCCCCAAGTGGGTGCCGCAGATGGGCGACAACACGGCCGTGATGGCGGCCATCGAGCGCAAGCCCGGCGTGCGCTACTCGGTGCTGGTGCCCAACATGAAAGGCCTGGAGCCTGCGCTGGCGAGCCGGCCGGACGAGATCCTTGTGTTCACGGCAGCCAGCGAGGCTTTCACCCAGAAGAACATCAACTGCTCGATCGCCGAGAGCCTGGAGCGATTCGCGCCGGTCATCGAAGGCGCCCATGCGGCGGGCGTGAAGGTGCGCGCGGCGCTATCCTGCGCGCTGGGCTGCCCGTACGAAGGCGAGATCTCGGCGGACCAGGTCGAGGCGGTGGTCAAGCCGCTGCGGGCGCTTGGGGTCGACGCCATCGACGTCGCCGACACCATCGGTGTGGGCACGCCGCGCAAGGTGCAGGCCGCCATGGCGCGTGCACTGAAGCACTTCCCGCTGGCGGAGGTGTCGGGTCACTTCCACGACACCTACGGCCAGGCGCTCACCAACATCTACGCCAGCCTGGAGTTGGGCGTGCACAGCTTCCACGCCAGCGTGGCGGGGCTGGGCGGCTGCCCCTACGCCAAGGGCGCGACAGGCAATGTGGCCAGCGAGGATGTCGTCTTCATGCTCAACGGCCTGGGCATCGAGACTGGCGTGGACCTGGATCGACTCGTGGATGCGGGCGCCTTCATCTCCGGCGTGCTGGGCCGCGAGCCGGTGTCGCGCGTGGCGCGGGCGGTGCTGGCCAAGCGGGGCTGAACCGAGCGCACCGGCCGCATCAGGCGGGCGCCGCGTGTCGCTTGTCACGCGGGCTAGGGCTGCCCCGAGGGTGCGCGGCGCCACGGCGGGGGCTGTAATCGCGCCCATCACAAAAGCAAGACGTTGGGACAGCCCGGGGCCATGCGGCTGCCGGGCTGAACGTCGCCCTGGCCGCGATGAACCTGCAACCCCTGAGCCTGCACCGGGACCGTTTCGAGTCGGGCAAGCCCACGCCCTTCGCCATCTTCGATGTCGGCGGCCGCCTGCTGCTGGCGCGGGGGCACCGCTTCGAATCCATGAGCCAGCTGGAGAAGCTGATCGACCGCGATGCCCGCGTGGACGCCCGCGAGTTCGAGGACCGGGCAAGCACCATCGCCCAGGCCCGCCCGGAGCAACTGCCGGCGTTCTGGGACGAGAGCATGGGCGAGGTCGGCCACCTGCTGCGCGGCGCGCCAGGGTCGGACTTCACGCAGACGCTGGACCTCGCCTCGCAACCCCTGATGGCCCTGATCGAGCGCGACCCCGACCTCGCCATCCTGCAGACCGTGCGTGCCGAGGCCGTGCAGGGCAGCGCGACCGCCTATGCCGCGCGCCATGCGGTGCACACCGCGACCGCCGCCTGCCTGGCGGCCACGCGCCTGGGCTGGTCCGTCTCGGAGCGGCAATGCGTGCTGCGGACCGCGCTGACGATGAATATCTCCATGGCCGAGCTGCAGAACCGGCTCGTGACCCAGGCCTCGCCGGTGACGACGCTGCAGCGCGCCGAGATCCAGTCTCACCCCGAACGCAGTGCCGCCATACTGGAGATGGCGGGCGTGACCGACACCGACTGGCTGGAGGCCGTGCGCCAGCATCATGAAGAAGACGGTGGCACCGGCTACCCGCGCCGGCCCGCCCAGGTGCATGCGGTGGCGCAGCTGGTGCACAGCGCCGACACCTTCACCGCCAAGTTCAGCCCGCGGCTGCGGCGCCAGCCCATCCTGGCCGATGCCGCGGCGCGGCTGCAGTACCAGGCAGGCAAGGGCGACGCGATGACGGCCGCGCTGATCAAGGAATTCGGCCTGTACCCGCCGGGTTGTGCCGTGCGGCTGCGCTCCGGCGAGGTGGGCCTGGTGATGCGGCGCGGCGAGAGCGCCAGCACGCCACGGGTGGCCGTGATGAGCGACCGCGCCGGCGGCGTGCTGGCCGAGCCGCTGATGCGCGACACCGCGCAAGCACCGCATGCCATCGCCGCTGTCATCCCGCAGGCGGGGCTGAAGCTGCGCGTCGGCCTGGAAAAGCTCATCCAGGCGATGGCGGCCTGACCGCGGCCAGGCGCACCGTCCAGCGCCCGCCGTCGTCGCAGGCCAGCTGCACCAGCCCCGGCCCGGGCACACCGCCGAGGCTGGCGTCACTCAGCGCGGTCAGTTCGCGCAGCAGCACGCTCACGCGTTCATCCAGCCGCTTGGCCAGGCGCGTGAGGGCCACCGGTTCGCCGCCGGGGGCCAGTTCACGCAGCGTCTGCAGCAGCTGATCCTGCATGCGGGGTCAGCACCACCGGGATGGACTTGCTGGTGGGCGTGCGCGCCGTGACCGAGAAGCTCTCCAGCGGCACCAGCGGGTTGGTCTCGGGGTAGTAGCTCGCCAGGCAGCCGCGCGGGATGTCGTAGGCCACCAGCAGAAAGCGCTCGGCCCGGCGCTGCTGCACCTCGGTGCTGCCTTCGGCGCAGTACAGGCTCGTGATGTCCACCCACTCGCCCGCTTCCAGCCCCAGGTCCTTCAGGTCCTGGGCGTTGATGAACACCACGCGCCGGTGGCCGTAGACGCCGCGGTAGCGGTCGTCATGGCCGTAGATGGTGGTGTTGTACTGGTCGTGGGAGCGCAGCGTGGTCAGCGTGAACACGCGCTGGTCGCGGTGGCGCTCGGCGACCCGTTCCGTGGCCAGGTCGGTGGGCAGCGCATGGGCACTGAACTCGGCCTTGCCGCTGGCCGTGACCCACACCCGCTCGCTGGCGGTGTTGCGCAGCCGGAAGCCGCCGGGGCGCTTGAGCTTGTCGTTGAAGCCGGCGAAGTCGGGCAGCACGGCCTCGATCTTGTCGCGGATGGCCGCGTAGTCGCCCGCGAGCTGCAGCCAGGGGGTGTGGCTCTGCGGCAGGGTGGCCGCCGCCATGCGGGCCACCACCATGGGCTCCGACAGCAGGTGCGGCGACGCCGGCGCGTTCATGCCGTGCGAGAGGTGCACCATGCTCATCGAGTCTTCCACCGTCACGCCCTGCGGCCCGCTGGCCTGGACATCGATCTCGGTACGCCCCAGCACCGGCAGCACCAGGGCCTGGCGGCCGTGCACGACATGGCTGCGGTTGAACTTGGTGGTGATGTGCACCGTCAGCTCGCACTGGCGCAGCGCGCGCCAGGTGGCGGCCGTGTCGGGCGTGGCGGCGGCGAAATTGCCCCCCATCGCGATGAAGACCTTGCCGCGCCCGGCAAGCATCGCCTCGATGGCACCCACGGTGTCGAAGCCGTGCGCCCGCGGCGGCTCGAAGCCGAACACCTGCCCCAGGCGATCAAGAAAGACCGGCGCGGGCTTCTCGTAGATGCCCATGGTGCGGTCGCCCTGCACATTGCTGTGGCCACGCACCGGGCAGGCCCCGGCGCCGGGGCGGCCCAGGTTGCCGCGCAGCAGCAGCAGGTTGACGATCATCTGGATGGTCGCCACCGAATGCCGGTGCTGGGTGATGCCCATGCCCCAGCAGGCGATGACGCGCTCGCTGCTGGCGTAGAGGTCGGCCGCCTGCTCGATCTGCGCGCGGGTGAGGCCCGACGCGAGCTCGAGCGGCGCCCAGGGCTGGGCCTGCACACTTGCCAGGAAGGCGTCGAAGCCGTGGGTGTGCTCGCGGATGAAGTCATGGTCCAGCAAGCCCTGCTCCACCACCCGCTTGCACATGCCCATCAGCAGCGCGAAGTCGCCGCCCACCTTGAGCTGGAAGTAGTGGCTGCTGATCGGCGAGTCGCCCAGCGTCGCCATCTCCATCGCGTTCTGCGGGTCGGCAAAACGCTCCAGGCCCCGCTCGCGCAGCGGGTTGAAGCTGATGATCCTGGCGCCGCGCTTGCGGGCCGCGCGCAGCTCGCCCAGCATGCGCGGATGGTTGGTGCCGGGGTTCTGGCCGAACACCAGGATGCAGTCGGCCTGCTCGAAGTCCGCCAGGGTCACCGTGCCCTTGCCGACGCCGATGGTCGGCCGCAGGCCCGAGCCGCTGGGCTCGTGGCACATGTTGGAGCAGTCGGGGAAGTTGTTGGTGCCGTACTCGCGCACGAAGAGCTGGTACAGGAACGCGGCCTCGTTGCTCGTGCGCCCCGAGGTGTAGAAGATGGCCTGGTTCGGGTCAGGCAGCGCCTGCAGTTCCCGGCCGATCAACGCGAAGGCGGCGTCCCAGGTCGTGCGCTGGTAGCGGTCGGTCTCGGGGTCGTAGACCAGGGGCTCGGTGAGCCGCCCGGTCGCCTCCAGCTCGTAGTCCGACGCGCTGGCCCACTCGGCCAGGGTCTTCGCCCCGATGACCTCGGGCGTGGCGCGGCGGGCCGTGGCCTCGGCCGCCACGGCCTTGGCGCCGTTCTCGCAGAACTCGAAGGTGGACCGGTGGTCACGGTCGGGCCAGGCGCAGCCCGGGCAGTCGAAGCCGTCGGTCTGGTTGGCATGCAGCAGGGTCTTGGCGCCCTTCACGGGCACGCCCTGCTCGTTGAGGGTGCGTGCCACGCTCTTCAGCGCGCCCCAGCCGCCCGCCGGGCCGTCGTAAAGCTCGATCTTCTGTTCACTCATGATGGGCTCGTGATGCACGAAAGCCCCGTGGCCTGGTCAGGTCACGGGGCGGTCAGCCTAGCAGGCCGGGCTCAGTGGAAGAACTTGCCGACGCTCAGCAGGGTCTTGTAGACGCCCCAAGCCAGCGGCAGGCCCACGGCCAGCCAGGCCAGGGCCACGACGGCGGTCGGCGTGGCGGTGGCCGCGCCACTGCCGGCGCCCACTTCCGCCGCGGCAGCGCGCTCGTGCGCCAGCTTCTTCTCGTGGGCGAGCTCTTCGTCGCTCATGAAGTGCTTGTCGGCCACCGGGCGGATCATCAGGTTGGCGATCAGCCCGACCACCAGCATGCCCACCAGGATGTACATGGTCTGGTTGTAGACCTGCTCGCGCGGCAGGCCCAGGCCCAGCTGGTAGTCGCGCATGTAGTTCACGACCACCGGGCCCAGGATGCCGGCAGTGGCCCAGGCGGTCAGCAGGCGGCCGTGGATGGCGCCCACCATCTGCGTACCGAACAGGTCGGCAAGGTAGGCCGGCACGGTGGCGAAGCCGCCGCCGTACATGCTCAGGATGATGCAGAACGCGCCGACGAACAACAGCTTAGAGCCCGCACCGGCGCTGCTCGGAATGCTGGCGTACATCAGGCCGCCGAGCACGAAGAACACCACATAGGTCATCTTGCGGCCGAGCTTGTCGGACAGGCTGGCCCAGAAGAAGCGGCCGCCGATGTTGAACAGGCTCAGCAGCGCGGTGAAACCGGCGGCGACGCCCGCGATGGCCGTGAGTTGCGCCTTGTCGAGTTCGCCGAACTTGGCGCTGAGGCCGACCAGCGAGCCGCCGAACACCTCCTGCAGCATCGGGCTGGCCATGCCGATGACGCCGATGCCCGCCGAAACGTTCATGCACAGCACCACCCACACCAGCCAGAACTGCGGGATGCCCCAGACCTTCTTCACGTGCACATGGCGCTGCGTGATCATGGCGTTGCTGCCCTGCGATGCGGGCGGCGTCCAGCCTTCGGGCTTCCAGCCGGTGGGCGGCACGCGGTAGCCGAGTGCGCCGCCCAGCATGAACACGAAGTAGACCAGCGCCATCACGACGAAGGTCTGCGTGACGCCGACGTCGGTGGACGTGGCGAACAGCTTCATCAGCTCCGCCGCCAGGGGCGAGCCGATCATGGCGCCGCCACCGAAGCCCATGATGGCCATGCCGGTGGCCATGCCGCGCTTGTCCGGGAACCACTTGATCAGCGTGGACACGGGGCTGATGTAACCCAGCCCCAGGCCGATGCCGCCGATGACGCCGCTGCCGAGGATCATCAGCCAGAACTGGTGCAGGTGGATGCCCAGTGCCGAGATCAACATGCCGCCGCACCAGCACACGGCCGACACCACGCCAGCCTTGCGCGGGCCGGCCCGCTCCAGCCAGCCGCCCCACAGGGCCGCCGAGCAACCGAGAAACACGAAGAACAGGGTGTACATCCAGCCGAGGGTGGACACCTTCCAGTCGCAAGTCGTCGTGAAGAGCTCCGCCCAGAAGCCGACGTCAGGGCCGCACTTGATGGCTTCCTTGATGCCCAGCGCCTTGGACAGCGGCAGCCAGAACACCGAGAAACCGTACGCCATGCCAATGCACAGGTGTATCGCGAGTGCAGCCGGGGGCACCAACCAGCGGTTGAAGCCTGCGCCGGCAATGGTCCGCTCCTTGTCGAGCCAGCCTGCACCCGTCCGACCCGGACCGGGCACGGCACCAATTCCCACAGAGGACATGGTATTTCCCTTCGATGCGATGCGAGACGCTTAACGCCTCAGTTGTTATGACCCGGCACGACCGTGCAAGGGCGGCGCAGCATACGGGCACAAACAAGACCCAGCGTTGAATAACCTCACCGTGCAATCCCTATCGCAGAGGTCAAGACGTAACCTGTCGTTAACGCGGCAGGCCGGCCCCATGCGAGGCGGCCATCGCCGCCAAAGGCCACGCCGGCCGATGCCGCATGGGCGCCCTGCCGCGCGGGCGAGTGGCCGCTGCCTGTCAATGCGGGATTGCATGACACCTCGCCCGGTGACGAGGCTGCGGCGCACCGGCGACACCGCCGGCCGTGGGGCGCGATCGCCTGCCCCGCTATCCTCGCGGCCTGCCCCTTCTGCGCCCCGTGATGCGACGAGTCCTGATCATTGACGACAACCCTGGCGTGGGCCAGGCACTGGAGCTGCTGCTGTCTCTGCACGACATCGAGGCACGGGTGGCCACGAGCCCGGCCGAAGGCCTGGCGCTGCTGGAGGCGCAGGCGTTCGGCCTGGTCATCCAGGACATGAACTTCACGGCCGACACCACGTCGGGCGAAGAAGGCGAAGCGCTGTTCCGCGCGCTGCGCGCCCGCCGCCCCGACCTGCCCATCATCCTGCTGACGGCCTGGACGCGCCTGGACGCGGCCGTGGCGCTCGTCAAGGCAGGCGCCGCGGACTATCTGGCCAAGCCCTGGGACGACGCCAAGCTGGTGGCCACCGTGGAGAACCTGCTGGAACTGGGGGAAGCCAACCGCGAGATCGCCCGGCTGCGGGAGGCGCGACGCGAACGCCGTGCGGCGCTGGCACGGCGCCACGACCTCGCCGGCCTGGTGTTCGGGTCGGACGCCATGCTCAACCTGCTGGAGCTGGCCGGGCAGATCGCTGCCGCACCGGTGCCCGTGCTCATCACCGGGCCGAATGGCGCCGGCAAGGAACGCATCGCGGCCTTCGTGCATGCCAACTCGGCCGCCAAGGCGGGGCCTTTTGTCGCGCTGAACTGCGGGGCGCTGCCGGCGGACCTGATCGAGGCGGAGCTCTTCGGCAGCGACAGCGGCGCCTACACCGGCGCGGCCAAGGCGCGCGTGGGACGCTTCGAGGCGGCCGATGGGGGCACCTTGTTCCTCGACGAGATCGGCAATCTGCCGCTGGCCGGCCAGGTCAAGCTGCTGCGGGTGCTGGAGACCGGGCAGTTCGAGCGGCTGGGCTCCAGCAAGACCCGCCAGACCCGCGTGCGGGTGCTGTCGGCTACCAATGCCGACCTGCGCGGCATGGTCAAGGCCGGCAGCTTCCGGGAGGACTTGTTCTACCGGCTCAATCTCATCGAGCTGAAGCTGCCACCACTGGCCGAGCGGCGTGACGACGTGCTGCCGCTGGCTGAGCATTTCCTGGCCGGCCGGGCCCGCCTGGGCGAGGCTGCGCGCGAGGCCCTGCTGGCTCACCGCTGGCCGGGCAATGTGCGCGAACTCAAGAACGCGGTGGAGCGGGCCGCGCTGCTGGGCCAGGGCGGCGAGATCACGCCGGCCCTGCTCGGCCTGGGTGCAGCAGAGGACGGCGGCAGCGGCGCCTGGCGCAACCTGGACGAGCCCAGCCGCGAGGTCGTGCTGGCGGCCCTGGCCGAGGCCGGCGGCGTGGTCAGCCGCGCGGCCAGCCAGCTGGGGCTGTCTCGCCAGGCGCTGTACCGGCGCCTGGAGCGCTACGGGATCGCGCCATGACCGCGCTGTCGCTGCGCGCCCGGGCCTTGCTGGCGCTGGCCGCCGCGGCGACGGTGCCGCCCCTCGTGATCCTGGCCGTGCGACGCCTCGGGCTGGAGCCCGGCCCGGCGCTGCTGGTGGCGGTGCTGGTGATGCTGCCGCTGATCGCCTGGCTGAGTGCCTTGTGGCTGTCGCCCCTGCTGCGGCTGACGCGTGCGCTGGAGGGCGCGGTGCTGAGCTATCGCGATGGCGACTTCAGCCTCAATCTGGCCCCTGACGGCCCGCGCGAGCTGGCCCTGCTGACCCGGCTGCACGCCGAGCTGGGCCTGGCCCTGCGCGAACAGCGCCAGCACCTCGCCCAGCGCGAGCTGCTGCTGGACACCGTGGTGCAGAACACGCCCGTCGCGCTGGTGCTGACCGCCCCGCGCGAGCGCATCGTCATCGCCAACCTCGCGGCCAGGCAGCTGCTGGGCGACGGCCGCAGCCTGACCGGCCTGAACTTTGCCCAGGTCATCACCGACCTGCCCGAGGCGCTGCGCGAAGCACTGGCCAGTGACGCCGATCGGCTCTTCGCCATGACGCTGGCCGACGGCTCGGAGGAAACGTTTCACTACAGCACGCGCAGCTTCCGGCTGCAGGGCCAGCCCCACCGGCTGCGCCTGCTGCGACGCATGACCCGCGAGCTGTCGCGCGCCGAGGTGGCCACCTGGAAGCGCGTCATCCGCGTGCTGAGCCATGAGCTGAACAACTCGCTCGCGCCCATCTCCTCGCTGGCCCACAGCGGCGCCGAACTCGCCAAACGGGGAGACACCGAGCGGCTGAGGCAGGTGCTGGCCACCATTGGCGAGCGGGCCCTGCACCTGCATGGCTTTCTGGCGGGCTACGCGCGCTTCGCCAAGCTGCCTTCACCGCGCCGTGAGCCCGTGGCCTGGCCGGAGTTCCTGGCCCACCTGGGCACGCTCGGCGAATTTCGGCTGGCGGGCCCGCCGCCGGAGCGCCCGGGCTGGTTCGACCCCGCGCAGATCGAGCAGGCTCTGCTCAACCTGATCAAGAACGCCCACGAATCGGGCAGCGCGCCGGACGAGGTGATGCTGCGCGTGCAGGCGCACGGCACGGAGTTGCATCTGGAGGTGCTGGACCGCGGGCCCGGCATGAGCGAGGCCGTGCTGTCCCAGGCGCTCCTGCCCTTCTATTCCACCAAGCGGGCAGACGCCGGCAGCGCCGGGGGCACCGGCCTCGGGCTGGCGCTGGCCCGCGAGATCGCGGAGGCGCACGACGGCCGCATCGCGCTGGCCAACCGCCGCCGCGGCGGCCTGCGCGTGAGCCTGCGCTTGCCGCTACCCGCCACCCTGCCGGCGCCTGGCCTGCCCGGGGACCCGCACTGAGCCGCGCTGAGTCACAAAGCGCCGCGCAGACACGGAAAGTTACTTCTTGCCGCCCACGCCCGCGGGCTCGCAGCCGGGCAACGCCGGGCGGCGGCGCTTCGGCGCGCAAGGTCGATGGCCACGGGCCGAGCGCCCGACGCGCCCCCGTGAGCGAATGCGCGCCACCGTCGCCTTCCTTGCATCGAGGGGTGG
>JAIPCJ010000137.1 GCA_021738245.1 Methylotenera sp. | reverse complement strand
GGCGCGGCGCCGGGGTTCACTTGCCGACGAGGGCCCCTTCGGCGTCCCTCAGCTGGGCCGGGCGGCCGATGGCCTTGAGCTGCGGCAGCACCTTGGCCTTGTCGCCCACGGCCACGACGATGAGCCGCGCGGGGTCGAGAAAGTCCCGCGCCGCCTGCAGGGCCGAGGCCGAGGTCACGGCGGCATAGCGGGCCGGCAGCTCGGTGATGGCGTTCAGGGGCTGGCCGGCCGACCAGTTGCCGGCATAGCCCGCCACGACGGCGGCATTGGTGTCGAACAGACCCGGCAGCGACAGCAGCTGCGCATTGCGCACCCGCTGCAGCTCAGCGGCGCCCATGGGCTGGGTGCGCATGCCCTGGATCTGCTTGCCGAGGTCCACGAGGGCGGCGCCGGTCACGTCGGTGCGCACGCTGCCGCGGATGCTGAACTGGCCGCGTTCACGCCCCATGCCGTAGCCCGAGAACACGCCGTAGGTATAGCCCTTGACCTCGCGCAGCTGGGTGTTCAGCCGCGAGGTGAACAGGCCGCCGAAGCCGGCGTTCATGACCTTGATCGACGCCGCCTGCGGCACGCCGGCCGCGGGGCCGGGGCCGACGATGGCCAGCGCCGTCTGCGGTGCGCCGGGTTTGTCGACCAGCACGGTGCGGGCCGCGACCGGACGGGCCGGCGGCAGCGGCTGCTCCGGGGCCGCGTCGCCCGACGCACGCCAGGGACCGAACAGCGGCTCGACCAGCGCGCGCAGCTCGGCCTCGGTGAGGTCGCCCGCCACCACCAGGGCGGCGCGCTCCGGCCGATAGCGGCCCTGCCAGAACTGGCGCAGCGCGGCGCTGCCGATGGCCTTGACGCTGGCCTCATCGCCCAGCGACGACGGCGCAAGCGGATGGCCGTCGCCGAAGTAGACGCGGTCCGCCACCACGCTGGCGAGCTGGTCGGGCTGCTCGCGGGTCTGGGCCAGGGCGGCCAGCAGCTGCGCGCGCTTGCGCTCGACCTCGGCATCGGCAAACGCGGGGTTCTGCACCACGTCAGCCATCAGTGCAAAGCCCTCGCGGGCCGTGGCCTTGAGGCCGGAGAAATCGACCTGCGCGGTTTCGGCGCCGGCATTCGCATGCAGGCTGGCGCCCAGGGCCGCCAGGCTCTCGGCCAGCTGCTGCGCGCTGCGCGTGGTGGTGCCCTCGGCCAGCATGGCCGCCGTGAAGGTGGCCAGGCCCGGGCGGTCGGCGGGGTTGGCCGCCTGGCCGGCGCGCAGCACGAGGCTGGCGCTGACCAGCGGCAGACCCGGCTTGGGCGAGTGGATGACGGTCAGGCCATTGGGCAGCGTGAAGCTCTGCGCCGCCGGCAGGGTCAGCGGCTTGGCCGGGCCGGCCGCAGGCGGCTTGTTGCGCCAGGGCTCGGCGGCATTGATGGCCTCGCGCTCGCCCTTGGCGGCCTGGGTGGGCAGGGGCGGCGTGGGCACCTCGGGCGGCAGCACCGGCTCGCCGGGCACGGCCTGCACGACGACGCGCCGGTCCTTGGCCAGCCAGCGCGCCACCGTGGCACTCACGGCGGCCGGCGTGGTGGCGGCATAGCGGGCCAGGTCGCGGCCGACGAAGCCGGGGTCGCCCGCCATCTGGTTGTAGTGGTTCACGAGATCGGCCAGGGTCGTGACCTTCTCCAACCGTTGCAGCAACTGCGTCTGGATGCTGGCGCGCGCCTGGGCCAGCTCGGCCTCGCTGGGCGGCGCGGCGGCCAGGCGGGCGACTTCGGCGTCCACCAGCTGCTCGATCTCATCCAGCGACGCGCCAGGGCGGGCCACGATCTCGATGTTGAACACCGAACTCAGCGACTGCGAGCCCTGCGACACGTCCACGCTCTGCGCCAGCTGCCGGTCGCGCACCAGCAGCCCGTAGAGGCGGCTGGCGCGGCCGCCGCCGAGCACGTGGGCGGCCACATCCAGCTCGGCGTCCCCTGCGGCAAACATCGGCGGCGTATGCCAGGCCAGGGTCAAGCGGCTGAGCTCGACGCGGTCAGGCACCACGAGGCGGCGCTCCTTGGCAATCTCCGGCATGGCCACATGCACCTCGGGCGGCTTGGGGCCGGCCTTGAGCGTGCCGAAGTACTTCTGCACCAGGGCGCGGGCCTCGGCGGGATCGAAGTCCCCGGCCAGCACCAGGGTGGCGTTGTTGGGCCGGTAGTAGGTGCGGGCAAAAGCCTTCACGTCGGCCAGCCGGATGCGCTGGATGTCGGCGTGCGAGCCGATGACGGCCGCGCGGTAGGGATGGCCCTCGGGGTAGAGCGCCTGGTACATGGCTTCATCGGCCATGCCGTAGGGCCGGTTCTCGAAACTCTGGCGGCGCTCGTTGCGCACCACGTCCTGCTGGTTGGCCAGGGCCACCGAGTCGACCTCCTCGATCATCCAGCCCAGCATGTCGGACTTGAGCCACAGGCCCAGCGCGAGCTGGTTGGACGGCAGCGTGAAGAAGTAGTTGGTGCGGTCGAAGTTGGTGGAGCCGTTGCTGTCGGTGCCGCCGGCGGCGTCGATGAATTTGTCGAACTGCCCGCGCGGCACATGGCGGCTGCCGGCGAACATCAGGTGCTCGAACAGATGCGCGAAACCCGTCTGTCCGGCCGCCTCGTTGCGCGGCCCGGCGTGCACCCACAGGTTGAAGGCGACCAGCGGGAGGCGGTGGTCTTCCACCAGGATGACCTCGAAGCCGTTGTCCAGTCTGAACTTCTCGTGGCGCACCGCGATCTGGCCTGCCTCGGTGCTGACGGCGCCGGGTGCACCGGCGGCTTCGGGCGTCGCCATGGCAGGGGCGGTGGCCAGCAGGGCGCCGGCCAGCGACAACAGGGCCACCAGGCGGCGGGGGACGGGAGCATTCATCACGGGAGCGTCCTCGGGATCAAGTCGGTTTCAGGCCCTGCATTGGGCGGCGGGTGGGACATCATGCACAGTGCCAGGCCTCATCACGTCCCTCACCAGGGCGACAGCCAGGCCAGCAGGGCCAGCCACAGCGGGGCCGTGCCCACGTAGAGCACGGTGGAGAAGACGGTGGCGGCTGTCACCTCGGCCTCCAGCGCGCGGTAGCGCTGCGCAAAGATCAGCGCGTTGGAGCCGGTGGGCAGCGCGGCGATCATGACGATGACCGCCAGGGGCATGCCCTTCAAGCCCAGCAAGCCGTAGCCCACGGCAAACACGATGGCCGGCATCAACAGCAGCTTGGCAGCCACCAGCCCCGCCAGGCCATGCCAGGTGCGCGGCCAGCCGTAGTAGGCCAGGCTCATGCCGATCAGCGTCAGGCACAGCGGCACGACGGCCGTGCCCAGGCTCTGCAGGGCTTCATCGGCCACGGCAGGAATGGGCAGGCCGGTGGCATTCCAGGTCAGGCCGGCCAGCACCGGCAGCACGACCGGGTGGATGACGGTGTTGCGCACGGTCTGCAGCAGCATGGCGCCGAGGTGGCCGCTGCGGCGCTCACGGGCGAGGTCCAGCTCGACGATGGCGGTGAGCATCGTCAGGATGGACAGCGCATGCAGGCTGACCACCGCGATGTGAATCGCCAGACCCTTTTCGCCGAACACGCCGGCCGCCACCGGCAGGCCCACCTGCAGCGTGTTGCCAAAGCCCGCGGTGATGGCCCGCACGCTGGGTGCCACCACCGGCTCACCCGGCTTGGCACGCCAGCGGTACAAGACATACAGGCCGGCGATCAGCACCAGCACCGGCACGAAGAAGGCGAGCAGGAAGGCCCAGGGCAGCGTGGCGGTGTCCAGCCGCGCGGTGGTGCGGAACAGCAGCGCCGGCACGAAGATGTAGAAGGCCGCATTGGCCAGCACCCGCGCCGGGTCGGTGTCACTGCCTGCCGGCCCGCCGCCCAGCCAGCGCATGCGGCCGACGGCCCAGCCGATCGACACGGCCACCAAAATTGCCAGCAGCTTGGCCGCGATCGCCCAGGTCATGGGGCCCCTCGCCCAGTCGCGTGGCATCGCATGCAGTCAAGGCCACAGAGACACAGCGGCACAGAGAGCACGGGCTGCCCATCCACGGTGGCCTTCGGCGCGCACTCGCTGTGCCTCTGTGCCGCTGTGGCTGTGTTCAGTCTCGACCGCAACACGCCCAACTCACGCCAGCGGCACATGCAGCTCAAACGCGAACCGCGTGCCCTGCCCCGCTTCGCTCTGCACCTCGATCTGGCTGCCCATCAGGCGCACCAGCTGCTGGCTGATGGACAAGCCCAGGCCCGTGCCGCCCAGCGATCGGGACGCCTCCGACACCTGCTCGAAGGCCTGGAAGAGTCGGGCCTGCTGCGCGGCGGTCATGCCGATGCCGGTGTCGGCCACGGCCAGCTGCAGCCGCACCTGGCCGGCCGCCTGCGAGAGCACCACGGCGCTCAGCTGCACATGCCCCTGGTCGGTGAACTTGACCGCGTTGGACAGCAGGTTGAGCAGCACCTGGCGCAGCCGCTGGCCGTCCACCAGCACCTGCGGCGGCAGCGCGGGGTCGACCTGCAGGCTGAAGGCCAGGTTCTTCTGCTCGGCGCGCAGCCGCACGCTGTCGCCGGCCATGTCGAGCAGCGCGCGCAGGTCCACGGCGCTGGGCTTGAGGCTGACCTTGCCGGCTTCGATGCTGGCCATGTCGAGCACGTCATTGATCAGCTCGAGCAGGTGCTGACCCGAGTCGCGCATCAGCTGCAGCCGGGTCTGGGTGGTGGCCGGGATGGCCGGGTCCATCTGCATCAGCTGCGTGAAGCCGAGGATGGCGTTCAGCGGCGTGCGGAACTCGTGGCTCATGGTGGCCAGGAAGCGGCCCTTGGCCTGGTTGGCAGACTCGGCGCGCAGCTTGGCTTCGCTCAGCTCGGCGGTGCGCTCCGTCACCAGGTCTTCGAGATGCTCGCGGTGGCGGGTCAGCTCGGCCTCGGCCTGTCGGCGCAGGGAGATATCGCTGACCATGCCCTCGATGCGGCGCTGGCCCCCTTCGCCCTCCACCCAGTGCGCATTGAGCTCCACCCACAGCGGCCGGCCGTTGGCGCCGTGCAGCTGCAGCTGGGCCTGCTGGATGCGGCCCTGCTCGCTCATGACGGCGGAGATGCGCTGGAATTCCTCGCGGTCGATGCCCGTGACCTCGCGCAGGCGCCGGCCCACCGGGCTTTGCGTGCCCAGGCCCAGCATCTGCGTGAAGGCGCGGTTCATGCTCAGCACCCGGCCGTCGGCATCAGCCTGGAAGATGCCTTCGGTCGCGTTCTCGAACAGGCTGCGGTAGCGGGCCTCGCTGGCGCGCAGCCCCTCGGAGCTGAGCTGCACCTGGTCGGCCGCGCTGCGCAGCTTCAGGCTCATGGCATTGAAGCGCATGGTCAGCTCGCCGATCTCGTCACTGCGCTCCACCGTCTCCTGTGCGCCAAGGTCGCCCTTGGCCACGCGTTGGGCCAGGGCGCCGAGCCGTGCGACCGGCCGGCGCACCAGGAAGTGCACCAGCAGCGAGCTGGCCACGACGATGCCCGCCACCACGACCGCGAGCAGCTGCACGACGAAGAGCCGCGTGCGACGGATCTGCTCGTCCACCAGGTCACGCGTGAAGACCAGCGCGGCCATGCCGACCTGCGTGCCGGGCGCCTCGGCGGCCGGCTGGTAGGTGATCGGAAACTCGCGCCGCAGCGGCCCGTTGGCCGGCGTGTCACGGCTGCGCCGGGCCTGGCCGCCGCGCAGGCCCAGGCCCGTCAACTCGATGGCATGCACCTCGGGGTCGGCCATGACGGCATCGAGCAGGTTGTCGATGGCGACATGGTCCAGGTTCCAGATCGGCCCCGCAAAGCCACGCTCGATGAGCCGGGCCATGCGCGCCTCGCGCTGCCGCATGTCGTGCAGCAGTTCTTCTTCCTCGTGCGCGGTCCAGTACCAGCCGACGGCCAGCAGCAGCAGGCTGGCGACCAGCGCGATGCCCGCCGTGAGGCGTGCCTGGATGCCCAGGCTGAACGGTCTCAGGGCCATCCCTTGAACTCCCTTGTCTTGGCCCGCATCAGAACGCGGGGCCGCGCGAAAGTCCAGCGGTGGGACTCACGCGCGGCATGCAGCTTCAGGCCTTGGCGGTCTTCTTGGCAGCCGCCTTCTTGGCCGGCGGCGCCTTGCCCGCACGCGGCTCGAACTCGAAGATGACCTTGCCTTCCTTCTTGTCATAGGCCAGGAAGGCCTTGAACTTGCGGCGGGTCTTGTTGGAGACGAAGTTCTCCAGCAGGTCGGTCTTGCCGTCGGCCAGCAGCTTGGTCACCTGGGCCGGCTCGATCGGCTGGGTCAGGATGACCTTGCCGGTCTTGAAGTCGCAGGTCACGTGGGCGCCCACGCTGTGCTCGCAGACGTAGTTGGCACCGTGCTCGTACACATGGCCCTGGCACTTGGGGCAGGCCCCGAGGCTGGCCTGGCCGGAGAAGTCCACCGGCTCGCCGTCGTTCTCGGCCTTCTTGGCGTCTTCGCCGAAGTCGAACTCCAGCTTCCAGTTGGCGATCTCGTCGTCATACACCAGCGCCAGCTCCGCGGTGAAGGGCCAGCCGGCCTTGGAGCGGAAGCCCTCCAGCGGGCCGATCTTCTTGTCGCGCAGGAACTGCTCGACCTCGTGCAGCTCGAAGCTGCGGCCGCCCGGGATCTTGCCGATGGAGAAGCCGCAGGCATCCGCGCCGTCACCGGCCTTGCCGGTGCAGGTGAAGCGGCGGTAGTTCTCCTTCACGATGCCGCCGCACTTGGGGCAGGGCGTCTTCAGGGTCGCGTAGTCGCCGGGGATGGTGTCGCGGTCGTAGCCCTTGGCCTTGGCGACCATCTTCTCGGTCATGGCCGCGATCTCGGCCATGAACTGCTCACGCTTGAGGCGCCCCTTCTCCATCTCGGCGAGCTTGTGCTCCCAGTCGCCGGTGAGTTCGGGCTTGGTGAGGTCTTCCACATCCAGCCCGCGCAGCAGCGTCATCAGCTGGAAGGCCTTGGCGGTGGGAATGAGCTCGCGGCCCTCACGCAGCATGTACTTCTCGCTGATCAGGCCTTCGATGGTGGCGGCCCGCGTGGCCGGCGTGCCCAGGCCCTTCTCGGCCATGGCCTCGCGCAGCTCGTCGTCGTCGATGAGCTTGCCGGCGCCTTCCATGGCCGACAGCAGCGTCGCTTCGGTATAGCGTGCCGGCGGCTTGGTCTGCAGGGCCTTCACGTCCACGCTCTCGGTGCGCACCACCTCGCCCGGCTGCACCGGCACGAGGTTGGCATCCTCGTCGTCCACGTCCTTGCCGTAGACGGCCAGCCAGCCCGGCTTGACCAACACCTTGCCGTTGGTCTGGAAGTGATGGGTCTTGCCCGCCGCCTCGATCTTGCTGATGCGGGTGGTGACCAGGAATTCGGCCGGCGGGAAGAACACCGCCAGGAAGCGCTTGACGACGAGGTCGTAGAGCTTGGCCTCGACCTCGGTCAGGCTCTTGGGCGCCTGCAGCGTGGGGATGATGGCGAAGTGGTCCGACACCTTGCTGTTGTCGAACACCTTCTTGGTGGGCTTGATGTAGCCGTTGTTCAGCGCCACGCGGGCATGCGCCGCCAGGGCCTGCAGCGGGCCGGGCAGGTCTTCGCCGGCAATCATCTCGGCGGTCTGCTTGGCCACGGCCAGGTAGTCCTCGGGCAGGAAGCGCGAGTCCGTCCGCGGGTAGGTCAGCACCTTGTGCTTCTCATACAGGGCCTGGGCGATGGACAGGGTCGTCTTGGCCGAGAAGCCGAAGCGCGAGTTGGCCTCGCGCTGCAGCGTGGTCAGGTCGTAGAGCGCGCCGCAGCTGGTGGTGCTGGGCTTGCTCTCCTCGGTGACGCTGGCCGGTTGGCCGAGCACGGCCTTGGCGATGGCCTCGGCGTCGGCCGCGTTCCACAGCCGGTCGGCGCGGCGCTCGGCGTCGTCGTTCTTCTTCCAGGCGGGGTCGAACCACTTGCCTTCGTACTGGCCGGCCTGGGCGTCGAAGTTGGCGCGCAGCTCCCAGTAGTCGCGGGCGACGTGCTTGCGGATCTTCTCCTCGCGCTCCACGACGATGGACAGCGTGGGCGTCTGCACCCGGCCGACGGTGGTCAGGAAGAAGCCCCCGTCGCGCGAGTTGAACGCCGTCATGGCGCGCGTGCCGTTGATGCCCACCAGCCAGTCCGCCTCCGAACGGCAACGCGCGGCCTCGGCCAGCGGCATCATCTGCTCGTCGGTACGCAGCTTCTCGAAACCCTCGCGGATGGCAGCCGGCGTCATGGACTGCAGCCACAGCCGCTTCACCGGCTTGTTCCAGGCGCCCTTGGCGGGCCGCGCGTACTGCTCGATCAGGCGGAAGATCAGCTCGCCCTCGCGCCCCGCGTCACAGGCGTTGATCAGGGCGGTCACGTCCTTGCGGCGGATGAGCTTGGACAGCGCGTTGAGCCGGCCCTTGTTCTTGTCGATGGGGTTGAGGTCGAAGTGCGGCGGGATGACCGGCAGGTTGGCAAAGCTCCACTTGCCCCGCTTGACGTCGTATTCCTCCGGCGCGGCGATCTCCACCAGGTGGCCCACGGCGGAGCTGACGACATAGGTGTCGTTCTCGAAATAGTCGTCGTGCTTGTCGAACTTGCCGGCCACGGGTGTCAGCGCGCGGACGATGTCCTGCGCGACGGAGGGCTTCTCGGCAATGATCAGTGTCTTGCTCATCGGGTCGTTTCTCTCGGTCTTCCCTGGCAAGGTGACTCGACGGTCCCTTGCCTACAATCCGGGCCTCGCGCGCACGCCTACGCACGCGCGCACCCATGAAATCACCGTACCACAGGGCCGATGACGCAAAAAACCCCACGCCGCAAGATCCAAGTCCGTGAATCCGGCGTGCATGGCCGCGGGGTCTATGCCACGGCGCCCATCGAAGCGGGCAGCCGCATCATCGAATACACCGGCGAGCGCATCGACTGGGAAGAGGCCGTGCGGCGCCACCCACACGACCCGGCCCAGCCCAACCACACCTTCTATTTCCACATCGAAGGCGGCCAGGTGATCGACGCACTGTACGGCGGCAACGACGCACGCTGGATCAACCACGCCTGCGAGCCCAATTGCGAAGCCGACGAGGTCGACGGCCGCGTCTTCATCCAGGCCCTGCGCGACATCGAGCCGGGCGAGGAGCTCTTCTACGACTACGGCCTGGTGCTGGACGAGCGGCACACGCCCAAGCTGAAGAAGCAGTTCGCCTGCTGGTGCGGCGCCGCCACCTGCCGCGGCACGATGCTGGCACCCAAGCGGCGGTGAGGGGGGCGGTGATGTCGGCCGCCGCACCGTTGCCTTGGCCCATGAACACAGCCATAGAGGCACAGAGACACACAGAGGTTGGGCTGACCCGCTGTGCTTCCTCTGTGTCTCTGTGCCTCTGTGCCTTTGTGGCCGTGTTTTGATGGCGCCGCAAAGCCTCTCCTGAGCCATGGAACGACGCCACCTGGCCGAATGCGGCTCCACCAACACCGAGGCCCTGGCCCATCTGCGGGACGGCGGCGGGCCGCTGCTGCTGTCGGCTGCCCGGCAGACGGCGGGCCGGGGGCGGCTGGGCCGGGTCTGGCAGAGCGATGACGCAGCGCTGACCTTCTCGGTCGCCCTGCCACTGCCCGCTGACCTGGACCTGGCCGGCCTGTCGCTGGCGGTCGGCTGCGCGGTGGCCGATGCGCTGGACCCGGCGGGCACGCGCCTGCAGCTCAAGTGGCCCAACGATCTTTTCCTGGATGGCGCCAAGCTCGGCGGCATCCTCATCGAAACCGCGGCCTTGCCCGGCGGCGAGCGCGGCGTGGTGATCGGCATCGGCCTGAACCTGCAGCCCCTGCCCGCCGATGCCGACCGCAACGCCTACCGCAGCGGCCACGCCGCCCTGCAGACGCTCGACCCCGCCGCCACGGCCACGGCTGCGCTCGACCGACTCGCCCCCGCGCTGCGCGCGATGCTGGCCGACTTCCAGAACCTGGGCTTCGCCGCCTGGCAGGCGGCCTTTGCCCGGCGCGACCTGACGGCCAGCCAGCGGGTGCGGGTGGGCGAGCAGGTCGGCATTGCGCGTGGCGTGTCGGCCCGTGGTGAATTGCTGCTGGAAACCCCCGCCGGCCTGCAGGCCTGCCATGGGGGCGAACTGAGCCTCAGACTGGAGTCCTCGCCGTGATTCGCATCCTTGTCGTCGTGCTGCTGGTGGCCAACGCCGTCTTCTTCGTCTGGTCGCGCGGCTGGCTGGATGCCGTGACCGGCCTGCCCGCCGATGGCGGCCGCGAACCGCAGCGCGTGGCCGCACAACAGCATCCGGAGCGCATCCAGCCATTGGCGGCCAGCGCGGCTGCCGCGCTCGCCCAGCGCGTGTGCCTGGAACTGGGCCCGCTGGAGGGCGACGCCGCCCTGACCGCGGCCCAGGCGGCCCTGCGCAGCCTGGGCGCCGAGGCGCAGGTGCGCAGCACCGAGCAGGCCGGCGTGTGGGTGGTGGCCACGATCAAGCTGGCGGACCCGGAGTTCCGCGCCCGCAAGGAGGCCACCTACAAGCAGTTGCGGCTGAACTTCGAGCCGCTGGAAGGCCTGCCCGCCGAGCAGCCGTCCTTTGTGCTGGGCCGGCATGCCAGCCAGGCCGAGGCCGAGGCGCAACTGGCGGCCTTCGACAAGCGAGGCCTGAAGGGCCTGCGCGTGCTGCCGCTGCAGTCAGCCCAGCGCCGCCACACCTTGGTGCTGGCCCAGGTTGACGGGCTGATGGCCGGCAAGCTCAAGGCCAGCAAGGACGCCGCCCTGGCCGGCGGCTTCCATGCCTGCCAGGCGGGCGGTACCGCGTCAGCCGCGAGCCGCTGAGCGCCGCAGCGCCAAGGCCGCCAGCAGCAGGCCCGCCAGCCACAGGGCACTGACCGAGCCGCCACCCCCGCCGCCGCCGCTGGACCCGCTCACAGGAGTCGTCGCCACCGGCGCTGGCGTGACGTTGATGGTGGCCGTCTGGGCATAGACCTTGCCCATGTTGTCCGTTGCATCAACCCGGACCGAGAAGGTTCCAGCAGCCGAAGGAATAATCGTCGCGGAGCTCACATTCGAACTGGCAAAACTGCTGACCACACCGCCGCTGTTCACGATGCTCCAATTGGCGCTAGCGATCACTTGGTTCGACGCAAAGCCAACAGAGGACAAAGTTAACGTCAAAGTTTGACCAGCAACCACACCGGTGCCAGGAGACTCTGACAACAAAACCGCACCACCGTTGAGGTTCAGCGCAGCACCCACAGCGGCCGCAGCATCCACCATGCCAGCACCGCAGGTTCGGATCGTGCAGTAGCACTCATCCTGTACCGTTGCGCTGGGCGCTTTGCACTGAAGCGGATTGCCATCGGCCGCGCTGCCGCCGCCCGTGGTCGGAAAGGCGCGCGCCGTATTCGTAAGGATTTGGATGGCTTCAGCCGAGGTCAGGTTGGGCCGCACCGTTGCCATCAGCCCGATGATGCCGCTGACGATGGGGGCCGAGAAGCTCGTGCCCACCGACGCATTGCTGCCGGTGGTGGAGCCATCGTTCGCCACCGGGGTGGTGGTGCCGGCGTTCGTCGTGCTGATCATCGGATACAGGCAGGGCTGGCCGCTGCCGGTGTTGATGCAGTTGCCGCCGGGCGCAGCGATGGTCACCTCCGGGCCGAGGCTGGAGAAGCCGACCTTGGTGCCCACGTGGCGCAGCGCGGCCACGGTCACGACGCCCGGGCAGTTGCCCGGCAGGCCGACGGCCAGGCCCTCGGAATTGCCCGCAGCCACGACGACGGTGGCGCCGGCCGCATTGACCTGCGTGATCGCATCCCGGTAGAGCGCACCGGTGCCGGTGGTGCCGCAGCTGCCGTCGCCGCCCAGGCTCATGTTGAGCACCTTGGCCTTGTTGGCGTTCGCCGGCAGGCCCGGCACCGAAATACCGGCGGCCCACTTCATGCCGGCGATGATGTCGCTGTCGTAGCCACCGCACTTGCCCAGCACGCGGATGGGCATGATCTTCAGGCCCCAGCCCACGCCGGCCATCGTGGTGCCGTTGTTGCTGGCCGCAGCGATCAGGCCCGACACGCGCGTGCCGTGCCAGGAGCTGTTGCCGATGTCGCTGCTGGTGCAACCGCTGAGGGTGCCGGCGTTGATGTCGGCCTGGCTGACCCAGTCGCCCGGGTCGGAGGGATCGGCGTCGGGGCCGTTGCCGTCATTGGCGATCGCCACGGAGGTGGCGCTCGAGCTGCTGCCGTAGCCGATCATGTCGTAGCCGCTCACGAATTGACCCGCGAGGTCGGGGTGGTCGAGCCGCACGCCGGTGTCCAGCACCGCCACGATGACACCGGACGAGCCGGTGGTGATGTCCCAGGCGGCCGGTGCGTTGATGCTGGAGACGACCGTGCTGTTGGGCTTCTTGAGGTACCACTGGTCGATGGTGCGGGCCTGGGCGCTGCCGACGGTCGACTCGGGGTTGATGTCCGCGCCGCCGAAGAGCGGGTCGTTGGGGATCTTGGTGTGCCGGCGGCGGCCGTCCACCACCGCCAGTTCCACCTCGCTGTCGGCGGCCAGCTGGCGCATCAACTGCTCGCTAGTCACACCCTTGGCGGTGACCACATGGGTGCGTTCGTCCAGGCTGATGCCGGCTGCCAGCGCGCGGCCGGTGCGCAGGCCCAGCGCGGTCGCGCGGGTCTGGGCCACCTCACGGGCTTCACCCCGCGTGGCCCGCACGCTCAGCGCCTTGGCCCGCACGCTGTCGGCCTGAGGCTTGAAGCGCACGATGACGCGGGCCTCGGCGGTCGACGCGGCCGAGGTCTGGGCCGGGGCGGCCAACGGGGCCAGGATGGCCGACACCAGGGTGGCGCTCAGCAGGAAGGGGCGGATCAGCTTCATGTCGGTCACGTCAGGGGTGTGCTTCGGGGCGTGTCAAGTGACACCACGAGTGGATGTTCCCATCGACAACGATGGCCGAC
>JAIPCJ010000009.1 GCA_021738245.1 Methylotenera sp. | reverse complement strand
GCGCGAGGCCTACACCTTCGGAGGCAACGGCAGCCATTTGGTCTGGATGCCGCGCGGCCTGGGCGGACCTCAGCAGGAGCTGACGCTCCCGGCCAGGCTGCCCCGGATGTCCTGGGCCTCGACCATCGCCTGGGACACACGCGCTGGCGTGTTGGCGTTTGCGTCCGGCCGCAGCGACGGGTACTTCTACCGCTATGACACGCGCCGACATGCCTGGTTGGGGGCCGTGCCGCTGCGCAATCGCAACCTGGTTGCGCTGGCGTCCGACGCGGCAAACGGCAGCTTCATTGGCATCACAGACCAACTGGAGCTCGTCAGCTACGACGCGCAAGGCCAGGAGCAGCGGATGGTGCCACTCGCCGGCGTGCTCCCGCCGCATGCTCGCACGATGGCCGGCTCGCTGGATGCCACCCTGCACCTCACGGTCAGAGACGGTGTGGCGGCCATCGTCAAGATCAGCCGAGCCAAGGTGACGCACATCTGGACTTACGCCATGGCCAGCGGCATCGCCCAGCTGACCTACAAGGATTGATTTCATGCACCGACTTGTGACCCTGATGGCCAGTGTGGCCGCCACCCTGATGCTGGCAGGCTGCGACCTGCGCGAACGATTCGTCAACGCGGAAGACCGCATCAATGCAGCGGTGCCGATGGGCATCGATGTTCGCCAGGCGCGCGAGCGCCTTGCCGATCAGCTCGGCACGACAGGCGGCGATCGCGCGCAGCTGGACAACGCCTGGCAGGGCCGGCTGCGTGCGCGTGCGCTCTCGTGCAGCCCGGACTTCACGCCCACGTGGCGGCATTCCAGCGACGAAGTCCGCGCCTCCGTGGGCAACAAGGCCTGTTTCGCCGAGTTCGATCGCAAATTGACCCGCTGGATCGGTGCCCAGCGCGTGCGCCTGCTGTTGAGCCAGGCGGCGCTGCCGGTGGGCGAGGTGTCGCCATCGCTGACCTTGTCAGGTCAGCTGGCCGGGGCCAGCAGCCAGGCACCCGTGGGCGTGGTCAGCTCGGGGGATGGCTTTGAACTGGTCGCGCTGGACAGTGGCCGCAGTCTGTTCAAGGAGCGTGGATCAGGTGGCACGCTGAGCCTGTCTCCCAACGGGCGCCTGTTCGTGCAGACGCTGTCGGGTGGGGTGTCGCGCATTCGTGCCGTGGAAGGCGGCGAAACCTTGCTGGAGCTCGCCGATGCGCGTTCGGTGCACTGGCTGGCTTCCTGGTTCGTCGGCGTCCGCAGCGCCAGCAACAAGCCGTCCTACCTGCTGAGCCTGAACACCGCCGAAGAGGCGCCTGTGGTGGTCAACAGCTTCGGGTCGCATGGCAACGATGTGCTGCTGCCGGTTCCGGGCAACAGTGGACGATTCAACCTGCTGACCTTTCCCGGGCTCTACCAGCTGGAGGGGAAGGAGGCCGCAGGCAAGTTCTCAGTCACGGTGGCGGCGGAGAAGCCCGGCGTGCAGTCGTCCCTGATGTCGATTGGCATCGGCGCGGGGCGCCTGTCGTCCGACGGCCGCTTTTGGCTGCTGGACCGGTCCGGGTCGTTCCTGCGCCTGGATCTGACGTCGCTGGAAGTGCAGGAGACCAACTTCCAGCCATTGCACGTGGATACCGCGGTGCCCACGAGCCGGCCTGATCAATTCGTGCTCGAGTTGCGCGCGCCGATGGAAGCCGCCAACCCTGGCGCGCAGACCAAATACCTGTACGACACGACCGCCGGCACGCTGGCACGCCTCGAAGGCGCCGATGCGCAGCGCCCGCTGACCTATCTCGCGGGCATCGGCCGGCTGGCGCGCGTGAGCTCGCCAACCGTCTGGTTGCTCGACAAGCTGGAGACCGCCGCGCCTCAGGCCGTCTCGGACGTCATCAATGCGCAACTGGAAGAGGTCAATCAGGCGCGATTGAACAAGGTCCAGCTGGAGCAGCAGCGCGTGGCTGCGAGTCCGGCGCTGCAGCCGGGTTCACCGCTGCTGCCGTATGTCCGCGATGCGCAGGTGGAAGGCATTGGCATCTACGAGCCCGCCGAACGCACGGCGCAACCCGGGCAGTCGCGCAGCGCCGGCCGTGTGACGGTGACGGTGCGACGTTCTGCTCAACCTCTGGTGCTGGTGTTGACGTCCTACGAGCCCGTGCAGTGGCAATTGAGGCTTGAACCCGGGGCCCGTCTCGGTGCGGTCCTGGTGGGGGGCTACTACGACTCCACCGTCCAAGGCGCGGGTGAGGCCCGCGTGTTGAAGATCGGCAGTCACTACGCCTATCAGCAGGACAGTGCGGGTTTCGCGGCCCTGCAGCGCGAGGTGGCGCGGTGGGCCGGGCGCCCCATCACTTTGTTCCAGGGTAACTACCGCGGCAGCAGCTTCAGCGTGGGCGGGCGCTGAGCCCGGTGTCCTGTGCGGGGCCGAGCAGCGCCTGCAGCTCGACCTCGTCGAATCCCGCCGCCCGGCGCGCTTCGAGCTTGAAAGGCGCGCGCAGCCGCGGCGCCTGGTGGCGCTCGGCCAGCTCGGCGTAGGTGGCGATCGGGTCCAGGCCGCGCTGCTCGCACAGGAAGCGGTACCAGCGATTGCCTGCGGCCACGTGGCCAATCTCGTCGCGCAGGATGACGTCGAGGATGGCGCCCGCTGCGTGGTCGCCAGCGCCGACGAGCTTGGCGCGCACGGCGGGTGAGGCGTCCAGCCCGCGGGCTTCCAACGTGCGGGGCACCAGTGCGATGCGGGCGAGCAGGTCGTGCTTCGTGCGTTCGGCCATGTCCCACAGCGCGTTGTGCGCGTCGAAGTCACCGTAGTCGTGGCCCAGGGTCAGCAGGTGATTGCGCAGCAGCGTGAAGTGCGTGGCTTCTTCCTGGGCGATGCGCAGCCAGTCGCGGTAGAAGGCCTCGGGCATGCCGGGAAAGCGCCAGCAGATGTCCAGCGCCAGGTCGATGGCATTGAGCTCGATGTGGGCGATGCTGTGCACCAGCGCCGCGATCCCCGCTGCGGTGCGCATGGACGGCGGCTTCAGCCGGATGTGCGGCACCAGCTGGGGCCGCGCCGGGCGGCCCGGGATGCCGGCAGGCTCGGAAAGGGGGGCAGCGGTGTCGACCGGTAGATCGACGGGCAGCGCGAGCGTGGCGGCGGCCTTGGCGGGCGCATCGGCGGTGAGCAGGGGGCCGAGCGTGGCCAGGCGAAGTTCAGACATTCGCCCAATTTTAGAATCCGGCCTTTTGCAGGGAGGCCCGCGATGGCGATCTACCAGCTCGACGAGCACATCCCCGACGTGGCCGACACGGCTTTCGTTGCCGACAGCGCCGCAGTCATCGGCCGCGTGACGTTGGGTGAGCAGGTGAGCGTCTGGTTCAACGCCGTGCTGCGCGGCGACAGCGACACCCTCACCATCGGCGCGGGCAGCAACATCCAGGACGGCTCGGTGCTGCATGCCGACACCGGCTTTCCGCTCGTCATCGGCGAAAACGTGACGGTGGGTCACCAGGTCATGCTGCATGGCTGCACCATTGGTGACGAAAGCCTCATCGGCATCGGCGCGGTGGTCTTGAATGGTGCCCGCATCGGCCGCAATTGCATCGTCGGCGCCGGCGCGCTGGTGACCGAGGGCAAGGAGTTCCCTGACGGCTCGCTGATCGTCGGTGCCCCCGCCAAGGTCGTGCGCGAGTTGACCGACGCGCAGAAGGCCGGCCTGAAGGCCAGCGCCGCCCACTACATCAACAATGGCCGCCGCTATGTCGCCGGCCTGAAAAGAATCCGATGAGCGAATTGCACAAGTTCCTGTTCGATGGCCTGCCCGTGCGCGGCATGCTGGTGCGGCTGACCGACGCCTGGCAGGAGGTGCTGGCGCGGCGCGAGCCCGGCCAGGAGTACCCGCCGGAGCTGCGTGACCTGCTCGGCCAGATGAGCGCCGCGGCCGTGCTGATGCAGGCCAACATCAAGTTCAACGGCGCGGTGGTGCTGCAGATCTTCGGCGACGGGCCGGTCAAGGTGGCCGTGGCAGAGGTGCAGCCGGATCTCGCCTTCCGCACCACGGCCAATTGCGTCGGTGAAGTCCCTCCGGGCGCCACGCTGGAAGCCATGGTCAACGTCAACGGCCAGGGCCGCTGCGCGATCACGCTCGATCCCAAGGACAAGTTGCCCGGCCAGCAGCCCTACCAAGGCGTGGTCCCGCTGCACGGCGACCAGCGTGAGCCGCTGCAGCAGGTCAGCGAGGTCCTGGACCACTCCATCCTGCAGCCCGAGCAACTCGACACCAAGCTGGTGCTCGCCGCCAATGGCGAGATCGCGGCCGGCCTGCTGATCCAGCGTCTGCCCGTGGAAGGCGAGGGCAACCTGGAGGGGCGCAAGAACGAGGATGACATCGGCCTGTCCGATGCCTTCAATCGCATCAGCATCCTGGCCGGCACGCTGACGGCCGACGAGCTGCTCACGCTGGACGCCGACACCGTGCTGCGCCGCCTGTTCTGGGAGGAGCAGGTCACCCGCTTCGAGCCGCAGGCGCCGCGTTTTGCCTGTACCTGCTCGCGTGAGCGCGTGGGCCAGATGCTGCTGGGCCTGGGGCGCGAGGAGGTCGACAGCGTGCTGGCCGAGCGGGGCGAGGTGGAGATCGGCTGCGACTTCTGCGGCCGGCACTACCGGTTCGATGCGGTCGATGTGGGCGCGCTCTTCACGCCGGCCGGTCAGCAGCCCGAAGGTGGCACCGCCTCGACCCTGCAATGACCGCCCGCCTCATGCGTTGTGAGGATGTTTTCCAGCTTGGTGATTGACGCTGACCCCGCCGCCTGAGACCTTTGCCGTGGGGCCTTCCTGGCCCTCAGGAGGGGGCGCGGGATGGCGGATTCCAAGGGTGGTCTGGGCAGCTTTCCGTGGGCGAGCGTCGCGGTGCTGCTGGCCTTTGTGGCCAGCACCCAGCTCGTGCCGCATGCCTTCGATGCGCTGAGGCCCGCCGAAAAGGCGCGTGCCCAGACGCCGCTGGACCCGGATCTGGAGGTCAACGCGCGGCTGTGGGAAGACCCGTTTGCGGCGCTGCGCCGCTACGAGGTCGAGCGCTCCGAGCGCTGTGATCGGCTTCGCAAGCAGGGGCCCGCCCGGCTGGATATCGACTGTGAGAGTCGCGTGGCTGCCGCGCGCAACCCCTTGCAGTTTGCCGCGCGCCTGGATGACGACCATGACAAGGTGCTCGACGACACCCTGATCCTGCTCGGCCTGATGCCGGGCGCCGATTTCGTCGGTGCCGAGGAGGCCCGGCGCCGCATCCGGTATGCCACCCTGGCCGGCCTGCTCGCCCAGGGCTACATGCCCGACAACGCCGAGCGCCTGAGCCTGCTGGAGTTCGACCTGCTGGCGCCCGGCCTGCTGTCGTCCACCGCCGTGACCAAGGATCCCGGCGCGGCACGTGGCAACTACGTGGTGCCGTATGAGCTGCTGTCGCTGAGAGAGCAGCGTAGCCTCTCGGCCAGCGGCGTCCAGCCGGAGCCGAACCCGGCGCGGTACAGCCGCATCGCGGTGCTGTGGGTTGACGAGAGCTCGCTCCCGCTGCGCAAGCTCGATGCGCTCGCCAGGCTCGTCGATCAGCTGATGGGCAGTGCTGCACGGGATGCGGCGGGCCGCCGCAAGGTGGACAGCCCGAGCCTGCCCCGGCTGGCGGTGATCGGGCCCTCGTCGACCGACGCGCTGCGCACGGCGCTGCGAGACCTGCGCTGCGCGGCCGAGCTGAACAACGTGGATGGCATCCGCCGCAGCAAGCGGGCCCTGGAAGACGCCACGCTTTGTGCGACCCGCGACACCCGTGTGGGCGACGGCCTGCCACCTGATGTGCTCAACGGCTACCGGCTGCTGTCGCGCGCCAGGTTCTACAACTCGGCCTCCACCGCACCGATCTCCATCCTGGCCGAGCTCGATGCCAAAGACCAACTGCTGGGGGACCTCGGGCGCCAAAGCCTGGACCGCTTCCTCAGCCACCAGTTCAGCCGCCTGACGGGCGACGACCCGGTGCAGCATCCGGTGCGCATGGAGCGCACGGTGGGCGACGACGCCGACCTCATCCAGCGCCTGATGGCCGAGCTGCAGTTGCGCCTGTCCCGCACCGCGGGGCGCATCGTGCTGGTGGCAGAGCGGGACTCGATCTACGCGCAGGCCCTGGTCAGCAGGATCGCCGAAGCGTTGCCGAAGGCGCAGGCGAAGCAGTTGCAGGTGATCTACTTCTTTCGCGGCATCGATGGCGCGACGACCAAGGATGGCGCGGCCGTCGCGGCGCCCACGTCGCCCAAGACCCAGCCGACGCTGGAGTGGCCCGAGAGCCGCGACCAGCTTGACTACCTGCGCCGGCTCGGGGCCCAGCTGAAGCAGAGCGAGACGGACCCGCACTTCTCGCCCATCGGGGCCATTGGCATCCTGGCGAACGATGTGCACGACAAGCTGCTGGTGCTGCAGGCCTTGCATGAGGACTTCTCTGACCGGATGTTCTTCACGACCGACATGGATGCGCGCTACCTGCACCCACGCACCCAGGCCTTCACGCGCAACCTGGTCGTGGCCAGCAGCCTGCCGCTGGCGTTCTACCCCGCGCCGCCCGGTCAGTTCGATCTGCAGGCGGGCACACCACCGCTGCGGGACAACTACCAGACCAGCACCTATGCCGCCGCGCGCCGGGCGGGCTGCCGCAACGAGGCGTGTCGTGATGCAGAACGCGAGGCGCTGCGCGCCGCGCTGAGCGAGCCCTCGGTCTACGAGATCGGTCGCTCGGTCCCGGTGCCGTTGGCGGGCTATGCACTGAACGCGGCCCCGCAGGGCAGCCTGGCGGGTCGCGTATCGGTCGCGCTGGCGGTGGCGGGCGTGGTGCTGGGCGGGCTGTTCGTGTGGCCGGGCACGCCGGCCTTGCGCCAGGCGGCCGGCGTGCTGCGGCCGGGGCGGGGCGGTGGTGGCCGGGCGCCGCTGGCACCGACCACGCTGCTGCTGGTCGTGCTGCATGCCGCGTTGCTGGCCTTTCTGCTGGCCAGCCTGGTGGAGTTCATCTGGCCCGGCCCGTTGGGGGCCGGCGGGCGGCCTTGCGAGCGTTGCGAGCCCATGGTCTGGCTGGAAGGCGTCAGCGCCTGGCCTTCGCACCTCATCCACCTGCTGGGGCTCTTCCTCATCCTGTGGACCCTCGATTGGGCCTGGGCGGATGCGCAGCGCCGCCTGTGGCAGGACTCACGCTGGCTGGCGCTGGAGCCGCCGGTCGTGCACGCGCAGGTGGGGCGCCTGTTGCGGGACTGGTGGGACCGCGGCAGCGTGCTGTTCTGGCGCCCAGGGGTCGGCTTCAGCTGCGACTTCAAGGTGCTCTGGGCCGAGTATGGCGAACGCGGCGGACCCCTGCCGCGGGTGGTGCGCTGCACCTTCTGGTACGGGCTGACGGTGGCGGTCGTGCTGTTGATCTTCATCAGCGTCAACGGCCTGCAGGTGCCCGCAGTGCCGGTGCGGGGGCCGTCGCACCGGCATCTGGTGGCTGCGGGGCTGTACGCGCTGCTGTTTCTGTTGCCGCTGCTGATCGTGACAGTGGCTGACTCCATCACGCTGCTCTACCGATTTGTGAAACACCTCAACGCCGGGCGGAGTTACTACCCGGAGGCCACCGTCCAGAGCGTGGCTCGCGCGCTGGGCTCCGAGCATGCGGCGCTGTGGGCCGAGCGCTTTGCGGCGCGGCCGCAGGACCGGGGTCGAACGGCCGCCGAAGGTGGCGATGACTTCACCGTGCACACACTGCTGGATGACTGGATCGACGTGCGGGTGGTGGCCCGGCGCAGCGCGCCGGTCGCTCGGCTCGTGGTCTGGCCCTTTGTGGTACTGGCCTTGCTGGTGGTCGCGCGAAGCCGCCTGTTCGACAACTGGGCATTGACGCCCGCCATCGCCGTGGGCGTGAGCTTCTATGTGGCGGTGCTGATCGGTCTCACGCTGCTGTTGAAGCAGGCAGCCGAGAACACGCGGCGCCGCGCGCTCGCCTCCATGCAGGCAGACCTGCGCTGGCTGGCCGGCAGCGGCAAGCCGAGGGCCGACCTGGTGGAACCGTTCAAGCGCCTCATCGCGCAGGTCGAGAACGAGACGGAGGGCGCCTTCGCCTCCTTCTTCGATCAACCCCTGCTCAAGGCCATGCTGGTGCCGCTGGGCGGGGCCGGCGGCACGCAGCTGTTCGACTACTTGCTGCTGGGCCGCTGAAGCGCCGTGATGGCCTGCTGCAGGCGGGCGTCGTCCTGGCCGGTGATGTCCACCCAGGCCAGGTCGTGCGAGGCCAGAGCTCGCCGCAACCTGGCATCGAAGGCGGCGCGTACCGCCGGGCCGTCGCGCTGGATGCCGTCAGGCTGCCAGGGCAGGTCGGGGGCGCAGAGCAGGGTCAGGTCGCAGCCGCGTTGGAAGTCAACGGCGCCAGCCAGCAGCGAGTCGTCGTGGAAATAGTGCTGGCTGCAGAGGGCCGTGATCAGCGGTGTGGTGTCGCAGACCACCAGGGCATGCGCCTTTGCCGCCGCTTCGATGCGGCGGGCCTGCTCCGCCGCAATGTGGGCCTGCTCGTGCTGCTGCGGCGTGCGGCCGTGGGTGTCGCACCACTCGCGCAGGTACTCGGTCACCAGGCCCGCCGAGAAGCGTGCGGCGAGGGCTTCGGCCAGTGTCGACTTGCCGGTGCATTCGGCGCCCACCAGCGCCACGATGCGGCTCAAGCGACGCTCCCGGCTCGGCGCCAGGCACGCCAGCCGATGATGCTCATCGGGATGAAGCCTGCGTACAGGACGACCGTCAGCCAATAGCCCTTGAAGCCGAACAGCACGACGCTGACCGCGTTGACGACGATCCACGTGGGCCAGTTTTCCTCGTACTTGCGCGCCAGCAGCCACTGGCCCAGCAGGCTGGCCACGGTGGGGAAGGCGTCCCAGTAGGGCAGGGGGCTGTCGGTGGCGCGAGACAGGAACACACCGAGCAGCGGCCAGGCCGCGAGCGTGAGCAGCACCGGGCGCAACAGCCCGCGCCAGCCCAGGCGCCGCACGGTCAGCACCTCACCCTGGCGGGTGCGCCCGAAGCGCCACTGCCACCAGCCCCACACGGCGAGTGTGGCGAACACCAGCTGCAGTGCCGCCTCGCCGTAGAGCTTGCCGTCCCAGAAAAGCGCGAAATACATCAGCGAGCTGATGAAGGCCAGCGGCCAGGCCAGCAGGTGCACCCGCATATTGCAGATCACCATCCAGACGGCCAGCACAAAGGCCACCAGCTCCAGCCAGGAGATGGGGCTGCCGAAGGCGCTGAAGGCCGGCGCGAGCAGCGCCGCCCAGGCAGAGGCCCACATCAGCGGCGGGTGCCCGACGCGGCCACGACCGGCACGAAGACTTCGTCGGTCTTGATCATGCCCAGCTCGAAGCGGGCTTTCTCTTCCACCATCTCCAGGCCTTCGCGCAGGTCACGCAGTTCGGCCTGGAGCTGGGCGTTGCGCGCCCGCGCCTTGTCGTTCTCGGCGTGGGCGGCAGCCACCTCCTCCCGGAGGTGGGCCACATAGGGAATGCTGCCCCGGCCCACCCAGAGCTGGGCTTGGATGGCGATCAGAAAGAGCGCCAGGACGAGGGCCAGAACCTTCAAGGCTCAGCGCAGGTTGTAGAAGGCAGCGCGGCCGGGGTAGACGGCGATGTCGCCCAGGTCTTCCTCGATGCGCAGCAGCTGGTTGTACTTGGCCATGCGGTCCGAGCGCGACAGCGAGCCGGTCTTGATCTGGCCGGCGTTCAGGCCGACGGCGATGTCGGAGATGGTGCTGTCTTCGGTTTCGCCCGAGCGGTGCGACACGACGGCGGTGTAGCCGGCGCGCTTGGCCATCTCGATGGCGGCGAAGGTCTCGGTCAGCGTGCCGATCTGGTTGATCTTGATCAGGATGGAGTTCGCGATGCCCTTCTCGATGCCCTGCTGCAGGATCTTGGTGTTGGTGACGAAGAGGTCGTCGCCCACGATCTGCACGTTCTTGCCCAGGCGGTCGGTCAGCAGCTTCCAGCCGTCCCAGTCGCCTTCGGCCATGCCGTCCTCGATGGAGATGATGGGGTACTTGTCGACCCAGGTGGCCAGCATGTCGGTCCATTCGGCCGCGGTCAGCTGGATGCCGCCTTCGCCTTCGAGCACGTACTTGCCGTCCTTGTAGAACTCGCTGGCGGCGCAGTCCAGGCCGATGGCGATCTGCTCACCCGCGGTGTAGCCGGCCTTGTCGATGGCCTGCAGGATCAGCTGGATGGCTGCCTCATGGCTTTCGACGCTGGGCGCGAAACCGCCCTCGTCGCCCACGGCGGTGGAGATGCCCTTGTCGTGCAGGATCTTCTTGAGCGCGTGGAAGGTCTCGGCACCCCAGCGCAGGGCCTCGCGGAAGCTCGGCGCGCCCACGGGGATGATCATCAGCTCCTGCAGGTCCAGGCTGTTGTTGGCGTGGGCGCCGCCGTTGATGACGTTCATCATCGGCACGGGCAGCTGGCAGCCATTCATGCCGCCGAAGTAGCGGTACAGCGGCAGGCCGGACTCTTCAGCTGCGGCACGGGCCACGGCCATCGAGACGGCCAGCATCGCGTTGGCGCCCAGGCGGCTCTTGTTCTCGGTGCCGTCCAGGTCGATCAGGGTCTTGTCCAGGAAGGCCTGCTCGGAGGCGTCCAGGCCCAGCACGGCCTCGCTGATCTCGGTGTTGATGTGCTCGACGGCCTTGAGCACGCCCTTGCCCAGGTAGCGGGCCTTGTCGCCGTCGCGCAGCTCGATGGCTTCGCGCGAGCCGGTGGACGCGCCCGACGGCACGGCGGCACGGCCCATCACGCCGGACTCCAGCAGCACGTCGCATTCGACGGTGGGGTTGCCGCGGCTGTCGAGGATTTCTCGGCCGACGATGTCAACGATGGCGCTCATTCAATGTCTCCAGGAGGTGAAAAATTCGGTCGGCCGTGAGTGTGCCAAGAGGGCGTTACCGCGTCACAACATTCGTGGGGTTCAGACGCCTTCGATCAGCACCATGCGCATCACCGCCGCGCCCTCGCGGGCCTGGCGGGCGCGGGTGTACTCGGCGGAATCGTAGAAGGCCTGAGCGGCCTCGCGCGACGGGAACTTGAGCAGCACCACGCGCTCGGGCGTCCAATCGCCTTCCAACACGGTGACAGCGCCACCGCGCACGCAGACCTCGGCGCCATGCACCTGCATGGCGATGCTCGAGAACTTGCGGTAGTCCTCGTACTGGGCGGGGTTGGTGACGGTGACGTTGGCGAGGATGTAGGCGCTGGGCATGGTCGGGGCTCTTGGCCTTCAGCAGGAAAAGTCGTTCTCCAGCAGAGGCTGCTGCTTGACCACGCGGTCCAGCGCCACGAGCTGCTCCAGCAGGGTGCGCATGTGCCTGAGCGGCACCGCGTTCGGGCCGTCGCTGAAGGCCTCGGCCGGGTTGGGGTGGGTCTCCATGAAGAGGCCCGCCACGCCCACGCCCACGCCCGCACGGGCCAGCACCGGCACCATCTCGCGGGCGCCGCCGCTGGTGGTGCCCTGGCCGCCGGGCTTCTGCACCGAGTGGGTCACGTCGAACACCACCGGGGCGCCCGAGTTGCGCATCTCGGCCAAGCTGGTCATGTCGGCCACGAGGTTGTTGTAGCCGAAGCTCACGCCGCGCTCACAAGCCAGGAAACGGTCTTCCGACAGGCCGACCTCGGCCGCAGCCGCACGGGCCTTGTCGATGACGTTCTTCATGTCCCACGGCGCGAGGAACTGGCCCTTCTTGATGTTCACCGGCTTGCCGCTCTGGGCGACGGCGCGGATGAAATCGGTCTGGCGGCACAGGAAGGCGGGCGTCTGCAGCACGTCGACCACGGCGGCCACGTCCGCCACCTGCGTGGTGTCGTGCACATCCGTCAGCACGGGCAGGCCGGTCTGGCGGCGGACTTCGTCCAGGATCTTGAGGCCGGCATCCATGCCGACGCCGCGCTTGGAGGTGCCCGACGACCGATTGGCCTTGTCGAACGAGCCCTTGTAGATCAGCGGGATGCCGAGTGCGCCGCAGGCCTCCTTGAGCAGGCTGGCGACGTCCAGCGACATCTGCAGGCTCTCGATGGAGCAGGTGCCGGCGATCAGGAAGAAGGGGCGGTCGAGGCCGACCTTGTAGCCGCAGAGTTCCATCACTTTGCCTCGTGCTTGTGGTCGAGCGCGGCCTTGATGAAGGCCGTGAACAGCGGGTGGCCGCCCCAGGGCGTGGACTTGAACTCGGGGTGGAACTGCACGCCGACGAACCAGGGGTGCACCTCGCGCGGCAACTCGACCATCTCGGTGAGCTTCTCGCGCTGGGTGATGGCCGAAATGACGAGGCCAGCCTTCTGCAGGCGGTCGAGGTAGTGCTCGTTGGCCTCGTAGCGGTGGCGGTGGCGCTCGTTGACCACCGGGCCGTAGATGTCATGCGCCAGCGTGCCGGGCTTGACGTCGGAGCTCTGTGCGCCCAGGCGCATCGTGCCGCCGAGGTCGGAGTTGGCGTCGCGCTTCTGGATGCTGCCGTCGGCGTCCTGCCATTCGTCGATCAGCGCGATGACGGGGTGGGGCGTGGCGGGGTCGAACTCGGTGGAGTTGGCGCCTTCCAGGCCGGCCATGTGGCGGGCGTATTCGATGGTTGCCACCTGCATGCCCAGGCAGATGCCGAGGTAAGGCAGCTTGTGCTCGCGGGCGTACTGGGCGGCGAGGATCTTGCCCTCCACGCCGCGCTTGCCGAAGCCGCCGGGCACGAGGATGGCGTCGTACTGAGACAGGCTGCTCACCGTCTCGGGCGTCAGCGTCTCGCTGTCGACGTATTCGATCTTCACGCCCGCATGGTTGTGGATGCCGGCGTGGCGCAGCGCTTCATTCAGCGACTTGTAGGAGTCCGACAGGTCGGTGTACTTGCCGCACATGGCGATGGTGACCTGCTCCTTGGGGTTCTCGACCTCGTAGACGAGGTTGTCCCAGCGCTTGAGGTCGGTGCTCTTGGTGTTGAGCTGGAGCTTGGTGCAGATGAGCTGGTCCAGCCCCTGCTCATGCAGCACGCGCGGCACCTTGTAGATGGTGTTGACGTCCCACATCGAGATCACGCCGTACTCGGGCACGTTCGTGAAGAGGGAGATCTTCTCGCGCTCGTCGTCGGGGATGCGGCGGTCGGCGCGGCACAGCAGCGCGTCGGGCTGGATGCCGATCTCGCGCAGCTTCTGCACGGTGTGCTGCGTGGGCTTGGTCTTGAGCTCGCCGGCGGCGGCAATCCAGGGCACGTAGGTCAGGTGCACGAAGGCGGTGTTGGTGGGGCCGGCGCGCAGGCTCATCTGGCGCACGGCTTCGAGGAAGGGCAGGGACTCGATGTCGCCCACCGTGCCGCCGATCTCCACGATGGCGACGTCCACGCCCTCGGCACCGCGCTTGATGTATTCCTGGATCTCGTTGGTGATGTGCGGGATGACCTGCACCGTCTTGCCCAGGTAGTCGCCGCGACGTTCCTTCTCCAGCACCGTCTTGTAGATCTGGCCGGTGGTGAAGTTGTTGGCCTTCTTCATCCGCGTCGTGATGAAGCGCTCGTAGTGGCCGAGGTCCAGGTCGGTCTCGGCGCCGTCATCGGTGACGAAGACCTCGCCGTGCTGGAAGGGCGACATCGTGCCGGGGTCGACGTTGATGTACGGGTCCAGCTTGATGAGGGTGACTTTGAGGCCGCGCGATTCGAGGATGGCAGCCAGGGAGGCCGACGCGATGCCCTTGCCCAAGGAGGACACCACACCGCCGGTGACGAAGACGTATTTGGTCATGTCTTGCAGCAGGCCAGAACAGCCTGCTGTGGTGGGAAATTGCGATTGTACGAGACGCTCAAACCGCCTCAAGCAGCTCGAGCACCAAGGCCGCGGTGGCGTCCGGCTTCTCGAAGGGAAACAGGTGGCTGCCCGCCATCCAGCGCCAGCGTTCGCCGGCCAGCTTCATGGAGGCCGCGGCGCCGGCCTGGCGCAGTTCCACGGATTCGGTGCCCCCGATGAAGCCGACGGGGCAGCGCGGCGGCCGGCGGCGCAGCAGCTGCGGCAGGTGGTGGGGCAGGGTGCGGTAGATCTGAGCCTCTACTTCGCGGTGAAAGCGCAGCCGAACCTCACCCCCCGCCTCCTCGAACCCGGCCGTGACGTAGTCGTCCAGCACGCGAGGGTCCCAGCGGGCGAAGGCCTTCTTGGCCGCGAAATGCGCTCGCACCGCCGCCCGGTCGGGCCAGAGCTGGCGCCGCTCGCGGGCGATGCGTGATGGCGGGTAGCGGTTCATGAGGCCGGTGGTCTTGGCGACGGCGACCCCGGCAGCGCGCAGCCCGGCGATGACCGGCGAATCCAGCATCACCAGCCCGCTGACGAGATCAGGCCGACGGCAGGCGGCCATCAGGCTGAGCATGCCGCCCAGCGAATGGCCCACCAGGGCCACGGGGCCGTCGGGCTTCACCTCGTGCTCGATGAAGTGCAGCAACTGGTCGCGCAGGCGTCGCCAGTCCGGGGTCACCGGGAACTCGGGGTCATGCCCGAAGCGGTCCAGCGCCTCGACCCGCCAGCCTGCCGCGCGCCAGGCGTCGAACAGCTGCTGGTAGCAGCCCGCCGGGAAGCTGTTGGCATGGCTGAAGACGAGGGTCTTCATGCCGTCAGCCCTTGGCCAGGGCCTTGAGCTTGTACAGCGCCTCCAGCGCCTCGCGGGGCGACAGCGCGTCGGGGTCGACCTTGTCCAGCGCCTGCAGCAGCTCGCTCGGCTCCGGCAGCGGTGGTGGCGCCGGGGGCGCGGCGAACAGGTCGAACTGGTCGTCCGCCGCGTTCGAGCGTGCCTCCAGGGCCTCCAGCGTGGCGCGCGCCTGGCGGACGAGGCCCGCGGGCATGCCGGCCAGCTTGGCCACCTGCACGCCATAGCTGCGGCTGGCCGGCCCGGGCTGCAACTCGTGCAGGAACACGATGTCCTCCCCGCTTTCCACCGCCGACACGTGCCAGTTCTGCGCCATCGAATGCTTGGCCGGGAACTCGGTCAGCTCGAAGTAGTGCGTGGCGAACAGCGTGAAGGCGCGCGTCTTGTCGTGCAGGTGGCTGGCGATGGCCGAAGCCAGGGCGAGGCCGTCGAAGGTGGAGGTGCCGCGGCCGATCTCGTCCATCAGCACCAGCGACTGCTCGGTCGCCGAATGCAATATGGCCGCGCCTTCGGTCATCTCCAGCATGAAGGTGGACTGGGCGTTGGCCAGGTCGTCGGCCGCGCCGATGCGGGTGTGGATGGCGTCCATGGGCCCCAGGCGGCAGGCGGTGGCCGGCACATAGCTGCCGATGGCCGCCAGCAGTGCGATCAGTGCCACCTGACGCATGAAGGTGCTCTTGCCGCCCATGTTCGGGCCAGTGATGACCAGCATGCGGGTGCGGGCGTCGAGCCTGCAGTCGTTGGGCATGAATTCCGCGCCCCCGGTCTCGGCCAGGCGGGCCTGTACCACCGGGTGCCGGCCGGCTTCGATCTCCAGGCAGGGATGGGGCACGAACTCGGGCCGGCACCAGTTGAGTGTGGCGGCGCGCTCGGCCAGGGCGGCCAGCACATCCAGACCGGCCAGTGTGCGACCGAGGGCGGTGAGTGGGTCCAGGCGCGTGATGAGGGCGTCGACGATCTGCTCGTACAACAGTTTCTCGCGTGTCAGCGAGCGCTCCTGGGCGGACAGCGCCTTGTCTTCGAAGGCCTTGAGCTCGGGCGTGATGTAGCGCTCGGCGTTCTTCAGTGTCTGGCGGCGCTGGTAGTCCATCGGCACCTTGTCGACCTGGCCCTGCGTGACCTCGATGTAGAAGCCATGCACCCGGTTGAACTGCACCCGCAGGTTGGCGATGCCGGTGCGGGCGCGCTCGCGGGTTTCGAGGTCGAGCAGGAAGCCGTCGCAGTTCTGCTGGATGCCGCGCAGCTCGTCCAGCTCGGCGTCGAAGCCGTCGGCGATGACGCCACCATCCCGTGGCAGCAGCGCCGGCTCGGCTGCGATCGCGCGCGTGAGCAGATCAAGGATATCGTCCGGCGGGTTCAGTGCCGCGTCGCGCAGCGCCGCGGGCGTAGCGTCGCGCAGCGCAGGCAGCGCCTGCAGCGTGGCGCGCAGGCCGGTGAGCTCGCGGGGGCGCACCTGGCGCAAGGCGATGCGCGCGGCGATGCGCTCGACGTCACTGACTGACTTCAGCGCTTCGCGCAGCCGCTCGAAGCCCTCAGCCTGCAGCGCGTCGATCGCGTCATGCCGCCCGATGGCCTCAGCCCGGTCGCGCTTGGGGTGCAGCAGCCATTGGCGCAGCATGCGGCTGCCCATGCCGGTCTTGCAGCTGTCCAGCAGCGAGAAGAGGGTGGGGCTGGTTTCGCCGCGCAGGGTCTGCGTCAGCTCCAGGTTGCGTTGGGTGGCGGGCGGCAGGTCCAGCAGGTCGCTGGCCCGCTGCACGCGCAGGGCTCGCACATGCGCCAGTGCCCGGCCTTGGGTGTGCTCCGCAAAGGCCAGCAGCGCGCTGGCGGCGGCGTGTGCCAGCACCAGCTCCTGCGCATTGAAACCCTGCAGATTGGCCACGCCGAGCTGCTCGCACAGCTTGCGCTGGCCCAGGGCGCCGTCGAACTGCCAGGCGGGCCGGTTGGTGACGGGGAACCGCGCGCGCATGACGGCCGCCGGCTGCTGCTCGCGGTTGACCAGGATCTCGGCGGGCATCAGCCGCGCCAGCCAGCTGGGCAGCTCGGCGTCGCTGCATTCCGCCAGGCCGATCTCGCCCTGCGTGAGGGACAGCCAGGCCATGCCGTGGCGCTTGCCCTGCACGCTGACGCTGAGCAGCACGGCGTCCTGCTTGTCGGCCAGCAGCTCGGTATCGGTGATGGTGCCCGGCGTGACGACGCGCACCACCTTGCGCTCCACCGGCCCCTTGCCGGCGCCCACCTCGCCCACCTGCTCCGCAATCGCGACGGCCTCGCCCAGCTTGATGAGCTTGGCGAGATAGCTCTCCAGCGCATGCACCGGCACACCGGCCATGACCACCGGCTGGCCCGCGCTTTGGCCCCGGGTGGTGATGGTGATGTCGAGCAGGGCATGGGCCTTGCGCGCGTCGTCGTAGAAGACTTCGTAGAAATCGCCCATCCGGTACAGCAGCAACGTGTCCGGGAAGTCGGCTTTCAGGCCCAGGTACTGGGCCATCATCGGCGTGTGGGCGCTGAAGTCAGCGGGCTGGGTCATGGGCGCTCGGGAATGCAAAAGCCCTCGGCGGAGGGCTTCAAAATGGGCGGCAGTTTAAGCGGCGGTGCCGAACAGGCTCGCCAAACGCAGGGAGTCGTCGATGAAGCGTTTCAGGGGTGCCGTTGCCGCGCTGGTGGCGATGGGCTGGATGCCTCAAGTGCTGGCAGCGCCCTCGGTGTGTGCCCGACTGGCGGAGGACATGCGCCAAGCGCCTGCCAGCGTCTGGTCGCAGGCGGACCCGCAGTCGGGGTGGATTCGCCCGGTGGCTGCCGCGGTGGCTTCACCGGTGGCCGAGGCCTTGAGCCGGGACGCCCGCTGGCGCGATGCGGTCGGGGCGATGTCGGAGCAGCCGCTGGAAGTGCAGCAGTTGCCGGGGGCGCCGCTTTATCTGTTGAGCAGTTATGGCGGCACGGCCAACTGCCAGACGGTCGTGCTCGTGCAAGCCCAGCCAGGCAGCGCGGCGCGCTCGGTGCCTTTGCCCGTGCCGCTCAAGGGGCAGACGCTGTGCGTCACGCAATCGGCCAGCCTGGCCCAGGTGCTGGGGCAGCCGGCATTCGTCGTGGGCGGCGCCCCCAGCATGGACAGCCCCGATCTGCGCTACCGCATCGCAAGCTGGACGGGCGGTGCCTGGGGCGGGCGGTGCAGTCTGGAGATCAAGCGGCAAACCGCCATGGTGGCGGGGCAGCGTTTCTGCCGCCCAGGCAGCCCCGTCTGCGACCAGGCGCACGATGCGGCGCAGCGGCTGGCGAAGGCTTATGAGGCGTCCCGTGCGCGGCGGCAGCCGCTGGATGCGGTGGCCCTGAACGACGGGCGCCGGCCGGACGCAGCCGTCACGGCGGCGCTGGGCGGGGCTGCGCCGGGGGCGAGGGGCGAGTCGTCGGACCTGAATCCGCTCTTTGCGCTGTTCGGCGCCGACGAGCGTCGGCTCGACGCGATGCTCACCCAGTTCTCCAACGCAGACCCTCGCGCGGTGCCGTTGTGGGTGCAGGGGCGTTGGTGGCTCGCCTTCGTCGGGCGCTCCGGTGTCGGCTGGCGCGAAGGCGACGCGGTGCTGGTGTCGCTCTACGCGCCGCCCGGGCGGGAGGCGGACGCGGTGGCGTCGTACCAGTTCGTCGTGCGCCCCACCGGTCTGGCCAGCGTGGTGGCCAGGGACGAGTGAAGCCCGCAAAACGAAAGGCCCGCTTTCGCGGGCCTTCGGTGCTTGTTTCAGGAGCCGTGAGGCCGGACGTCAGTCTTCCGACTTGAACACCAGCTTGACTTCGTGCGTCTGCGGGGCGCCGGTGCCTTCGAACTTCCACTGGCTCAGGGCGTCGACGGCGGCGCGGTCGAACACGCGCTTCGGCTCGGCTTCCACGACTTCCACGTTGGAGACCTTGCCGTCGCCGGCGATGGCGATCTTGGCGCGCACGCTGCCGGAGGCGATGTTCTTCTTGACGGCCTCGCTGGGGTACTCGGGGGCGACCTTCTTCAGGACCTTGGCATCGGCGTGAGCCAGGGAAGCAGCAGCGACGAGGGCGAGAGCGACAGCGGAGCGGACAAACATCGTGATCTTTCGGGCTTGTTGACGAGGTGAAAACGGCGACTTGTGATCGCGTTGCAAGCCGGATTCTGTCCGGGCCTCCCCCCACGGGTAAGGGGGTGGGCCGTGCACACTTCACGAACAAAAGCGCGGGTTTGCCCGTAGGTGTGCCTTACGCGAAATCCGTCACGGCCCAGAAGCAGAAAAGCCCTCGCGAGGAGGGCTTGTTCAGAGGATCGAGCCGGGCCGTTAGGCCCTTACGCCCTTAGGCCCTTACGCCCTTGGGGTCAGACCGGCGCCTCGCCAGCCTCGTCCTTCTTGATGCGCACCGCCACGCGCTTCTTGGGCGCAGCCGGGGCGGGTGCAGCGGCTTCGGCCACCGGTGCCGGCGCGGGTGTCACGTCTTCTTCCTTGATGACGCGGGTGTAGGGCGACAGCATCGCCACCAACGGTGCGTAGATGCGGGGAGTGCCCGCCACCACTTCGCGTTGGTGCAGGAAGTCGGCCTCGCCCGTGAAGTTGCCCACCAGGCCACCGGCCTCGGTCACGATCAACGAACCCGCGGCCACATCCCAGGGCTGCAGGCCGGTCTCGAAGAAAGCGTCGTAGTAGCCGGCGGCCACGTAGCAAAGGTCCAGCGCGGCGGCGCCCGGGCGACGCAGGCCGGCGCAGTGCTGCATGACTTCCTCGAACATCTTCACGTAACGCTTGAAGTTGTCACCGCGGCGGAAGGGGAAGCCGGTGCCGATCAGGGCGTCGCTCATGCGGGTGCGCTTGGACACTCGCAGGCGGCGGTCGTTCAGGAAGGCGCCGCGGCCCTTGGTGGCGTAGAAGAGGTCGTTGCGGGTGGGGTCGAAAACGACGGCCTGCTGCACGACACCCCGGTGCGCCAGCGCGATGGACACGCAGTAGACCGGCAGGCCGTGGATGAAGTTGGTGGTGCCGTCCAGCGGATCGATGATCCAGACGTACTCGGAATGCTTGGCGCCGTGGGTGCGGCCCGACTCTTCGGCGAGGATGCCGTGGTCCGGGTAGGCGCCCAGCAGCGTCTCGATGATCACCCCTTCTGCAGCGTGGTCGACCTCGGTCACGAAGTCGTTCGGGCTCTTGGTGTTGATGCGAAGAGCTTCGAGGTCCAGCGAGGCGCGGTTGATGATGGCGCCGGCTGCACGCGCCGCCTTGATGGCGACATTGAGCATGGGATGAAGAGACGTTTGCTGCATGCAGGCACTCGCTGGAGAGAAGGGGCTGACAGGGGGAAAGAGCGTCGGAGCGCTCAGGCACGCCCCGGATAATCGCGCGATTCTAGCCGCAGCCTCCGTACAAACCCGTGCAATCCACACGCTTCATCCTGATCCACACCAGCCACGCCGGCAACGTCGGGGCGGCGGCGCGCGCGATGAAGGTGATGGGTTTCAACGACCTCGTGCTGGTCGCGCCGCGCTTTGCCGACGTGCTGTGCCATGAGGAGGCCATCGCCATGGCCAGCGGCGCAGCCGACATCCTGGCCCGTGCTCGCGTGGTGCCGACGCTGGCCGAAGCGCTGGAGGGCGTCGATTTCGCCTGCGCGACGGCCATGACGCCGCGCGATTTCGGCCCGCCCACGCATGAGCCGCGATCGCTCTTTGCCGATCTCGCCGCACGTGAGTCAGCGCCGCGCCTCGCGCTGGTCTTCGGCTCCGAGCGCTATGGCATGAGCAACGAGGATGTGTACCGCTGCCACGCGGTGCTCAGCATCCCGACGCATCCCGACTACGGCTCGCTCAACCTGGCGCAGGCGGTGCAATTGCTGGCCTATGACCTGCGCCAGGCCATCGGCGGCTTCGCGGTGCAAGCGCGAGCCCCGGCCGCCGATGCCGCTGATGCGCGGGCGGTGCAGGGCCTGCTGGATCATCTGCAGGCCGCGTTGATCGACATCGGCTACCTCGACCCGGCCGCACCCAAGAAGCTGATCCCCCGCCTGAACCAGCTCTTCAACCGCGCCGGGCTCACGAACGAGGAAGTCCACATCCTGCGGGGCATCGCGCGGCAGATGCAGAAGGTGGCGCCCGCGAACAGTGGGGAGTAACCGGGGCCTGCGGGGCCGCCGGCTGTCGCCCCGGCGACGTGAAGCTTTCGACGCGGCGAAGCGCGGCCGGCTGAAACGCTGACGCACCCGTGTGCCACCGCGCCCCGGCTGGTTGAGAATCAGAAGCCCGGGCCCCGCGCCCGCCCACCCGAGACTGCCTGCCTTGCCTCTGCGTGTCGTTGGACTGTGGCTCTGTCTGCGCTGGCGGCTGCTGCCGGGGCTGGCGTTCGCCCTGCTCGCCGCCGCCGTCGTGGCAGCGCCGGCCGACAAGCGCTGGTCGCGCCTTGCGGACATCACCTTCCAGCATGTCGGCCAGGAGCAGGGGCTGCCCAGCGCCATCGCGACGTCGGTGGCCGAGGACGGGCAAGGCTTTCTGTGGGTGGGCTCGCTCGGCGGCCTGGCGCGCTGGGACGGCTATCGATTCCGCATCTACAAGGCCGATGCCACCCGCCCGGGGGCCTTGCCGGACAACTACGTGCAGTCGTTGCACGGAGACGCCGCTGGGCGGCTCTGGGTCGGGACGAGCGCTGCCGGTCTGCTGCGCCATGAGCCGGCGACAGATCGGTTTGTGGCCATCCCGGTCGGCGGCGCCAACGGGCTGAGCCATGTCAGCGTGCGCCAGATCATGGATGACGGCGCGGGCGGCCTCTGGATCGTCACCGACGGCGGTCTCGACCACCTGGACCCCGCGACAGGGCGCGTCCAGCACGCCAGTGCCGCCGGCGGTTGGGCGGAGGCGGCGGGGCGGCAGGTCTGGGCCGTGCTGCGCGACCGCCGCGGTCAACTCTGGCTGGGCAGTCAGGCGGGCCTGTTCCGTCGGCGTACGGCCGATGGGCCGCTGGAGACGGTGTCGCTGGCGCCGGGCCAGGTGCTGCAGCCGCAGGCGCTGGCCCAGGACAGCACGGGCCAGATCTGGGCGGGAACCCTGCACGAAGGCGTCTTCGTGCTTGGCGAGCAGGGCGATGGGGCGATCACGGCAGTTGGCGAGACCGGAGCGCTCGACAAGGACGACGTGCTGCGAAACACCCAGATCACCAGCCTGCTGGAAGTCCAGCCCGGCGAGATGTGGGTGGCCACGCTGGGGCAGGGCGCTGTTGCCGTGGATGTGACGCGGCTCGAAACCCGCCGCATCCGCCATGTGCCCGCCTGGCCCGTCAGCCTGGCCGACAACGCCTTGCGTACGCTGTACCGTGACCGTGCCGGGCTGATCTGGGTGGCCTCGAACCGCGGCCTGAGTCGCTATGACCCACGCCAGGCGGGGGTGCTCACGCGCCTGGGTGCCACCACCGACGTGAGCACAGCCCTCGATGCGCGTCTCATCAGCACCGAGATCAGCTGGATCCTGCCCATGCCCGACGGTCGCCTGTGGCTGGCCACGCACAAGAGCGGCATCGACATCCTCGACGCGACCGGCGCCCGTGTGGCTGGCCTGCGGCCCGATGGCAGCCGGCCGGAAACCGCGCTGCCCCCCGACATCGTGCTGGCCATGAGCCGGGCGCAGGACGGCAGCGTCTTCATCGGCACCAAGCGCGGGCTGTACCGGGCGTCAGCCGATGGCAGCCGGGTGACGCGTGTGCGCTTGGGCGAGCGCGACCCGGCAGCCTCCACCTGGGCCTTGCTGGCCGACGGTGACACGCTCTGGATCGGTGGCCAGTTCGACGGCCTTTGGCGTATGGACCTGGCCAGCGGCCGCAGCACGCCGGTGATGCTGGCCGCCCCTGGGCTGACCGACCAACGCATCATGGTGCTGGCCCGTGGGGCGGCTGGCGAGCTGTGGGTCGGCACGCGCAATGGGCTCAACCGCGTCGATCCGGTGACGAGCGCGGTGCGGCAGTTTCCCGCGGCGCCGTCAGACCCGGGCGGTTTGTCGGCTGGTTTTGTGACCGCGGTCATGCCCGACTCCGCGGGGCGACTCTGGGTCGGCACCTTTGGGGGCGGCATCGACGTCCTGCCGGCCGCTGGCCTGAACGCACCCGTGCGGCGCCTCAGCCTCGCCCAGGGCCTGCCGGATGCCAGCGTCAACGCGCTGCTGCAAGACCTGCGTGGCCACGTCTGGGCCAGCACGGACGATGGCCTGGCGCGCATCGACCCGGAACGCTTCACCGCGCGGGCGCTGCGACGTGCTGAAGGCGTGGTGTTCCCGACCTACTGGACCGGCTCGGCCGCGCGTACCGAGCGGGGTGAGCTGCTCTTTGGTGGCGCTGGCGGGATGACCGTGGTGCTGCCGGATCGGCTGCAGCCCTGGCAGTTTGCCCCTCAGGTGCTGCTCGCCGATGTGCAGGTGGGCGGGCGGCCCGTGCCGGTGGCGCCGGGGCGCGACACCGTGGTCCAGGTGCCGGCCGACAGCAACAGCCTGGCGGTTGAATTCGCATCCAACGACTTCTCGGCGCCCGAGCGCAACCGCTATGCCTACCGGCTCGAGGGCTTCGATGCCGGCTGGATGGCGGCCGATGCCAGCCGGCGGCTGGCCGCCTACACCAACCTGGCGCCCGGGCGCTATACCTTGCGGCTGCGTGCGTCCAACCGCGACGGCCAATGGGGCGAGCGCGAACTGGCGCTGCAGGTGCAAGTGCTGCCCGCCTGGCACCAGACCTGGTGGTTCCGTGGCGTGCTGGTGCTGGCGTTGGCCCTGCTGGTGCTCGGCGCCGTGGCCTTGCGCACCCGGCTGCTGCGCCAGCGCCAGCTCGAACTCGAGCACAAGGTGCGCGAGCGTACGGCCGAGCTGCGGGCCTTGCACCAGGCGCTGGAGGAGAAGTCCGAGCAGTTGGTCTTGAGCAGCGTCACCGACCCGCTGACGGGCCTGCACAACCGCCGCTTTCTCAGTGACCACATCGAGCAGGACCTGGCTGCCAGCGCACGCCGCTGGCAGGAGACCCTGGCTGCCGGCGGCCAGCCGCTGGACACGGACAACGTCTTCCTGCTGCTGGACATCGACGTCTTCAAGCGCATCAACGACCGCTACGGCCATGCGGCCGGCGATGCGGTGCTGGTGCAGTTCGGCGCCCGGCTGCGTTCGGTGCTGCGAGAGTCCGATTACCTGGTCCGTTGGGGGGGTGAGGAGTTCCTCGCCGTGGCCCGCGACACCGACAGGCACCGGGCCGAGGAACTGGCCGAGCGCATGCGGGCGGTTGTCGCGTCCACGCCGTTCGAGCTGCCCGACGGAGAGATGATCGTGGTGACCTGCTCGCTCGGCTTCGCCTGTTGCCCGTTCGAGCCGGAGCGCCCCCAGGCGCGGGGCTGGCAGCAAGTCGTGAACCTGGCAGACCTGGGGCTGTATGCCGCCAAGCGATCGGGGCGGGATGCCTGGGTCGGCGTGTATCCCGCCACCGGCCGTGGCGCACTGGGGCAGCGCCTGGTCGGCGGCTTTGGCCTGAGCAGCAGCCGGGCGCTGGACGAGGTCGTTGCCGTGTTGAGCGCTGACGCGGCGCCGAGTGAGGCCGTCAATCAGCTCTGAGCGCGGCGCTGCGCGCTCTTGGGCCGGAAGGCCTTGCAGACGTCGTCCCGCGTTTCGAGGTAGGGCCCGCCGATCAGGTCGATGCAGTAGGGCACGGCCGCGAAGATGCCGCTGGCCCTCTCGTGCCCCGCCAGGGTCTCGGCAATCGCCTTGGGCTGGCCGGGCAGGTTGATGATCAGGGCCTGACCGCGGATCACGGCCACCTGGCGCGACAGGATGGCCGTGGGCACGAAGTGCAGCGAGATCTGGCGCATCTGTTCGCCAAAGCCCGGCATCACGCGGTCGGCGACCGCGAGCGTGGCCTCGGGCGTCACATCGCGCGGTGCCGGGCCGGTGCCACCGGTGGTCAGCACGAGGTGGCAGCGCTCGGTGTCGACGAGTTCGATCAGCGTGGCGGAGATGCCGCCCTCATCGTCCGGAATCAGGCGGGGCACGAACTCGATCGGGTTGCGCAGCGCCGCCGTGAGCCAGTCTTTCAGCGCCGGCAGGCCCTTGTCTTCGTAGACGCCCGTGGAGGCGCGGTCGCTGATGGAGACGATGCCGATGCGAACCGGGTCACTCATCGCTGGCCACCTCAGCCGCCTTGATGAACTGGAACAGCTCGCGGAAGGCCCGGCCGCTGCGCTTCTCGGGCACGTTGGCGGCGTCCTTGCGGGCGGCGCGCACCAGGCTGCGCAGCTGCTGGATGTCGACATCGACATGCGCGGCGAGGAAGTCCTGCAGCGCGTCGTCGCTGGCCAGCAGTTGCTCGCGCCACCGCTCGGACTGGTGCAGCCGCAGGCTGTCCTGGGCGTGGCCGAGCTTGAAGGCAGCCACGGCCTCGCGTACCGGCTCGGGGTCGATCTTGCGCATGAGCTTGCCGATGTACTGCATCTGGCGGCGGCGGCCCTCGAAGTTGGTGATCTTCTTGGCCGCCTTCAGGGCGTCGGACAGGATCTCGGGCAGCGCCAGCGGCTCCCAGCGGCTCTCGGGCAGGGCGAGCAGTTCTTCGCCGAGCTTTTGCAGCGCGGTCATGTCGCGCTTCATCTGCGACTTGCTGGGGCGGTCGAAACCGTCGTCGTCTTCGAGTTCGGGGATGTCTTCTTGCATCGGGGTGGCTTTGGGCGCGGGCCTATCATTGTCGCCCACTCGATTTCGTCATGCGCTGGCTGTGCCCGGCGCTTCGTTCATGCCTCAAGCCCAAGACGGTTTTGCCTACAGCCCCGAGCAGTTCCAGCAGTGGATCGAAGACGCCCTGACCGAGGCGAAGAAGCTGGGCGCCAGCGATGCGGGGGCCGAAGTGTCCGAAGGCTGCGGCCTGTCGGTCTCGGCCCGGCTCGGCAAGCTGGAGAACGTCGAGCGCAACCGTGACAAGTCGCTCGGCATCTCGGTCTACCTCGGCAAGCGCCGCGGCAATGCCAGCACCTCCGACTTCTCGCCCCAGGCCATTCGCGACACCGTGCGCGCGGCCTACGACATCGCCCGCTTCACGGCGGAAGACGATTTCGCCGGCCTGCCCGACGAGGCCGACCTGGCGCTGGACGTCGCCCAGCGGCCGGACCTTGATCTCTTCCACCCCTGGGCGGTGGACGCCGCGCAAGCGTCCGACATTGCGCTGCGCTGCGAGGCCGCGGCCCTGGCGGTCGACAGGCGCATCACCAACAGCGAAGGCGCGGCGGTGTCGGCCCAGCAGTCGCACTTCTGGATGGGCAACACCCGGGGCTTTCGCGGCGGCTACGCCAGCTCGCGGCATTCGCTGTCGGTCGCGCCGATCGCCGGCCGCGGCAACGACATGCAGGGCGACGCCTGGTACAGCTCCATGCGCGATGCGGCCGAGCTGGCGTCGCCCGAGGCGGTGGGCCGCTACGCCGCCGAGCGCGCCCTGTCGCGCCTGAAGGCCCGCAAGGCTGCCACAGCCGAGGTGCCGGTGCTGTTCGAGAGCACCGTGGCCATCGGTCTGCTGGGTGCGTTGGTGCAGGCCGTCAGCGGCGGCGCGCTGTACCGGCGCACCACCTTCCTGCTCGACAGCCTGGGCCAACCCGTGGTGGCGCCGCACATCGACATCGCCGAGGACCCGCATGTGCTCAAGGGCAAGGGTAGTTCGCCGTTCGACGACGAGGGCGTCGTCACCCGGGCTCGTAGCGTGGTGGAGGGCGGCGTGCTGCAGGGGTACTTCCTGTCGAGCTACTCGGCGCGCAAGCTCGGCATGAAGACGACCGGGCATGCCGGCGGTTCTCACAACCTGCGCATGACCAGCCGGGTCACCGCACCGGGCGACGACCTCGCCACCATGATCCGCCGCCTGGGCCGCGGCCTGCTCGTGACCGAGCTGATGGGGCAGGGCGTGAACTACGTGACGGGCGATTACTCCCGCGGCGCCAGCGGCTACTGGGTCGAGAACGGCGAGATTGCCTACCCGGTTCATGAAGTGACCATTGCCGGCAATCTGAAGGACATGCTGCGCAACATCGTCGGCATCGGGGCCGACGAGTACACGATGGGCACCAAGACCGTCGGCTCGGTGCTGGTCAGCGGCATGAAGCTCGCCGGCAACTGAGCACGGCCGTCCTATCATCGGCGGCGCCCAAGGACGGCGCCGCATGACGGTGACCGAGACAACACCCACCCCAGGAGACCTGCCGATGATCCCTCGCACCTTCAAGCCCTTGGTTACCGCGGTTTTGCTCGGCTGGGCCGCTCTGGCCCAGGCCGCTGACGTCAAGCTCGGCGTGGCCGAGGCGCTGTCGGGGGGGGCAGCCCAGTACGGCCAGAGCATCCGTGCGGGTTTCCAGCTGGCGGCTGACGAGATCAATGCTGCTGGCGGCATCAACGGCAACAAGCTGGTGTTGGTGGTGGAGGACGAGCAGGGCAAGAAGGAGGAGGCCATCAACGCCTTCAAGAAGCTCATCTTCCAGGACAAGGTGCTGATGATCTTCGGCCCGACCCTGTCCAACTCGGCCCAGGCGGCTGACCCCATCGCGCAGGCGGCCAAGGTCGTGGTCTTCGGCACCTCGAACACGGCGGATGGCATCACCTCCATCGGCGACCACATCTTCCGCAACTCCGTGACCGAGGCCGATGTGCTGCCGGTGACGCTGTCCACCGCAGCCAAGAAGCTCGGCATCAAGAAGGTGGCCGTGCTCTACGGCAACGACGACGTCTTCACCAAGAGCGGCTACGACAACTTCAAGAAGGCGCTCGACGCTCAGAAGATCGCGGTGACCACGACCGAGACCTTCGCCAAGGGCGATGTCGATTTCAAGGCGCAGCTCACCAAGATCAAGGCCAGCAACCCGGACGCGTTGGTGCTGTCGGCATTGATTGCCGAGGGCGCGCCCATCATGGTGCAGGCGCGTCAGCTGGGGCTGAACGTGCCCGTGATCGGCGGCAACGGCATGAACTCCGTGAAGGTGTTCGAGCTGGCCAAGGGAGCGTCCGACGGCCTGTGGATCGGCAGCCCCTGGTCCATCGAGAACCAGACCAAGGAGAACGGCGCCTTCATCGTGGCCTACGCGCAGAAGTACAAGTCCGCGCCCGACCAGTTTGCCGCGCAGGCCTACGACGCGATGTACATCACCGCCCAGGCGCTCAAGAAGATCAAGCTGACCGGCGACCTGGCCAAGGACCGTGCCGCGCTGCGCAACGCGCTGCCTGATGTGAAGTGGACGGGCGCGACCGGCGCCTTTGCCTTCCGCCGCGCGACCGACAAGGCGGGCAATCCGGCCGGCTATGACGCCGCGCAGACCGCCATCGTGAGCGTCACCAAGAACGGCCGCTACGCCATCGAGAAGTAGCCTCCGGCCTGACTCGCCGCCCGTCGCCTGGCGCGTGGGCGGCCTTGCCCGCTTCGCCCATCGTGCTTGAACAGCAGCTCTTCAATGCCCTTTCGCTCGGCAGCGTCTACGCGCTGTTTGCGCTCGGCTTCACCCTGGTCTTTGGCGTGCTGGGGGTGGTGAACCTGTCGCACGGGGCGGTGTTCATGGTCGGCGCCTATGCCGCGTTGCAAGCCGTGACCCGGCTGCATCTGCCGCTTGCAGGTGCGCTTGCAGTGGCATTCGCCGTGTCCGGCCTGCTCGGCCTCTTGATCGATGTGCTGGTGCTTCGGCCGCTGCGGGCGCGCAACGCGCCCCACCTGATCCCGATGATCGCCACCATCGGGCTGGCCATCGCGCTCAACAGCCTGGCGCAGGGCATCTTCGGGGCTGAAAACCTGCGCTTCCCCGCCGAGGTGCTGCCCCAGGACACGCTGAACGTGGCCGGGCTGCATGTGACCGTGCTGGAGCTGGGCATCATCGCGCTGTCGTTCGGCCTGATGGCGGTGCTGCTGCTCGTCTTGCGTGGCACCCAGCTCGGCCGCGCGCTGCGGGCCATTGCCGAGAGCCCGAAGGCGGCGGCGCTGCTGGGCATCAATGTCGGCGGGCTCTTCATGCTGACCAGCTTCTTCGCCGCGGGCCTGGGGGGTGTGGCCGGGGTGCTGATCGGGCTCTATGCCAACGCCTTGTTCCCGCTGATGGGGCAGCCCATCCTGCACAAGGGCATCGCCGTCATCATCCTGGGCGGCATGGGCGACATCCGTGGTGCCATGCTGGCAGGTCTTTTCCTGGGCTTTGCCGAGGTGCTGTCGGTGGCCTACATCGGGTCGACGATGCGCGATGCAGTGGCCTTCGGGTTGTTGTTCGCGGTGCTGCTGCTGCGCCCCAAGGGGCTGTTCGGCACGGTCAACGAGCGCAAGGTCTGATGCCATGCTGGAGAGCTTCGACAGTTTCTGGGCCGTCTACAGCAACCTGGTGCTCACCCTGGGCACCAACTCGCTGCTGGCCCTGTCCATCTACCTGACCCTGTCCTGCGGCATGCTCGCCATGGCCAACGCGGCTTTCATGGGCATTGGCGCCTATGCCGCCTCGCTGCTGACCATGAACGCGGGCGTGCCGTTTCCTGTCGCGCTGGCCGGCGGCATGGCGGCCCCGGCCGTGGTTGGGCTGCTGATGGGCGGGCCGACGCTGCGGCTGTCGGGCGTCTATCTCGCCATGGCCACGCTGGCCTTTGGCGAGGTGGTGCGCATCGTGGTGCTCAACACCGAGGGCTGGACCGGCGGCGCACTCGGATTGAACGGCATTCCGCCCCTGACCCAGTGGTGGCATGTGGCGCTGTCGCTGGCGGCCGCGTGCGTGGTGCTCGGGCTGATGCGCCGCTCCAAGGTCGGTCGGGCGTTCGAGGCGATCAAGCTCGACGAGACCGCCGCCGGCCTGATGGGCATTGATGTGAAGGCGCACAAGATGCTCGCCTTCGTGGCAGGCGCCATGCTGGCCGGGCTGGCCGGGGCGTTGAATGCCCACCTGACCTTCTTCATCGGCCCCAACGAATACGGCTTCGACCGCGGCGTCGAGATCCTCACCATGACCATCCTCGGCGGTATCCACGGCCTGATGGGGCCGATATCAGGCGCGGTCATCCTGACCCTGCTGCCGGAGCTGCTGCGCAGCCTGGCGGACTTCCGCAACGTGGTGAACGGGCTGATCCTCGTGGTCATCGTGCTCTTCCTGCCGCGCGGCCTGTGGGACCCGGCACGGCTGCGCGCACTGCTCGGCCGCGGGAGGGCGTGACGGTGCTGACGCTGCAATCGGTGTCCCGCCATTTCGGCGGCCTGCAGGTGCTGCAGGACGTGAACTTCGAGGTGCCGGCTGGCGGCATCTTCGGCCTGATCGGGCCGAATGGTGCCGGCAAGACGACCGTGGTGAATCTCGTGACCGGCCTGCTGCCGCCCAGTTCGGGCGACATCCTCTTCAATGGCGTGAGCCTGGTGGGCCGGCAGCCGCACGAGATCACCGCGGGCGGCATTGCGCGCACGTTCCAGAACATCCGCGTCTTCAAGGAAATGACGCTGCTGGAGAACGTCATCGTGGGCATGCACGGTCGCCTGCCTTACGGCCCGGCGGGCTGGCTGCTGCGGCTGCCGAGTTTTCGCGCGGCCGAGCGGGCGGCGCGCGACCGGGCGCGCGAGCTGCTGTCCTGGATGAAACTCGACCACAAGGCCGACGACATCGCCGACAACCTCAGCTACGGCGAGCAGCGCAAGCTGGAGCTCGCCCGTGCGCTGGCCACCGAGCCTCGGCTGTTGCTGCTCGATGAGCCGGTGGCCGGCATGAACGGTGCCGAGAAAACGGAGTTGATGGCCGAGATCCGCAATATCCAGGCGCGTGGCTACACGCTGTTCATGATCGAGCACGACATGCGTTTCGTGATGGGCCTGTGCGACCAGATCGCCGTGCTGAACTTCGGCCGCATCATCGCCCAGGGCGGGCCGGAGGCCGTCCGCACTGACCCGCAGGTCATCGAAGCCTACCTGGGGCGTGATGACGAGGAGACGCCCGCATGAACCTGCTGAGCGTGCGCGGCCTGGTGGTGAACTATGGCCATGTGGAGGCCGTGCGGGGCATCGACTTCGAGCTGGCCGCCGGGCAGATCACGACCCTGGTTGGCGCGAATGGCGCGGGCAAGTCGACGACGCTGATGGCCTTGTCGGGCTTGGTCAAGAAGGCTGCCGGCGGGGTGCGGTTCGACGGACAGGACATATCGGCCATGTCGCCGCACCGCATCGTCGCCCAGGGCCTGGTGCAGGTGGCCGAGGGGCGCGCGACGCTCACCACGTTGACGGTGCGCGAGAACCTGGAGCTGGGCGCCTACACCCGTCGGGATGGCGCCGGCTCGCGGGCGCGCGACATTGAGCATGTCTACAGCCTGTTCCCGCGGCTGGCGGAGCGTTCAGGGCAACTGGCTGGCAGCTTGTCGGGTGGCGAGCAGCAGATGCTCGCCATCGGTCGCGCGCTCATGGCCAAGCCCAGGCTGCTGCTGCTGGACGAGCCGTCCATGGGCCTGGCGCCCCTCATCGTGCAGGATATTTTCCGCACGCTGCAGCGCATCAATGCGCAGGAGGGGCTCACCATCTTCCTGGTCGAGCAGAACGTGAAGCAGGCGCTGAAACTCGCGCAGCGGGCCTACGTGCTGGAGAACGGCCGCATCGTGCTGCGGGGCAGTGGGGCCGAGCTGCTCGGCGACCCGCGCGTGCAGGCCGCGTATCTCGGGCATTGAGGGCGCGCGGCCGCGCGGCCGGCGCGGGTCGGTCAGTCCAACTGCTGGGCCAGCATGAACAGCCGTGTGGAGCGCGCGCCCGAACGGCAGAAAGCCAGCAGCGGGCGGGGCAGGGCGGCCAGCAGCTCGGCGAACGCGGCAATCTCTTCGGGCGACTGATAGCCGCCCGCCACCGGCAGGTGGCGATATTCGAGGCCGGCAGCCCTGGCCGCCGCTTCGATCTCAGCGGAGGTCGGCTGGTCGGGGCCGTGCTCGAAATCAGGCCGGTTGTTGACCACGCTCTTGAACCCCATCGCGGCGGCTTCGGCCATGGCTTCAGGCGTCAACTGCGGGGCGACGCAGATGTCGGGCGCAACGGGCTGCAGGGGCAGACTCATGTGACCTCCTTACTTGGCGAGGGCGGCCTTGACAGCTGCGGACACGGTGCTCATTTCGGCGCTGTTGCCCAGGGCGGCCTTGGCGGCCGCCATCACCTTGCCCATGTCGCCGGGGCCGCTGGCGCCCAGTTCGGCCACGATGGCGGCCACTTTCTCGGCCACCGCTTCAGCTGACAGGCGCTCGGGCAGGTAAGTCTGCAGCACGGCCAATTCGGCGGTTTCCTTGGCGACGAGGTCGTCACGGCCGGCGGCGGCGAACTGGCTGATGGAGTCCTTGCGCTGCTTCACGAGCTTGTCGACGATGGCGACCAGACCGGCATCGTCCACGGTGATGCGCTCGTCCACTTCCTTTTGCTTGACCGCGGCGAGCAGACCGCGGATGGTCAGCAGGCGGTCGGCTTCCTTGGCGCGCATCGCGGCCTTCATGTCTTCGGTGATGCGGTCTTTCAGGCTCATGGGGCAGGTCCGGTTCAAAAAGGACAAAAACCCGCGACAGCGTCCTGTGGCGGGTTTTCTGGATTCAGCCGGAACGGCGCCGAGGCGGGTTCCGGGTCGCGTCAGAGACGATCAGTACAGCTTCTTGGGCAGCTGCATGCTGCGCACGCGCTTGTAGTGGCGCTTGACGGCAGCAGCCTTCTTGCGCTTGCGCTCGGCGGTGGGCTTCTCGTAGAACTCGCGGGCGCGCAGGTCGGTCAGCAGACCCAGCTTTTCAATGGTGCGCTTGAAGCGGCGCAGGGCGACGTCGAACGGCTCGTTTTCCTTGACGCGGATGGTGGTCATGTATTTCCTTCAGATTGCGCTCGGTGTTCGCAGCTTTTGTTTCAGCAGCAGGTTCCGGATTACTGCATCACTTGGGATTAGCAGCGAATCGACGCGCGGGTTTGCCAGCAAAGCCGGGGATTGTAGCCGGGAAATCAAGCACTTGCCAATATTGCGTCCGCCCGCTTTTCACGCAGCCGCTTCGGCAGCCGCCATCGCCTCGGCACATGCCGCTGCACTTGCCCAGGCCCACTGGAAGTTGTAGCCGCCCAACCAGCCCGTCACATCGACGACTTCGCCGATGAAATACAGGCCCGGCACGCGCCGGCTTTCCAGCGTCTGGGAGCTGAGATCGCGGGTGCTGACGCCGCCTCGCATGACCTCCGCCTTGCGCCAGCCCTCGTCGCCCGTGGGCATCAGCTGCCAGTCGTGCACGCTGCGCCCGAGGCGCTGCAAGTCGGCGTCGCGGCATTCCGGCAGCGCGCGGGCGGCATCCAGGGCGGCGCGTTCCAGCCAGGCGGCAGCGAGCCGCTGGGGCAGGCGCGCGGCCAGTTCGTTGCCGAGCTGGCGCCGGGAGCTGGCCTTCGCCTCGACCAAGTCCCGGTCGAGCTGCAACTCGGGCGCGAGGTTGATCTGCAAGGGTTGGTCGTTCTCTGTGCGGTAGCTTGAAATCTGCAGGATGGCCGGCCCGCTCAGGCCGCGGTGTGTGAAGAGCAGATCCTCCAGGAAGCGACCCCGTGCCTTGCCCTTGCCGCACGCCACCTCGACCGGCAGCGACAGCCCCGCCAGCGCCGCGAACGGTGCCCAGGCGTCGGCGTCGAACGTGAGCGGCACCAGGGCCGGGCGCGGTTCCACGATCGCATGGCCGAGGCGCTGCGCCAGCCGCAGGCCCCAGTCGCTGGCGCCGATCTTGGGCACCGGCAGCCCGCCCGTGGCGACGACCAGGCGGGGCGCCGCCACCGGGCCCTGCGAGGTGTCGAGCTCGAAGCCACCTTCTGCGCGCAGCCGCACGTCGGCCACGGTGCAGGGCTGCCAGCGGGTCACGCCGCCCGCCTCGCATTCACGCAGCAGCATCTGGATGATCTGTTCGGCCGAGTCATCGCAGAACAGCTGGCCCTTGTGCTTCTCATGGAAGGCGATGCCGTGCTGCTGCACCAGCTTGATGAAGTCCTGCGGCGTGTAGCGGGCCAGGGCTGAGCGGCAGAAGGCCGGGTTTTCCGACAGGAAGTTCGCCGGCCCGGCCTCGCGATTCGTGAAATTGCAACGGCCGCCGCCCGAGATACGGATCTTTTCAGCCACCTTGGCGGCATGGTCGATCAACAACACGCGAAGGCCAGCCTGGCCGGCGCGCCCCGAGCAGAACAGTCCGGCGGCACCCGCACCCACCACGACCACGTCGAATCCCTGCATACCCCTCCCTCGAATGCGGTCCATTGTCGTGGGTCGGCGCGAGGAAACTCGTTACGATTCCGGGGCATGAGCGGTCTTCTAGGGGGGAGGCCTGATTCATGGGGGCGGCTGGCCTTGCTGGCCCGCCGCGCCGCCCACTACATTCCCCTCACACCTTCGGCGCACTGTGGCGCTTCGCCGCGTGCGCTCGATCGCACCCAGACGATTTCATGGACATGATTGCCGACCAGACCGCGATGGAGCCGCAACCCGGCAGCCTGGCGCATTGGCTGGCGAGTCATGCTGAACTGGGCAGCGAAGCCTTGGCAGGCCTGGTGGCGTTGATCGAGCCGCTGGGCAACCAGGCGGCCATCAAGTCGGTGGCAACGGGCCGTTATGTGTTCGCCACCGCCGGCCTGGTGGAGATGTTCGAGCGCGAGGCCGTGGTCGGCCATACCGACGCCGAGCTGCTGAAGCCGGATGAAACGACGGCGCTCCGGCGCGTCGAGCAGACCGTGATGGCGCAGCGTTTCCCGGTCGTCAGCGAGCACAAGCTGGATATCGGTGGGCGGCGTCGCGAGTTCAGCGTGACGCGGCTGGCGCTGGGTTCTGAGTTCCTGCTGGCCGTCTGGCATGAGCGCACCGAAGAGCGCCAGCGCGAGGCGCAGCTGCAGCGCGCCCTGGCGCAGATCGAGCAGCAGCAGAGCGCGATCGAGCAGATCCGCCGCGAACTGCAGCAGGGCTCGGGCCGCGACGATGTGTCGGGCCTTTACATGCGCGCTCAGTTCGACGACCAGTTGCTGCGCGAGATCGACCTGTCGTCTCGCGAGCATCGGGAGTTTGCGCTGGTCGTGATTGCGCTCGACGCCTCACCCAAGATCGCGAGCCTCGGCGAGGAGGCTCAGCAGCGCCTGCTCGAAGGCATCGGCCGCATGCTGCGCGCCAACACCCGGGCGATGGACTCGGCGTGCCGCATCGGGCCGCATCGGTTCGCGGTGCTGTTGTCGGGCGTCGGGCTGGCCACGGCGCATGCGCGCATGGAACAACTGCGCCGGCAGTGTGCCGCCCAGATCATCGTGCTCAATGGGCAGGACCTGGGGCTGTCCATCTCCATGGGCGTCTCGAGCTTCCCGCACACCGCCTCGCGCCAGGACGAGTTGATGACGGCCAGCGAAGCCGCCGTGCACGAAGCGCAGCGGCGCGGTGGCAACCAGGTGGTGCTGGCTTCGATCGCGTTCGGCTAGCCCGTCGGCCGAGAGCGGGCGGCGGCTTCCTACAATGCCGCAATGCCCGAGACTGACGCCCCGATTCCTCAAGAACTGCCCTTCGTCCACCTGCGCATGCACACCGAGTTTTCGGTGGTGGATGGCACGCTTCGCACGGATGACGCTGCCGCCGCTGCGGCCAAGGATGGCCAGGTCGCTGCGGCCATCACCGACCTCGCCAATCTGTTCGGCGGCATCAAGTTCTACTCCGCCATGCGCAAGAAGGGTGTGCAGCCCATCCTCGGCGCCGACTGCTGGCTGGAGGCGGAAGCGGGCGACAAGCCTCCGAGCCGCTTGCTGCTGCTGGTGCAGGACAAGCAGGGCTACCTGAACCTGAGCGAGCTGCTGTCCCGCGCCTGGATCGACAACGTGCAGCGCAACCAGGCCTGCCTGAAGTGGGAGTGGTTGCAGGAATTGGGCGGCGGGTTGATCTGTTTGTCCGGCGCGCAGCACGGTGGCCTGGGCCAGGCACTGCTGCAGGGCGACAAGGTGCGCGCGCGCGAATGGGCCGAGCGCCTGTCAGCGATCTTCCCGGGCCGCTTCTACATCGAGCTGCAGCGTGCCGGCCTGCCGGGCCAGGAGGCGCTGGTGCAGGCCAGCGTGCCACTGGCGGCGGAACTTGGCCTGCCGGTGGTGGCGACCCACCCGATCCAGTTCCTGACCGAAGACGACTTCGAAGCCCACGAGGCCCGCGTCTGCGTGGCCGAAGGCGAGACCCTGGCCAACCCGAAGCGCATCAAGCGCTTCCTGCCGAGCCAGTACTTCAAGACCCAGGCCGAGATGCGGGCGCTGTTCAAGGACATCCCGAGCGCCATCGAGAACACGGTCGAGATCGCGCGGCGCTGCTCGCTGACGCTGGTGCTGGGCAAGCCGCAGCTGCCCAACTTCCCGACGCCGCTGCTCGAAGACGGCACGCCCATGCCGATGGAGCAGTACTTCCGCGAGCTGAGCCACGAGGGCCTCAAGGACCGGCTCGTGCACTTGTTCCCCAACGAGGCCGAGCGCGAGAAGGAGCGGCCCCGCTACGTGGAGCGGCTGGAGTTCGAGCTCAACACCATCATCAAGATGGGCTTCCCGGGCTACTTCCTCATCGTGTCGGACTTCATCCGCTGGGCCAAGGAGAACGGCTGCCCGGTCGGTCCCGGCCGGGGCTCGGGGGCGGGCTCGTTGGTGGCGTACGCGCTGCTGATCACCGACCTGGATCCGCTGCGCTACAACCTGCTGTTCGAGCGTTTCCTGAACCCGGAGCGGGTGTCGATGCCCGACTTCGACATCGACTTCTGCCAGGGCAACCGCGACCGCGTCATCGAGTATGTGAAGGACAAGTACGGCCGGCCGGCGGTCAGCCAGATCGCGACGTTCGGCACTATGGCCGCCAAGGGCGCGCTGCGTGACATCGGCCGGGTGCTGGGCATGGGTTTCGGCCATGTGGACTCCATCGCCAAACTGGTGCCTGCGCCGCCGGGCAAAACGGTGACGCTGGCCAAGCTGCCGCCCAACTTCGACCCCGACAAGGCCAAGATGGTCTACGCGCGGCATGAGTCGCCGGAGATCGAAGAGCGCGAGAAGTCGGACGAAGAAGTGGCGGGCCTGCTGGAGATGGCCGCGCGCGTGGAAGGCACGGTGCGCTCCATCGGCATGCACGCGGGCGGCGTGCTCATCGCGCCGGGCAAGATCACCGATTTCTGCCCGCAGTACCAGCAGCCGGGTTCCACCAGCGCGGTCAGCCAGTACGACAAGGACGACGTCGAGGCCATCGGCCTGGTGAAGTTCGACTTCCTGGGCCTGGCGACGCTGACCATCCTGGAGCTGGCCAAGAAGTTCATCGTCGCCCGTCATGCCGACCGGCAGGACTTCGACTGGGCCAACGTGCCGCTGACCGACCGCAAGACCTTCGACCTGTTCGGCAAGGGACTGTCGGAGAGCGTGTTCCAGTTTGAATCGCCCGGCATGCAGCGGCTGCTGAAGGACGCCAAGCCCTCGCGCTTCGAGGACCTGATCGCGCTGGTGTCGCTGTACCGCCCAGGTCCGATGGACCTGATCCCGTCGTTCGTGGCCCGCAAGCACGGCAAGGAGACCATCGAGTATCCGCATCCGCTGCTGGGTCAGGTGCTGGAGGAGACCTATGGCGTCTTCGTCTATCAGGAGCAGGTGATGCAGGCGGCCCAGGTGCTGGGCGGCTACAGCCTCGGTGGCGCCGACATGCTGCGCCGCGCGATGGGCAAGAAGAAGGCCGAAGAGATGGCCATGCACCGGGAGATCTTCCGCAAGGGCGCCGCGGAGAAGGGCATCGACCAGGCCAAGGCCGACGAGGTCTTCGACTTGATGGAGAAGTTCGCCGGCTACGGCTTCAACAAGTCGCACGCCGCGGCCTATGCGCTGCTGAGCTATCACACCGCCTGGCTGAAGACGCACTACACCGCCGAGTTCTATGCCGCGAACATGACCATCGAAATGGACGACACCGACAAGCTCAAGGTGTTGCTCAACGATGCGAAGCTGTTCGGCATCGAGTTCCAGCCGCCTTGCGTGAACAAGGGGCAGTACCGCTTCGAGCCGCTGTCCGACCGCCTGGTCAATTACGGTCTGGGCGCCGTCAAGGGCACCGGGCGCGGCGCCATCGAGGCCATCATCGCGGCCCGCGAAGCGGGCGGCCCTTTCCTGAGCTTCTACGACTTCTGCCTGCGGGTGGATCGCAAGGCGGTCAACAAGCGCGTGGTGGAGGCCCTGATCAAGGCCGGCGCCTTCGACAGCATCAACCCCGAGCGCGCCAAGCTGCTGGCCAGTGTCGGCCGTGGCTACACGCACGCCGAGACCACCGAAGCGAACGCCGACCAGGGCGGGCTGTTCGATTTCGGCGATTCGCATGCCTCCAGCACGGCCGAGCCCGACCTGGTGGACGCGGCGCCCTGGAGCATCAAGGAGCGCCTGTCGCTGGAGAAGACCGCGATCGGGTTTTACCTGTCGGGCCACCTGTTCGATCAGAGCGGCGCCGAGGTGCGCCGCATCGTGAAGCGTCAGATCGCCGACCTGCAGGACAGCCGTGACCCGGTGCTGGTGGCCGGCATCGTCAGCGGCATGCGGGTCATCAACGGCCAGCGCGGCCGCGTGGCCATCTTCAAGCTCGATGACAAGAGTGATGCCATCGAGGCCGTGGCCAACGAGGAACTGCTCAACGCCAACAAAGAGCTGCTGGCGGAGGACGAACTCATCATCGCCCAGGGCAAGGTGCAGAACGACCGGTTCTCCGGTGGCCTGCGGATGAACGTGCAGGCGGTGTGGAGCCTGGCCGCCGCGCGGGCTCCCTTCGGCCGCCACCTGATGCTCAGCGACGCCGGCACGGCGGGCCTGATCCACGACCTGGTGCAGCGCTTCCCGCCGCGCGTGGTGGAGACGGAGGAGGGCGGCACCCGCAAGCTCGGCCTGCCGGTGCGGGTGTCGGTGCTGGCCGAGCCCCAAGGCGGGCAGGTGGGCGCGCGCTGGCTCGTGGAGCTCGGCGAGACCAGCCGTTTCTGGCCGGCCGACGAGGCGCTGGCCAAGCTGGGCGCCGCCGCTGAGGTCATTTACGAAGTGAGCTGACGGCCGGGATCGGCGATGATTTCGCCGATGCTGCATGTCGTTCCCAAGCCTGCTGCGCCGTCGGCAGGCCTTGCTCGGCCAGCCGCGGTCACGGGGCTCATCCTGACCGGGGGCGGGGCGCGTGCGGCCTACCAGGTCGGCGTGCTTGCGGCGATCGCGCAGTTGCGGCGCGATGCTGGTGTGGCCGGCAACCCGTTTCCCATCATCAGCGGCACGTCGGCCGGCGCCATCAATGCGGCCACGCTGGCCTGTCATGCCGATGACTTCGACGCCGCGGTCGACGGGTTGCTGCATCTCTGGCAGGGGCTGCATGTCGAGCATATCTACCGGGCGGATGCGTTTGAGGCCGTGAAGAGCGGTGCCCGCTGGCTGTCGATGCTGAGCCTGGGCTGGGCCCTGGCCCGCTGGACGCGCAGCCGCCCGCGCAGCCTGCTCGACAACAAGCCGCTGCGTGAATTGCTCGGCCGCTACCTCGACATGGAGCGCCTGGAGCCCATGCTCGAAGGCGGCCACCTGCGGGCGCTGGCCCTGACAGGGTCCAGCTACACCTCGGGCCAGCACGTCACCTTCTTCCAGACCCACCACCATGTCGTGCCCTGGCTGCGGGAGCAGCGCATGGCGGTGCAGGCACGGCTGACCTTGAACCACCTGATGGCCTCGTCGGCCATCCCCTTCATCTTCCCGGCCGAGCGCATCGACCTGGAAGGGCTGCCGGAGTGGTTTGGCGACGGCTCCATGCGGCAGAGCGCACCCATCTCGCCTGCGGTGCACCTGGGCTCGGAGCGCATCCTCGTGATCGGTGCCGGCCGCATGAAGGAGCCCGAAGGCCGCCGCGTGGCGGCGACCGACCAGCACCCCAGCATGGCCCAGATTGCCGGCCATGCGCTGTCCAACATCTTCCTGGATGCGTTGTCGGTGGACGTGGAGCGGCTGCGCCGCATCAACCGCACGCTGGCCCTGCTGCCGCGGGACGCACGGGCGGCATCGGCGCTGCGGCCGATCGACCTGCTGGTCATCGCGCCCAGCCGCCGGCTCGACGACCTGGCAAGCGACCATCAGGCCAGCCTGCCCCAATCGGTGCGCGCCATGCTGCGCGCCTTTGGCGTGACGGGCAAGGGCAAGGCGATGAGCGGGTCGGCGCTGGTGAGCTACCTGCTGTTCGAGCCCAGCTTCGTGGGTGAACTCATCAACCTCGGCATGAGCGACACCCTGGCCAAGCGGGCGGAGGTGCAGCGCTTCTTCGGCTGGCCGGCGCGGGCGCCGCAGATCGACCCGGCGTCGCTGCGGCGCAGCCGTTCAGCCGGCTTTGCCGCTGGCTGCTGACTCGAACGCTTCACCCGCCACCCGCAGCCCGGCGGCGGAAAGACGCGCCGCAGTGGCAGCCTTGATGCCCGGCACGCGCTGCATCAGGTCAGGCCATCCGGTGAACGGGCGTGCCGCCAGCAGCCGCTGCACCAACGCCGGCCCGAGGCCCGGTACCGACTCCAGCGTGGCGCGCTTGGCCGTGTTCACTTCGATCGCCGTCTGGGCGAATGTGGGCGCTGCCAGCCCCAGGAGCAGCAGCGCCCGGCGCCTCATGCCTCGCCCGCCTGGGCGCGCACCATGGCGGCGTAGGCGCCGTCGCGAGTCATCAGCTCGGCATGCGTGCCGGTCTCGATCAGCTGGCCGGCGCCAAGCACATGGATGGCGTCTGCATCGCGGATGGTGGACAGCCGGTGGGCGATGACGATCAGCGTCTTGCGGCCCGACCACGCCGCCAGGGCCTGCTGCACTGCGCGCTCGCTTTCGGTGTCGAGCGCCGAGGTGGCTTCATCGAAGATCCAGATCGGCGCCTCCTTGTAGAGCGCGCGCGCGATCGCCAGCCGTTGGCGCTGGCCGCCGGACAGCTTGCTGCCATTGGCGCCGACCGACGTCTCGACGCCTTCCGGCAGGCTCTGCACGAACTCCCACAGGTGGGCGGCGCGCAGCGCGGCCTCCAAGCGGGCTTCGTCGCGCGGCTGGGCGTAGGCGATGTTGTTGGCGACGGAGTCGTCGAACAGCACGATGTCCTGCGACACCACGGCGAACTGGCGGCGCAGGCTCAGGCGGGTGAGCGTCTCGATGTCGGTGCCGTCCAGCAGGATGCGGCCGCCATCCGGCCGGCCGAAGCCCAGCAGCAGGTGGATGATGGAACTCTTGCCGGCGCCGGAAGCACCCACCAGCGCCGTGGTCTTGCCGGCCGGGAAGTGCAGCGACAGGCCATCGAGCGCGGGCTGGCTCGCACCGGGGTAGGTGAGCTGGATGTCCTGCATCACCAGGTCGCCACGGGCCGGGCCGGGCAGGGTGTGGGTGCCGCCGTCAGCTTCCTTGGGCTCATCCATCAGCTCGAAGCAGCCCTTGGCAATGACCGTGGCGCGGGTCAGCGGGGCGGCCAGATCGGACAAGTGGCGCAGGCGCGAGGTCAGCAGGATGAGCGCCGCCACGAACTCCGCAAACGCCTGCACGCCGGTGCCCTCCGCGCGGGCCTGCCACAGGGCCACGCAGATGATGAAGGACAGGCCTACGCTGGCTACCAGCTGCGACAGCGGCTGCGACAGGGCACCGGCCGTCACGGTTTTCATCGTGTTGCGCCGGACCTGGTCGGACAGGTCGTGGAAGCGGTCGCGTTCATGCGCCTCGGCGCCGAACTGGCGCACCACACGCCAGGCGCGGGCGAGGTCGTCGATCTTGTTGACCAGCAGCAGCTGCGAGTCGTAGGACCGTGAGGCCATCAGCCGCACCCGCTGGTTGACCTTCTTCATGACGAAGGCCATCAGCGGCGTCACGACGAGGGCGAGCAGCGTGAGCTTCCAGTTGAGGAAGAACAGGTAGACGAGGATGGCGAGGGCCGGCAGCCCGTCGCGCAGCACGCTCATGCCGACATCACCCACGAGCTGCAGGATCTGCTGCGGGTCGTTGACGACCTTGCTGACGGCCGTGCCCGGCTGCACCCGGGTGTAGACCTGGGCATCCAGCCGCATCAGGGCCTGCACGAGGGCAGCGCGGAAGTCCATGACGCTGCGCGTGACCGTCCAGTTGAACAGGTACTGGCCGGCAAAGCTGAAGATGCCGCGCACGAGGTACAGGCCGATCAGCGTGACCGGCACCATCCACAGCGGGAAAGCGTCCTTGGCAAAGCCCTCGCCGAAGGCGTAACCGATCAACTTGGGCAGCATCGGTTCGGTGGCTGCGGCGCCGATGTAGGCCAGCACGGTCAGCAGCGCACCCCAGCGATGCGGGTAGACGAAACGGCCCAGGCGACGCAAGACGGACGGCGGGGCGGAGGCGTTGGTGTCAGGAGACATGGGGCGCGATTCTCCCTCCTACACTGCGCCGCCATGCCGAACCCCGTGCCCGCCGACCGCCCCACCGTCGTCCATTTCGTGACGGGCGGCTTTTCGGGCGCCACGCAGGTGGCGGTCGACCTGTGCCTGGCGGCGCTGCAGGCCGGGCCCTATGCGCCGGTGCTCCTGCTGCGGCGCAAGGGCCACACGCCGATGGCGCGGGTCGAGGCCCTGCGGGCCCAGGGGCTGACGGTGCATCTGGTGTCGGGCGGCTGGTCTCACGTGCCGACCATTGCCGCGCTGTCACGGCTGCTGCGCGAGATCCGGCCCTTGGCCCTGCTGGCCCACGGCTTCCCGGAGCATCTCATCGGCCGACAGGCCGGGCTGCGCGCGGAGGTGCCTGTGCTGATCCAGGTCGAACACAACTCGCGTGAGCGCTACACGCCCTGGAGCCGCTGGCTCAGCCGGCGCCTGGCGGCGCGGACGGCAGCGTTTGTGGGCGTGAGCGAGGGGGTGCGGCAGACCCTGCTCGCGCAGGGCTTGCCCCAAGCCAAGACCTGGGCCATCCCCAATGGCATCGACCTGGCCCGGTTCGCCGAGCCCGCGCCGCCTGCGGGCGAGCGAGAGGCTGGCCTGGTGATGTCTGCGCGACTGGCGCGCCAGAAGGACCATGCCACCTTGATCGACGCGCTGCCGCTGCTTGCCGCCTCGCACGGCTTGACGCCCCGTCTGCAGTTGGCTGGCACCGGGCCGCTGCTGGCACGCTTGCAGGCCCGCGCAGCGCGGCGCGGCGTGGGGGCGCAGGTGGCCTTCCTCGGGCACCACCGGGACATGCCCGGCCTGTTGCGTTCGCAGCGGGTCTATGTGCTGGCCACGCATTTCGAGGGCATGCCCCTGGCGCTGGTCGAGGCGATGGCGGCGGGCTGCGCCTGCATCGCGTCCGACGTGATCGGCGTGCGCGGCGTGATTGAGCCTGGCGTGACGGGCCTGCTCGTGCCGGAGGGCGATGCTGCCGCGCTGGCCGCGGCCCTCGCGCAGCTGCTGAGCGACCCGGCCCTGGCCACGCGGCTGGGCGAGGCGGCCCGCGCCCGCGCCCAGGTGGCGCACGGTCTGGCGCTGATGCAGGCCCGCTACGAAGGGCTGATCACCCGCTGCGCCACCATTGCAGGCCACGCAGCCACCGCCCCCGCCTGACATAAGCAGCGAGCAAGGCCTCGCGCGACAGTGGCGAACTGCGCGCGAAGCGTTCGGCATCGGTCGACAGGCCGGCCAGCGCGCTGCCGCCCAGCTGGAGCCGCCGCCGTTTTGCACGCAACAGCGTGCGGGCGCAGAAATGGGCGATCTCGAAGCGGGTGTCGGCCGACAGCGGTGGCAGCTCCGCTGCCAGGCCATCCAGTGCCGCCGTCCAGTCGTCGAGCCGGCGCTCGTCGAGCTGGCTCAACAGGCTGCCGCCGCGCTGCCGGTAGGCGATCCACACCTCCCCCTGGTGCACGTGACGGGGCGTGTGCAGCAGCAGGCGCGGGTAGACGGCCATGTCCTCGAACACGCGACCTTCGGGGAAGCGCAGCGTGGCGGGCCAGCAAGCGCGCCGCACGATCTTGCTCCAGGGGTGGAACTGGCCGTGCACGAAGAAGCCCCGCAGCCGCTGATCGACGTCCGTCATGAGCACGCCCGCGGGGCCGTCGAAGCTCGCGATATGGCGGTGGCGGGGCTTGGTGGACGCCGTGGAGGGGCCATCGTCGAAGACGCGGAAGTCGCAGCTGACCAGGTCGGGCCGGTGCGCAGCCAGCACGGCCTTGAGGCGGGCGATGGCGCCGGGTTCGACAACGTCGTCGGGGTCGATAAACCACAAGTAGTCGCCGCGGGCTTCGTCGAGCAGGCGGTTGCGGGCGGCGCTGACACCGCGGTTGACCGGCTGCCGGATCAGGCGTGCCTGGGGCAAGCGCGCCTGCACGAGCGCGGCGGAGCCGTCGGGCGAGGCGTCATCCACGAACACCAGTTCTATGCCGTCCTCAAGTTGTGGCAGCAGCGACGCAAGGCAGGCGCCCAGCCAGGGCTCCACCCGGTACATCGGGAACAGCAGGCTGAGCCAGGGTGCGTTCACCGGGGCGGGGCGAGCAGATGACGCAGGGCGCTGAACGGCGACACCCAGCCGCGACGCCAGTTTCGCTCGACGACGGTACGGTCACCCCCTCTCAGCTTCAGCACCGCCGGGAGCATGCGCGGGCACGGCGCGAGTGCCAGGCGGGCGAACAGGTGGCGCTTGCGCCAGCCCACGCCCGCATGCCAGGCGAAGGGGCCGTCTTCGGCGCGCAGCAGCACGAGCCGCGCGAGTTGCGGCGAACGGTCGAGCAGCTCGCTGGCGGCGACGTGCATGAGCAGGTAGCGCTGGAAATCCTCGGTCAGCGCCTGCACCACCTGCGCGTGTCGGCCTTCGCTGCGCAAGCGCTGCAGCAGGCGCTCGGCACCTTCGTCCAGGGCTTGGTCGAAGGCGGCGGCCAGGGCGTTGACGAAGTGCCCGCCGGGCACAGAGGCCATCATCCAGTTCTCGAGGATGGGCAGGTTGGGGCGCGTGGTGTAGCGGTCGATGTAGAAGCCGACATAGTCGGCGCCACGGCGGCGCTGGGTGTCATGCAGCCAGGCAAGGTCGCGGCTGAGCAGCATGGAGGCGTCCATCCAGATGCCGCCATGGCGCGCCAGCAGTTGCACGCGCAGCCAGTCGGCCTGGCGGTAGGGCGGCAGGCTGTCGAAGTCGGCACGCAGGCTGGGCAGCCACGATTCGACGCTGCTGCGGTCCAGCAGACGCACCTCGTGGTCGGGCGCGAACTGCCGCCAGTTGGCGATGCAGGCATGGATGAACTCGGGTGCGGGCGCGGTCTGCCAGTAGGTCCAGACGATGCGGGGCACTGTGGCGGCGCTGGCGGGTGCCTCGTCGCCCACCGTGACGGCGCGCGTCTGGGCGGGCACGCGGGCGCGCAGCACCGTGAGCACCTCCCACAGCAGCAGGCCAGTCAGCAGGACCAGCAGGGCCTGCACGGCATGGATGACGAGGTTCATTCGCGCCAGTGGTCGGCGATCCAGCGCGCCGGGCGGGCGTGGCGCCAGTTGCCATTGCTGCGGCCGGCCAGGGCGTCGGGCGGGTTCATCACGCCGTGGAAGATCAGGATGCGAGCGCCGGCAGGTACGAAGGGGTCTCGCCAGTAGCTGGTCGGCCAGGCCGGAATGCAGTGGTACTTGTAGCTCGCGCACCAGGCGGCGTTCCAGTACTTCAGCACGCCTTGCCGATGCAGCACCGCTGACAGGAAAGCCTGCTCGTTGCGGTAGTCGGCCTTGGCCTTGGCCTGATCAGCGACGAACTCGGTCAACACATCCTGATGGGCGCCCAGCTCCCAACGGTAGACCGATGAGTTGCCGGTGATGCGCCACGGGCGCTTCCAGTCGTGAATGATCAGGAACTGGCCCGGCACCTCGAAGAACGGCGTGATGTCGTCGACGATGACGACATCCAGGTCCAGGAAGAGGGCCGTGCCCTGCAGCCCGTAGTCGTTGACGAGCGTGGGGCTGAACGTCGTGAGCTTCTTCCAGCCGCGCTCGGGTTCGCCGTTGGGCAACGTGAGCTCGGGGATGGGGAAGCACGTCACTTCGTCGCGGATGCCCGCAGTCCGGTCCGTGAGGCAGACGAAGCGGAAATCGCCGCGCAGGTGCCGGCGCACCATGGCGTAGAGCCGGTTGACGTACTCGGGGCCGTACTTCGTGCCCCACTTCATGCAGATGATGTGACGGGCGCTCAAAGTTCTTCCACGTGGCGGGGAGGGTAGGTGTCCCAGTTCAGGCAGCCTGGGCATTGCCAGAAATAGTGGGCCGCCTCGAAGCCGCAGGCTGCGCAGCGGTAACGCTGCAGAGGCTTGGTGGCCTTCTCCAGGGTCTGGACGAGCGGCGCGGCTTCATCGGGCGGCAGAGCCCCGGCATTGAGCTTGAGGAGATCCGTCGCGGCGGAAAGCGCGGGTTGTTCGCGCAGGTGTGCTGCCAGTCGTTCACGCTGCGGCCCGGGCTGCAGCGTGGCCAGGGCCCGCAGCAAATGCATGCTGGGCGCGCGCTGGTACTGCTCGAGCAACAGCGCAATGGCGCGCTCCGGGCGGCCCAGGGCCTGCGCCGCCGCCGCGCAATCGGCCGCGACCAGATTGAAGGCAGGTGGATTCACGGCCAGCAAGTGGGTGAAGGCCGCGAGCGCGGCTTCAGGCTGGTTCGCCTTCAGCAGCATCTGGCCTTGCAGCACGTAGGCGCGGGCGGATTCGGGGGATCGACGCTGGGCCTGGTCGAGCAGCGCCGGGACGAGGTCGCCATGGCCTTGTGCCTGTGCCACCAGGGCCTGCTCGCAGAGGTAGTGCGCAATGCGGCTGGAGAAGGAGCCGGTGCCGGCGGCTTCGAGCTCTGCCGCCACTTCGGCGGCCTTGGCCCAGTCGCGCGAGCGCTCGTACAGCGACAGCAGCGCCAGCCGCGCCTCGCGCTCGAAGGCTGTGCCGCGCAGCTCGGCATAGGCGGCCTCAGCGCGGTCGAACAGGCCTGCCTTGAAGAAGTCCTGCGCCAGTTCGTGCTGGGCGCGGTCACGTTCGGCCTTGGGCAGATCCCCGCGGCGCAGCAGATGCTCGTGCACGCGCACGGCACGCTCCGTCTCGCCGCGGCGGCGGAAGAGGCTGCCGAGGGCGAAGTGCAGCTCGGAGGTGTCGGGGTCGTTCTGGACGGCCTCGATGAAGGCGTCAATCGCCTTGTCCTGCTGCTCGTTGAGCAGCAGGTTCAGCCCCTTGAAATAGGCCTTGGGTGATTCGCGCTGTTCGAGCTTCCATTGCTTGGAGTCCAGCTTGGAGGCCAGCCACCCGAGCACGAAGACGACGGGCAGGACGAAGAGCAGCCAGCGCGGATCAAACTCCATCTTGGTGGGCGGCGTAAGGCGTTGCAGGCGCATCGGGCGCCGGGGTGGGGCTCACTTGAGCGGGCTCGGCTCGCTGGGCGGCGCGGCGATGCCGCCACCAGGCAGGCACCATGGCCAGCACGCCGAAGGCCGCACCGGCGGCAAACGCCACCAGCACGATGATCACTTGCGGCGCGCGCCACTCGTGGCCGAAGAACCAGCGCACGACGGCTTCATGGCCGTTGTTCAGCGCGAAGGCGAACAGCGTGAAAAAGACGAGGGCTCGCAGGAGCCAGACAAGGGTGCGCATGGCCCCGGATTCTGGCTCAGGCGTCGGTGACCGGGAGGTGCTTGTCGACTGCTTCGCGCAGCGCCTTGCCGGGCTTGAAGTGCGGTGCGAGCTTTTCCGGGATCATGACCTGCTCGCCGCTGCGCGGGTTGCGGCCGATGCGCGGCGGACGCCGGCTGATGGAGAAGCTGCCAAAGCCGCGGATCTCGATGCGGTGACCGCGGGCGAGGGCGTCGCTCATGGCGTCGAGGATGGTCTTGACGGCGAACTCGGTGTCGCGCTGGGTCAGCTGGCCGAAGCGTTCGGCAAGGACGGCGACGAGGTCGGAACGGGTCATGGGGCAGGGCTCGAGGTCAAAAGGCAACCACAGGGGCACGGCGGGCGACCTGGCGGTCAGCGCCGATGCGGTGCCCCTGTGGTTGCATTTGCTGTCTGTAATTGAAACAGGCCCGCTGGCAAGGCCGGCGAGCCTGTCGGGAGCATACCCGGCCTCAGTGCGGATGACTGCAGGCCGGGTGTTGCAACGAGGGCTTAGTTGCCCTGGTTGTCCAGCTTGGCGCGCAGCAGGGCGCCCAGGCTCGTGGTGCCGGCGTTCTCACGCTCGTTGGACTGGCTCAGGCGCTGCATGGCTTCCTGGTTGTCGGCGTTGTCCTTGGCCTTGATCGACAGCTGGATGTTGCGGGTCTTGCGATCCACGTTGACGATGATGGCGGTGACTTCGTCGCCTTCCTTCAGCACGTTGCGGGCGTCTTCCACGCGGTCGCGGGAGATTTCCGAGGCGCGCAGGTAGGCCATCACGCCGTCAGCCAGCTCGACTTCAGCGCCGCGCGGGTCCACCGTCTTGACCTTGCCGGTCACCGAGGCGCCGCGGTCGTTGATGGTCGTGTAGGCGGTGAAGGGATCGCTGTCCAGCTGCTTGATGCCCAGGGAGATGCGCTCGCGCTCCACATCGACGGCCAGCACGACGGCTTCGACTTCCTGGCCCTTCTTGAAGTTGCGAACGGCGGTCTCGCCCGACTCGTCCCAAGACAGGTCGGACAGGTGCACCAGGCCGTCGATGCCCTGGGCCAGGCCCACGAACACGCCGAAGTCGGTGATCGACTTGACCGGGCCCTTGACCTTGTCGCCGCGCTTGACGTTCTCGGCGAACTCTTCCCACGGGTTGGCCTTGCACTGCTTCATGCCCAGGGAGATGCGACGCTTGTCTTCGTCGATTTCCAGGACCATGACTTCGACTTCGTCGCCCAGCGAAACCAGCTTGCTCGGGGCGATGTTCTTGTTGGTCCAGTCCATCTCGGAGACGTGCACCAGGCCTTCGATGCCCGGCTCGATCTCGACGAACGCGCCGTAGTCGGCGATGTTGGTGACCTTGCCGAACAGGCGGGTGCCGGTCGGGTAGCGGCGGGCCACGCCGAACCACGGGTCGTCGCCCAGCTGCTTGATGCCCAGCGAGACGCGGTTCTTCTCGGCGTCGAACTTCAGGACCTTGGCCGTCAGTTCCTGGCCGACCGTCACCACTTCGCTCGGGTGACGGACACGGCGCCAGGCCATGTCGGTGATGTGCAGCAGGCCGTCGATGCCGCCCAGGTCGACGAACGCACCGTATTCGGTGATGTTCTTGACCACGCCCTGGACGATGGCGCCTTCGGACAGCGTCTCGAGCAGCTTGGCGCGCTCTTCACCCATCGAAGCCTCGACCACCGCGCGACGCGACAGCACAACGTTGTTGCGCTTGCGGTCGAGCTTGATGACCTTGAATTCCATGGTCTTGCCCTCGAACGGGCTCATGTCCTTCACCGGGCGGGTGTCCAGCAGCGAGCCGGGCAGGAAGGCGCGGATGCCGTTGACCAGGACGGTCAGGCCGCCCTTGACCTTGCCGGAGACGGTGCCGGTGACGAAGTCGCCGGATTCCAGAGCCGTTTCCAGGCTCAGCCACGAGGCCAGGCGCTTGGCCTTGTCGCGCGACAGGATGGTGTCGCCGTAGCCGTTTTCGATGGCGTCGATGGCGACGGAGACGAAGTCGCCGACCTGGACTTCCAGTTCGCCTTGGTCGTTCTTGAACTCTTCGATGGGCACGTAGGCTTCAGACTTGAGGCCCGCGTTGACGACGACGAAGTTGTGTTCGACACGAACGACTTCGGCCGAGATCACTTCGCCAGCGCGCATGTCGGAGCGCTGCAGCGACTCCTCGAACATTGCGGCAAAGGATTCCATGCCGGAAGCGGCGGTTTGGGTTTGGGACATGTTGAGTTGATCCTGATGCGCCGGAAGATTTGGCGCGGCGGTGCAGGCAAGCCTGCGGGGTTAGGTTGTTGACATCGCCAACCACAGCAGATTTGCATCTGCCATGACGACCGAACGGGCGTTCGGCCGCTGGCTGGCGGGCCGGTGGCTTCTCAGGCCTGGGCCCGGCTGAGTTGCCTCAGAAGGGCCGGCGCTTTTGCCACCAATTCAACACCTGGTCCACCGAGGCTTCGATGGAAAGCGCCGAGTTGTCGAGCAGCTGCGCATCTTGTGCGGGAGTCAAAGGCGAGCTCGCGCGGTTTTTGTCCCGCTCGTCCCGCGCCTCCAAATCTTCGCGCAAGCTCTCCATATTAGCCGGAATCCCCTTGGAAATCAATTGCTTATAGCGCCGCTCCGCCCGCGTGGCGGCGCTGGCGGTCAGGAAAACCTTGAGTGGCGCGTCGGGGAAGAGTGCGGTGCCCATGTCGCGGCCGTCGGCGACCAGCCCCGGCAGGCGGCGAAAGTCGAGCTGCAACTGATGCAAGGCTTGACGGACGGCGGGGTGAACAGCCACCTGGGAGGCCAGCAGGCCGGTGGCTTCGGCCCGCAGGCGCGCGGTGACGTCTTCCTGGCCCAGGAACACGTGGCCATCGGCGAAACGCAGAGCGAGGGTGGGCACGATGGCTGCCACGGCGGCGCCGTCGTCCAGATCCAGCCCGGCACGGCGCGCTGCCAGCCCGGTCACGCGGTAGAGGGCGCCGGAGTCGAGAACGCCGAAGCCGAGCGCCTTCGCGACCTCGTCGGCCAGCGTGCCCTTGCCGGAGGCGGTCGGGCCGTCGATCGTGATGACCGGGATGTCTTCAGGCCGGGCGGTGACGACGCCGAACAGGGTCTCGAAATAGTCGGGGAAGGTCTTGGCCGTGCAGTGCGGCTCCAGGATGCGTACCGGCTGTGCTTGCTCGGTGACCAGGCCGTTGAAGGCCGCCAAGGAGATGCACATCGCGACCCGATGGTCGTCGTAGGTGTGGATGGCAGCCGCCTTCCAGTCGTGAAGCGGCTGCACGCGGATCCAGTCAGCGCCTTCCTCGACCGTTGCGCCGAGCTTGCGCAGCTCCGTGGCCATGGCCGCGATGCGGTCGGTTTCCTTGACTCGCCAACTGGCGATGTTGGTCAGCGTGGTCGGGCTGTCGGCGTAAAGCGCCATGACGGTGAGCGTCATGGCGGCATCGGGGATGTGATTGCAATCGAGCGTGATGCCCTTCAGTGGCCAGGCACCTCGACGGACTTCCAGCCAGTTCGGGCCGGCGTTCACGTCAGCGCCCATGGCCGCGGCTGCTTCGATGAAGCGCACATCGCCCTGCAGTGATTCGCTGCCCACGCCCTCGATGCGGATGGGCGCGTCGGCCGCAGCGATGGCGCCCAGGCCCACGAAGTAGCTCGCTGACGAGGCGTCGCCCTCGACGAAGACTTCACCGGGCGACACGTAGCGGCTGCCGGCGGGGATGACGAAGGCCTGCCAGCCCTCTCGCCGCACCTGAATGCCGAAGCGCGCCAGCAGGGCCAGCGTGATCTCGATGTAGGGCTTGGAGATCAGCTCGCCGATGACCTCGATGCGGATGTCGCGCTCTGCCACCAGCGGCAGGGCCAGGAGCAGCGCCGTCAGGAACTGGCTGGACACGTCGCCCCGCACGCGCACCGGGGTGTCGAGCGCGAGCGGCGCGGGGCCGCGCAGCCGCAGCGGCGGGTAGCCGGGGTTGCCGAGGTCGTCGATGGCGCAGCCCAGGCCACGCAGTGCATCGACCAGGTCGCCGATGGGGCGCTCGTGCATGCGCGGCACGCCGGACACTTCGAAGTGGCCGCCCTGCGTCGCGGCAAGCAAGGCCAGTGCCGCGGTAAGCGGCCGCATGGCGGTGCCGGCATTGCCGAGGAAGAGCTGGGCCTGCTTGGCCAGCAATTGGCCGCCCAGGCCCACGATGCTGACGGTGTCGCCGTCCTGCGCCACGCCACAGCCCAGCGCACGCAGCGCATCGAGCATGACGGCGGTGTCATCAGATGCGAGCAGGTCGCGCACGACGGTGCGGCCTTCGCTCAGCGCAGCCAGCAGCAGCACACGGTTGGAAATGCTCTTGGAGCCGGGCAGGCGCACCGTGCCCGCGGCACTGCGCAGGGGCGGCAGGTCGAGAAAGGGGATCTTGAACATCACTTAGCCGTCGAGCGGCCGGGGGGGACAGCGGGAGAGGGCAGGCTCCAGGCCTCGCGGCCTTCGGCGATCGGTCGCAGCGCGGCTTCCAGCGCGGCGGCGTCGCCGGCTTCGATGAGCGCTTCCAGCTGATCGAGCGTGGTGCGGAAGCGCTTGGACTGCGCCAGCACTTCATGCTTGTTGGCCAGCAGGATGTCGCGCCACACGGCGGGCTCGCCAGCCGCAATGCGGGTGAAGTCGCGAAAGCCCGGGCCGGCGAGGCTGAGGTAGTCGCGCGCGGCAGGCTGCTCGGCAATGGCCTGGAAATAGGCGAAGGCCAGCAGGTGCGGCAGATGGCTGACGGCGGCAAAGGCCGCATCGTGGTTGTGCGGGCGCATCTTCAGCACCGTGGCGCCGAGCGCCGACCAGACGTCGGTGGCGCGCTGAACCAAGGCCGGGTTGGTGAAGGGCTGGGGCGTGAGGATGACCTGTCGGCCTTCGTACAACGTGGCTTCGGCATGCTGCACGCCGCCCGACTCCTTGCCGGCAATCGGGTGGCAGGGCACGAAGCTCGCGGCGCGCTCGCCCAGCGCCCGGCGCGAGGCCTCGATGACATCGCACTTGGTGGAGCCGACGTCCATGAACAGCACGCCCGGGTTGACGAGGTGGCGGATGGCCTTCAGCGTGCTTTCGGTGGCGG
>JAIPCJ010000136.1 GCA_021738245.1 Methylotenera sp. | reverse complement strand
CCACACCTGGGGCGCCGTCGCGCACAGTGCGCCGCAGGCCCTGACGGCTGAAGCCGGCGGCTGGGCGCTGGACATCCCGGCGGGCGACGAGCCGCTGGCGGCCGGCGGGCCGGTGTCGGGCGTGGTCGTGCTGACGACCGCCACCGGCGAGCAGGCCTGGACTGTCTCCGCCCCCATGCCCGAGGGCGCCGGCAAAGGCCCGGGGCCGGCAGACCTCACCACACCGGCGGCCGAGGGGGGCGCCAGCCCCGCAGCCGCCCCCGAGGGCGACCTGGGCCTCGCACCGGCGCTGGCGCTGGCGCTGCTGGGCGGGCTCATCCTGAACCTGATGCCCTGCGTCTTCCCGGTGCTCTCCATCAAGGCGCTGGCCCTTGTGAACCAGGGCAACCACAAGGCCGAGGGCCTGGCTTACACGGCCGGGGTGCTGCTGAGCTTCGCGGCGCTGGCCGGCGTGCTGATCGCGCTGCGGGCTGGCGGGCAACAGGTGGGCTGGGGCTTCCAGTTCCACTCGCCGGTGTTCGTGCTGGTCGTGGCCTATCTGCTCTTCCTGGTGGGCTTGAACCTGTCGGGCTTCTTCGACGTGGGCGGCAGCTTCACCGGCATCGGTTCTGGCCTGGCCGCGCGCCAGGGCCTGGCCGGCAGCTTCTTCACCGGCGTGCTGGCCGCCGTGGTCGCCACGCCGTGCACCGCGCCCTTCATGGGGGCGGCCCTGGCCTTCGCCTTGGCACAGCCGGCGGTGGTGATGCTGGCCGTCTTCCTGGCGCTGGGCCTGGGGCTGGCCCTGCCCTTCCTGGTGCTGGCCTTCTGGCCGGCGGCTCAGCGGTGGCTGCCGCGGCCGGGCGCCTGGATGGACACCTTCAAGCAGTTCCTGGCCTTCCCGATGTATGCCGCGGTGGTCTGGCTGCTGTGGGTGCTGGCCCAGCAGGCCGGGCCGGATGGCGTGGCGCTGGCGTTGGGCGGGCTGGTGCTGATCGCCTTTGCTCTGTGGGTGCGCCGTGCCGGACGGGGTGTGCTGGCGGGCAGCGTGACGGCCGTGAGCCTGGCACTCGCCCTCGGCATGGCGGCGTGGATCAAGCCGGCACCCGCCGCTGACGTGCGGGCCGAGTCCAGCGTCGAGCCCTACAGCGCCGAGCGCCTGGCCGACCTGCGTGCGCAGAACAAGCCCGTGTTCGTCAACATGACGGCTGCCTGGTGCATCTCCTGCCTCGTGAACGAGCGCGTCGCGCTGTCGCGCCCCGAGGTGCACGAGGCCTTCGCCAAGGCCGGCATCACCTACCTCAAGGGCGATTGGACCCGCGAGGACCCCAAGATCACCGCCGTGCTCAAGGCCCATGGCCGCTCGGGCGTGCCGCTGTATCTCTATTACGCACCCGGCGCCGCCGAGGCCCAGGTGCTGCCGCAGATCCTCACCCCCGGCCTCGTCATCGAGGCGGTTTCCACCCCTGCAACCTCCCGGAGTTCGACATGACGCCCCTGTTTCGCCGCTCTCTGATCGCCGCCACGCTCGCTCTGCCGGCCCTGGCCTTCGCCAATGCCGCCGTGGAAGCGCCGGCCCCCGCCTTCACCGCCCAGACGGCTGACGGCAAGACCATCAACCTGGCCGACTTCAAGGGCAAGACCGTGGTGCTGGAATGGACCAACCACGACTGCCCTTACGTCAAGAAGCACTACGGCAGCGGCAACATGCAAAGCCAGCAGAAGGCCGCCGCGGCGCAAGGCGTGGTGTGGCTGCAGGTGATCTCGTCGGCGCCCGGCCAGCAAGGCTTCGTCGACGGGGCCACGGCCAAGAAGCTCAACGCCGACCGCGGCGCGGCCCCGACCGCCACCCTGCTGGACCCCAAGGGTGAGCTCGGCAAGCTCTACGGCGCCCAGACCACGCCGCACATGTACGTCATCAAAGGCGACGGCACCCTGGCCTACAAGGGCGGCATCGACAGCATCGCGTCCGCCAAGGCCGAGGACATCGCCAAGGCCGAGCCCTACGTGACGGACGCGCTGGCTGCCGTGGCCGCGGGCCGCAAGGTCGAGAAGGCCTCCACCCGGCCCTACGGCTGCTCGGTCAAATACGCCAGCTGACCGCGGCACCGCGCACCTGTGTCGACCGCCCGGCCGCCCCGGGCGTTTTTTGTTTTCTGCTCCCCACACCATGCAAGCCCTGCTCGACGCCATCGCCGCCGCTCCTGACCTGCCTGCCGACGCCGGCCGGCTCTTCCATGGCCGTGGCGGCCGCTTCCCCGGCTGCGAGCATCTGGCGCTGGACGTCTACCCGCCGGTCGTGCTGCTGACGAGCTTCCAGCCGCTGGCCGAGGACGCGCTCGCGGCGGTGGGCGCGGCGCTGCAGGCCCGCTGGCCGGGCGTGGCCTGGGTCTACCAGTGCCGCGCAGCCGGCGCGGCCGAGACCCGCTGCATGGCGGGCGAGGTGCCGGAGCCGCATGTCGTCACCGAGGCCGGCACGCGCTACCTCGTGCACCTGCTGCGCGGGCAGAACCACGGCCTGTTCCTGGACATGGCGGCCGGCCGCCGCTGGGTGCGGGAGCAGGTCAAGCCCGGGGCCAAGGTGCTCAACCTGTTTGCCTACACCTGTGCCTTCTCGGTGGTGGCGCTGCAGGCTGGCGCGGCCGAGGTGACGAATGTCGACATGGCCTCCGGCGCGCTGGCCATCGGGCGCAGCAACCATGAACTCAACGGCGTGAAGGCCGGTGCGCGCTTCCTGGCGCACGACATCTTCAACTCCTGGGGCAAGCTCACGCGTGGCGGGCCCTACGACCTCGTGGTGTGCGACCCGCCGAGCTTCCAGAAGGGCAGTTTCGTCGCGACCAAGGACTATGCGCGCCTCGCCCGCCGCCTGCCCGCGCTGCTGGCGCCGGGCGGCCAGGCGCTGCTCTGCCTGAACGCACCGGAGCTGGGCGTGGACTTTCTGCGCAGCACCATCGCGGAGCAGGCGCCCGAGCTGCAGTTCATCGAGCGTCTGGAAAACCCTGAGACGTTTGCCGACGTCTCGCCCGAGCGCAGCCTCAAGGCGCTGGTGTTCCGCGCCGCCTGAGCCGGTCCGGCCTCGCGCATCGTGTCGCGTGAGCAACGCGGCCCTGGCGCCGGACTCCCCCCACATGCGGGGAGAGGCAGGCCCCATTGCCAAAACGGCAATCGCCGTTTTCCCCATTAGGCATGGGGCCTTCTAGGGATTGGGGGGCGGGCGGCAGCGGCGTAATTTCCGACTGGGTCGTCAAACTTTCCTAAAGCGTAAAGAAACGGTCACTACCCTCGCTCGGCGCGTCGGGATGGTCTCGGCGTTTCTCCATGCACCACCGACGTACCGCTATGCAGCTCCGTTCCCTTGCCCTCGCCGCCCTTCTTGCGACCAGCTTTGCCGCCCAGGCGGACACGATCGCGCTGTGGGACTTCAACACGTACAGCTGCAACTCACCCTGCAGCACGATTCCCAAGCCAACCCAGACGACCAACGGGGGGGTGCTCAGCGTCGTTGGTGGTGTGAGCTTCTCTTCGGCGGGGGGCTCCGGCTCCGGCAATGCGTTCAACACGACGACCTACGCCGCCCAAGGCACGGGCGACCTGACGCGCGGCGTCCAGTTCACGATCGACACGTCGGGCTACACCGATCTTGTGCTGACTTTCTCCCAGCGCAACAGCAACACCGCGTCGGCCTGGACAACCCTGCAGTACACCGTGGACGGCCAGCAATGGCAGACGGCAACCACCTTCAAGATGGCCAGCCCGAGCAATCCGAACAACCCGAGCTTCGCCGACGGCCTGACCTACGACTTCACCAGCATTGCCGCGGCTAACAACAACGCCGACTTTGGCATCCGCCTGCTGGCCAGCTTCGCCCCCGGGACTTCGGCTTATGCGCCCACGCTCACGACCGGTAGCTACGGTACGGGCGGCACCATCCGCTACGACAACGTGCTGCTGAGCGGCACCGCCATCCCCGACGTGCCGGTCGACCCGCTGCCCGTCCCCGAACCCCAGACCTACGCGCTGATGCTCGCCGGCCTGGCCACCGTCGGCCTGCTGGCCCGTCGTCGCCGCGCCAGCTGACCGGGCGACCCGCCTGTTGCTGCCCCCACCCCCACGCCAAGGATCGCCCGTGAAGACTCGCTCCTTCTCCCTGCACCCGCTGACCGCCTGCCTGCTGCCCCTGCTGCTGGCGGCCTGCGGCGGCGCCCAGTCGCCCGAAGCCACCGTCAAGCCCGCCGCGACGGACACGCTGGTCAAGACGGCTGAAGTCCACCCCAGCGTCAAGTACCCGGACCACCATGAGTTCGAGACCGACCTGGGCGTGCCCTTCGTCAGCACCCAGCCCAGCGGCGCACGCCGCTTCACGCTGGCGATGGACTACCTCGGCGCCCCCGAGGGTCAGCAGCTGGCCTACCGGCTCGACCTCGTCGGCCCGGACGGCAAGATCGTGCAGACCTACGCGGGCGTGGAGCTCTACAAGGGCAAGCCCGTCACGCTGACCTTCGACTGGGCCGGCCGCACCGACAAGGCCGCACTGCCCGACGGCGTGTACGAGGCCCGCCTGACCGCCTTCTCGGCCGACCCCGGCGTGGCCGCCACGGGCGACACCGCCGAGGCCCGCGTGAAGGCCCTGGCCGCTGCCGACGACCATGGCCATGCACCGCATGAGCAGAGCTTCAAGTTCGTCATGGGCACGCCGCCCGTGGCCAAGATGCCGGCCTACCGCGCGATGCCGCTGGGCAGCCAGGTCACCGGCGCCGATGCGCCGCGCGCCAAGGCCCAGGCCGCCGCGGCCATCGCGAGCTGGCCCTACACCGTCTACTACGGCTCCCTGCACGGCCAGACCAACGACTCCGACGGCGGCGGCGACCTCGCCACCTGCAACTCGTCGCAGGCGGCGCAGAGCGGCAAGTTCGGTCCCGACACGGCCTTCCCCTATGCCAAGAGCAAGGGCCTGGACTTCTTCGGCAACACCGACCACAACCACTACTTCGACGGCAGCTCGGGCCTGGGCACCATCCCGGCCGCCAACGCCAAGTCGCGCTACACCGCGGGCGTGACCTTCGCCACCAACTACACCGCCAGCAACCCCGGTTTCCTGGCCATGTACGGCATGGAGTGGGGCGTCATCAGCGGCGGCGGCCACCTGAACATCTTCAACAGCGACGAGCTCTACAGCTGGGAGTACGACCCCAACAACCAGCTCTACGGCCATCGCTTCGTCGCCAAGAACGACTACGCCTCGCTCTACACCGTGATGCGTGCGGCCGGCCAGGTCGGCCAGTTCAACCACCCCGACACCAGCGGCCAGTTCATCGTCAACGGCACCGACTTCGGCTACACCGCCGATGGTGACGAGGTCATGGTGCTCGCCGAGATCTCCAACACCAGCGCCTTCTCCAACAAGGACGACGAGTCCACGCCGCCGGGCTCGGGCTACGAAAGTGCCTTCCGCAAGATCCTGGAGCGCGGCTTCCACGTCGCGCCGGCCACCAACCAGGACAACCACTGCGCGAACTGGGGCTCCGCCTACACCAACCGCACCGCCGTGCTCATCCCCAACGGCACCGCGCTGACCAAGGCCAGCTTCGTCGATGCGCTGCGCGCCCGCCGGGTGTTCGCCACGCACGACAAGAACTCGCAGCTGGTGTTCAGCGCCAACGGCGCCATCATGGGCTCGCGCATCAACAACCAGGGCGCGCTGAACCTGAACATCGGCTTCGCCAACACCGCGGGCCGCACGGTGTCGCTGGTGGAAGTGTGGCAAGGTGTGCCGGGCCGCAACGGCACCATGACCCTGCTGACCAACAGCGCCAGCTACACGCACACGCCGACCGACGGCCTGCACGTCTACTACGCCAAGGTCACCCAGGATGACGGCAAGATCCTGTGGTCCGCGCCGATCTGGGTCAACCAGGGTGCGGCCAACAACGGCGACACCACGCCCCCGACCGTCAGCGCCAGCGTGACCGGCAACAGCGGCAACATCACGCTGTCGGCCAACGCCAGCGACAACGTCGGCGTGACCAAGGTCGAGTTCTGGGTCGACAGCGCCCTCAAGGGCACCGTCACGGCGGCACCCTACCAACTGGTGCTGGATTCGCGCACGCTGCCCAACGGCACGCACACCCTGGTCGCCAAGGCCTTCGACGCCGCCGCCAACAGCGCGGCATCGGCTGACGTGACCTTCAGCGTGACCAATGCGGGCGCCTCGGTCAGCGAGGTCGAGCCCAACGGCACCATCGCCACGGCCAATGTGCTCGGCACCGCCACCACGGCCAGCGGCCTCATCAGCACCGCGACCGACAAGGACTACTTCCGCATCGACCTGCCGGCCAACAAGAAGATCCGCGTCGACATGAGCGGCCCGAGCGGCACCGACTACGACCTGTTCCTGGTCAGCTCCTCCGGCGCGGGCCTGGCCAGCTCCGGCGGCACCACCTCGTCCGAGTCGCTGACCTACACCAACGGCGCCAGCGCCCGCACGGTCTTCATCAAGGTGCAGAGCTACAGCGGCTTCAGCACGACGACGCCGTACACGCTGACGATCAGCTACCCCTGATCGACAGTTGACCCGCCACTGCGTGCGCTGAACCGGCGCACAGCATTCCAAGGGGCCTTCGGGCCCCTTGTTCGTTTTCTGGGAAGCGGGCGTACCGGCCGCTCAGGGCAGGCGTGACAGCTCGTGCAGCAGCCTGGCGCGGGCCGTCGGGTCGTTGACCGACTCGGCAATGCGGTTGAAGAACACCGCGCGGCTGTCGGTGCCTGTGGCGGCGCGCTTGGTCAGCACCTTGGCGATCGGGCCCACATGCTGGGCAAGCAGGGCCTGGGCCTTGTCGACCACGGCCTCGGTGAGCGGGCCGCCGAGGGTGGTGGCACCGGCCGACCCCTGGGAGCCCTGAGCGCCGGGCGAGCCCCGGGAGCCGAAGATGCCCAGCGAGCCGCCGCCGGTGCTGCCTTTGGTGCCCTTGCCCGTGCCGGCGCCATGCGTGCCGCCGGCCGTGCGGTGATGGCCGCCCGTGACGAGGCTGGCCTGGCCCAGGAAGGCATCGCGCGCCCGCGGGTCACTGACCTGCTCGGCGAGCCGGGTGTAAAGCTCGTCGAGGTTGCTGCATTCCCGCGCTGCGCGGCGCACCAGCACGCTGGCCAGCGGGCCGACGTGGCGGGCCAGCGTGAGTTCGGCCTGGCTGAGCTGGGCCTTGTCCCAGTGAGAGGGCGGCGGCGACCCGGCGGTGGAACCGGGCACCGGCGTGCCGGACAGCGACACCGGCGCCTGCGTCGGCGACACCAGCGGCTGCGGCGCCTTGGCGCGCGGCGGCGCCAGCATGACCGTCTTTTCCCAGGAGGTGTCGTCCAGCACCTGGCCAGCGCCGTCGATCAGGGCCTGCTTGAATTCTTCGGCGGTGGCGAACCGGTCCTCCGGGCGCTTGGCCAGCGGGCGGGCGACGATGCCGTCGAACCAGCCCGGGCGCTGCACGCCGTCCAGCGTGGACGGCGGCTGGGGCATCTCGTTGACGACCTTGTACATCAGCGCCTCGGTCGTGCCGGCGAAGGGCGCGCGGCCGGTCAGCAGCTGGTAGAGCACGACACCGGCGCCGTAGATGTCCACGCGCCGGTCCATGGGCTTGCCGAGAAACTGCTCGGGCGCCATGTGGCTGGGCGTGCCCACCATGTAGTGGGTCTGCGTGAGGTTGTTGCTCTCGATGCGGGCGATGCCGAAGTCGGCCACCTTCAGCCGGCCGGCGGTCGTCATGATGATGTTGGCCGGCTTGACGTCGCGGTGCCAGACGCCCTTGTCGTGCGCATGGCCCAGCGCGTCGAGCAGCTGGCTCATGATGCCGGGGATGTCGGTGTCGGTGAACCGCACCTTGGCGCCGAGATAGCTGGCAAGCGACCGGCCCTCGACGAACTCCATCGCGATGTAGGCCACGCTCTGGTCGCGCCCGAAGTCGTAGACCGCCACGATGCCCGGGTGCATGAGCCGGCCGGCGGCCTGCGCCTCGTTGCGAAAGCGCGAGGCCGGCGCCCCGGGGCTGTCGTCATCCGAGTCGAGCTGGGTGCGGATCGTCTTCAGCGCCACCGTGCGCTGGATGTCCGGGTCGAAGCCCTTGTAGACGACGCCCATCGCGCCCTCACCGAGCACCTCGGTGATGCGGTATTTGCCCAGCTGAACAGGATGCTTCTTGTCGCTCATGCCCGGCCTGGTTGGCTCATGAATCCAGGAGCTTCATGGCTTGCACGACGCTGGCGCGCATGCGGGAGAAGGAGTCGGACAGGGTGGCGATCTCGTCGCGGCCGCGGGCCTCGAACTCCGGCGCGTCCAGCTCACCCTGGCTCACGCGGTCGGCCAGGGCGGAGAGCTGCGTGACCGGACGCACGACGAGCATCCACACCATCAGGTTCAGCACGATGCCGACCGCGATGAACACACCGATGAGGGAGCTGATGAAGACCTTGAAGGTCTGGTCGGCGCGCTGCAGCGGCACGCCCAGCGGCACCGACACGATCTGCGCGCCGATGACTTCGTTGAGGTTCCAGCCGAAGCCGTTGGCCGGGCCGTACTTCGCGACCATCGTGGCCGGCGCGGCATCCACGCTGCTGTGGCAGGCCAGGCAGGCGGGGTCGGTGATGCGCAGCGGGCGGGCGATGTAGAGCGACGGGCCGCCGGGCGTGTCGCGGGTGCCGACGGTTTCCTTCAGCTCCGCCGACGAGCGGAACTGGCCGACGATGTCCACCTCCCAGCTGGTGGCGCGGTCGCGCGGGTTGGTGGGGTTGAGCGTCGCTTCCTTGTAGGCGAACTCGGGATGCTTGGACAGCAGCGTGTTCAGCACCTCGGTGGCGGCGTAGCTCGGCACCGTCTGGGGCAGGAACTCCTGGGCCATCTGGGCCGTCAGCAAGGGCTTGACCTGGGTGTTGGTGTAGTTGCGCACCGCCAGCGCCTTCTCCATCAGCATGCGGGCGCTGGCCACGGTTTCCTGCTGGGCGTTCTCCTGCAACAGGTTGCGCGCGATGTAGCCGCTCAGGGCGATGCCCAGGCTCATCACGAGCAGGTAGACGAGATTGAACTTGGCGAGCAGTTTCATGGCCGGACCCCGGGGCAGACTCTTGCGGACTCTTGCCGACGCTTTCGAAAGGTCGGCAATGGTAGTGCGTTGCTACGCTGAGTAACCGGTTTGTCGGTTCGGTTCCCGGCCGGGAAACTGTCTCAAGGGTGGGTCACCACCAGGGCCACGTTGCTGCCCCCGAAGGCAAACGAGTTGGACATGGCCGCCCGGGCGTTGCTGTCACGGGCTGCGCCGGTGATCAGGTCGACCTGGCCGTGCAGGCGGCTGCTGCGGACGTGCGCACTCGCCGGCAGCCAGCCACCGCGCAGGGCCTGCACCGTGGCCACGAGCTCCAGGGCCCCGCCGGCCCCGATCAGATGGCCGTGCAGCGCCTTGGTTGCCGACACCGGCACCGCGCCGGTGCCGAACACCGCCTCGATGGAGCTGGCCTCCACCGCGTCGCCCACCTCGGTGGCTGTGCCGTGCGCGTTGACATAGCCGATGTCGCCTGCTGTCAGGCCGGCATCCTGCAGGGCAGCACGCATGGCCCGTGCCTGACCGTCGGCGTCGGGCCGGGACAGGTGCACCGCGTCCACGCTGTGCCCGTAGCCGGCCAGTGCGGCCAGTGGTACGGCGCCGCGGGCGCGGGCATGGGCCTCGGTTTCCAGCACCAGCGCGGCGGCGCCTTCGCCCAGCACCAGGCCCTGGCGGCCGTCATCGAAGGGGCGGCAAGTCTGCTCGGGCTGCTCGGCATCCAGCGGCGCCATCACGCCCATGGCCTGCCAGCCCAGGGCGCTGCCCACGTTGAGCATGGCTTCCGACCCGCCCACCAGGGCCAGGTCGGCGCGGCCGTTGCGCAGCAGCCAGAGCGCCTCGCCGATGGCCTGGGCCGACGAGGCGCAGGCGTTGGACACCGCCAGCTGGGCTGCGCGCAGCTGGTGGCGCATGGCCAGATGCGAGCCGGCGGAATTGGCCATCACTCGCACCACCGTGTAGGGATGAACGCGCGGCGGCTGGGCGGTGAACATCTGCTGGTAGGAGGCCTCCAGCGAGGCCGAGCCACCCAGGCCCGTGCCCCAGCTCACGGCCGCGCGCTCGGGCGCCGGCGCGAACTCGGGCAGCCCGGCTTGCGCCCAGGCTTCGGCGGCGGCCTCCAGCGCCATCAGGCTGTGGCGATCGTAGAGATTGCGCTGCGCGGGTGGCAGGTGAGCGCCGAGGGGTTCGGTCACGACGGCCGCCGCGTGCGGGCGCAGCGCATGTGCCGGGCTGCCGGGTTGGGCCGTGACGCCGGAGCGGCCCGCCTGCAGCGCCTGCGACAGCGCCGTGACACCCCGGCCCAGGGCGCTGACCGCCCCCAGCCCCGTGATCCAGACGCGCATCAGGCCGACACCGGCTGGGCCTTGGCCAACAGCAGCTCATCCACCAGCGTGGCCAGGCCGCTCAGCGTGGGGTTGGCCAGCGCGCGGTCGTGCTCGATGTTGACGTGGAAGTGGTCTTCCACCGTGAACATGAAGTCCACCAGGCCGAGAGAGTCCAGGCCGAGCTCGACAAAGGGCGTGTCGACCTTGTCGGTCAGGCCTTCGGCACCCAGTTCACGTTGGGCGAGGGTGCAGAGTTGTTCAAGCGTGTTGGGCATGGTCGGTCCAGGCAGGGGTGGTCGGTGTGGCGGGGAGCGCGGCCAGCGGGTGGCTGCGCAGCAGGAAGTCGCGCACGGTGCGCGCAACGGCGATGCGTTCGTTGTCCAGCGTCAGCATGTGATAGCTGTCGTGGAACCAGTGCACCTCGGGCGGTTGGCCGAGTCGGCGTTGCAGCTCGTGCACGGTGCGCGGGCTGGCCACGTCGTCCTCGGTGGCATGCAGCACGACGGCGGGCGCCGCCAGGCGGGGCAGCCGGGCGCGCACATGGCGGATCAGCCGCGAGGCCTGGTAGAGCGAGGCTGCCGACAGGCGCGCCGCGCCGACGGCCGACACCTGCGTCGTGGCCATGGCTTGCTCCACCCAGGCGCGCAGCCTTTCGTTCTTCAGGCCAAAGGGCGCGGTTTCCTTGAAGCTCATGCGCCGGCGCAGCGGCGGCAGATAGGCCAGCGGCAGCAGGCGCCGCCAGGGCGAGACGTTCCAGCCGTCGAAATGCAAGGTGGTCGAGATCAGCACCAGCGCCGCCGCCGGGCGGCGGGCTGCCAGCGCCAGCGCCAGCACCGCGCCCATGCACAGCCCGCCCACCGCCACGCGGCCATGCTGGGCGGCCAGGCGGTCGAACGCCGCCTCGGCCTCGGCAAGCCAGTGCTCGAAGGGCGGCACCGGCAGCTGCTCGCCGGTGGCCGCGCTGACTCCGTAGCCGGCCATGGCCGGCGTCTCGACGACATAACCCACTTCTCGCAGTGACTTGGCGACGGGTGCCAGTTCCAGCGGGTTGGCGCACAGGCCGTGGAACAGCAGCACGGCGGGCCGCTGCGAATGCAATGAATCCATGCCCGGCAGTGTCGAAAGCCCGGCCGTCAGCCGCTTGTCGCGCGCCTTGCCGGCAGCTTTCCTCGTCTGACAGCGCGCTGTCAGCACGGCAGGCGCTCTCGCGCCATACTTGTGACCATGCGCATCCTGCTCGTCGAAGACGACGAACATCTCGTCGAAACCACCGCCCGCGCCCTGCGTTCGCAAGGCTGGGTCGTGGATTGCACCGCCCGCGGTGAACCCGTGCCGCGTTCGCTGCGCGAAGACGCCTACGACCTCCTCATCCTGGACATCGGCCTGGCGGGCATCGATGGCTTCGAGACGCTGCGCCGCGTGCGCAGCGAAGGCCTGGCCGTGCCGGTGCTCATCCTGACCGCCCGCGATGCCGTGGAAGACCGCGTGCGCGGCCTGGAAGGCGGGGCCGATGACTACCTCGTCAAGCCCTTTGCCCTCACCGAGCTGGTGGCCCGCGCCCGCGCGCTGGTGCGCCGCAGCCAGGCGCGCACCAGCAACCAGCTGCAGCTGGCCCGCCTGCGCATCGACCAGGAAGCCCGCCGCGCCTACATCGACGACGAGCCCCTGGCCCTGTCCGCCCGCGAGTGGGACGTGCTCGGCTTTCTGATGGCGCGCGCCGGCAAGGTGGTGCCCAAGGAGCACATCGCGCTGGCCAGCAATGCCTGGGACCAGGGCGTGAGCGACAACGCCATCGAGGTCTGCCTGTCCCGCCTGCGCGCCAAGATCGAGCCGGGCGGCGTGCAGCTGCGCACCGTGCGCGGCCTCGGCTATCTGCTCGAAGAAATTGCTTGACCGCCCCCGCTCCAGCCTGCAGCGGCGTCTGTTTGGCTGGTTGCTGCTGCCGCTGCTGGTGGCGCTGCCGCTGCTGGCCATCGGGCTGTACAAGCAGGTGCAGGACAGCGCCCAGAGCTGGCTCGACGAAGGCCTCGAAGACACCGCGCTGACCCTGGCGGGTCAGATCGACGTGCGCAGCGGCGAGCCGCACATCGAGATCAGCGCCACCATGGACCGCGCGCTGCGCTTCGACCGTCAGGACGATGTGTTCTACCTCGTGATGGCCCCGGACGGCGAGGTGCTGCAGGGCGATGCCGGGCTGGTCGACCTGCTGCCGCGACCGCCAGCGCAGCTGGCCGGACGCTCCTGGTACGGCGACGCCAAGCTGCGTGACCGCTCGCTGCGCCTCGTGCAGTTGGGGCATGACTGCGGCGGAGGGCAGAGCTGCCAGATCCGCGTGGCCGAGACCCTGCACAAGCGCGACGCGCTGCAGCGCCAGATCGGCTCGCTCGTGGCGCTGAATGGCGCGGGCCTGGCGGTGCTGCTGGCGCTGGCGGGCTGGTGGGCCATCCGCCAGGGCCTCACGCCGCTGACCGAGCTCAGTGCCGAGCTGGAACATCGCGACCTGCATCGCCTCACCCCGCTGGAGGCCCGCCTGCCGCGGGAGCTGGTGCCCCTGCAGGCCGCCTTCAACCGCCTGTTCGAGCGTCTGGCGCGTGCGGCCGGCGCGCAGCGTGAGTTCCTGGCCGATGCCGCACACCAGCTGCGCACGCCGCTGACCTCGCTGCAGACCGAGATCGAACTCGCCATGCTGGAGCCGCACGACCAGCGGGTGGACCCGCTGCTGCAGCGCTTGCGCCACCGTGTCACGCGCAGC
>JAIPCJ010000135.1 GCA_021738245.1 Methylotenera sp. | reverse complement strand
AACCTCGCCGCTGACGGTGGCGCGGTCTTCCTGACCGGCACGCAGGCGCTGGTGCGGCTGCTGCTGGCCCAGGAGCGGGTGGACGAACGCGCCGGCCTGAACACCGCCGGTTTCGTGTCGGGCTACCGCGGCTCGCCACTGGGCATGGTCGACCAGCAGCTGTGGAAGGCCAAGAAGTTCCTCGACGCGGCCCACATCGAATTCCTGCCCGCCATCAATGAAGACCTGGCCGCCACGGCGTGCCTCGGCGTGCAGCGCGTGGCCCTGGACCCGCAGCGCACCGTCGATGGCGTGTTCGCCATGTGGTACGGCAAGGGCCCCGGCGTGGACCGCTCGGGCGACGCGCTCAAGCATGGCAATGTCTACGGCACCAGCACCCAGGGCGGCGTGCTCGTGGTGTGCGGCGATGACCACGGCTGCGTCTCCAGCAGCACCCCCCACCAGAGCGACCAGGCCCTGCAGGCCTGGAGCATGCCCCTGGTGCATCCGGCCAATGTGGCGGAGTACCTGGAGTTCGGCCTGTACGGCTGGGCGCTGTCGCGCTTCAGCGGCGCCTGGGTCGGCTTCAAGGCGATCTCGGAGGTCGTCGAGAGCGGCATGACGGTGGACCTGGACGCCGTGCCGCTCGACTTCGAGCATGCGGTCGACTACACCGCGCCGACGAACCTGCACATCCGCGCGGTCGACCTGCCGTCGCTGGACCTGGAGTCGCGCCTGGCCCACAAGCTCGACGCGGTGCGCGCCTTCGCCAAGGTCAACAGCATCGACAAGCACATCGTCACCAGCCCGGCCGCCACGCTGGGCATCGTGACCGTGGGCAAGGCGCATTACGACTTCATGGAAGTGCTGCGCCGGCTGGACCTGGACCCCAACGCCCTGGCCGCCGCAGGCGTGCGCGTCTACAAGGTCGGCCTCGTCTTCCCGCTGGAGCCGACACGCATCGTCGAGTTCTGCAGCAACCTGACCAACGTGCTCGTCATCGAGGAGAAGGGCCCGGTGGTGGAGCGCCAGATCAAGGAGCTGCTGTACCACCTGCCCGAATTCCAGCGCCCGCGCGTGGTGGGCAAGACCGACGAACACGGCGCGCCCGTGTTGAGCGCCCTGGGTGAACTGCGCCCCAGCCGCATCATGAGCACGGTGGCCGACTGGCTCGCCCGCCTGAACCCCGCGCTGGACCGCCGCCATCTCGTGGTGGACTTCCTGACGCCCTGCCTGCTGAGCAACGCGGCGGATGGCGTGCGCCGCCAGCCCTACTTCTGCTCAGGCTGCCCGCACAACACCTCCACCAAGCTGCCCGAGGGCTCGCGCGCCCTGGCCGGCATCGGCTGCCACTTCATGGCCAGCTGGATGGAGCGCGGCACCTCCGGCCTCATCCAGATGGGCGCCGAGGGTGTGGACTGGGCGGCGCACAGCCGCTTCACGAAGGAGAAGCACGTCTTCCAGAACCTGGGCGACGGCACCTACTACCACTCCGGCTACCTGGCCATCCGCCAGGCCATCGCAGCCAAGGCCAACATCACCTACAAGATCCTCTACAACGACGCGGTCGCGATGACCGGCGGCCAGCCGGTGGACGGCACCACCAGCGTGCCGCAGATCGCCCGCCAGGTGGAGGCCGAAGGCGTGAAGCGGCTGGTGGTGGTGTCTGACGACATCGGCAAGTACGACGGCCACCATGGCCTGTTCCCGGCCGGCACCACCTTCCACGACCGCGCCGAGCTGGACGCCGTGCAGCGTGAGCTGCGCGAGATCGAAGGCGTCACAGTGCTGATCTACGACCAGACCTGCGCCGCCGAGAAACGCCGCCGCCGCAAGAAGGGCGAGTTCGCTGATCCCCCGAAGCGCATCTTCATCAACGAGGCCGTGTGCGAGGGCTGTGGCGACTGTGGCGTGGCGAGCAACTGCCTGAGCGTGGTGCCGGTCGAGACCGACTGGGGCCGCAAGCGCGCCATCGAGCAGAGCAGCTGCAACAAGGACTTCTCCTGCGTGAACGGCTTCTGCCCGAGCTTCGTGTCGGTGCACGACCCCGTGCTCAAGAAGAAAGCCGGCGCCCGCTACACCGCGCAAGACCTGGCCCGGGAGATCGCCGCCATCCCGGCGCCGACACGGTGGGACTGGACCGGCCCGTTCGACATGCTCGTGACCGGCGTGGGCGGCACCGGCGTTGTCACGGTCGGCGCGCTGGTCAGCATGGCGGCCCACCTCGAAGGCAAGCAGGCCTCGGTGCTGGACTTCATGGGCTTTGCGCAGAAGGGCGGCGCGGTGCTCTCCTTCGTGCGCGTGGCGCCGACGCTGGATCTGCTGAACCAGGTGCGCATCGACACCCAGCAGGCCGACGTGCTGCTGGCCTGCGACATGGTGGTGGGCGCCTCGCCCGATGCGCTGGGTACGGTCAAGGCTGGCCGCACCGTCATCCTGGCGAATACGCACGAGCTGCCCACCGCCGGCTTTGTGCGCAACCCGGACGCCTCCCTGCAGGCCGACTCGCTGCTGGCCAAGATGAAATTCGCGGTGGGTGAGCACGGCGCGCTGGAGACGGTCGACGCCCAGGACATTGCCCAGCGCTTGATGGGTGACACGCTGCCGAGCAACATCATCATGCTGGGCGCCTGCTGGCAGCGCGGCCTGGTGCCGGTGAGCGAAGCGGCGCTGATGCGCGCCATCGAACTCAATGGGGTGGCGGTCGAGGCCAACAAGACGGCCTTCGCCCTGGGCCGACTCGCGCTGGCCGCGCCGGATGCCCTGCAGCGCCTGGCCGGCGACATCAACGTGGTGAAGTTCTTCAATTACGACCAGCTCGATGGGCCCGACGGCTTGATCGAGCGGCGTGCCCAGTTCCTGACGGCCTACCAGGACGCCGCTTATGCCGAGCGCTACCGTGCGCTCGTCGCCCGCGTGCGCACCGCCGAAGCGGCGCTCGGCAAGGGCCAGCGCCTGACCCAGGCCGTGGCCCGCTACTACGCCAAGCTGCTGGCCATCAAGGACGAGTACGAGGTGGCACGGCTGTACACCGATGGCCGCTTCGAGCAGGCCATGAAGGACCAGTTCGAGAACTGGTCGTCGCTGTCCTTTCACCTGGCGCCGCCGCTGCTGTCGCGGCCCGGCCCGGACGGCCGCGCGAAGAAGATCGAGATGGGCTCATGGACCTTCACCGCCTTCAAGTGGCTGGCCAAGCTCAAGGGTCTGCGCGGCACGGCCCTGGACATCTTCGGCAAGACCGACGAGCGCCGCATGGAGCGCGAGTTGATCCGCGACTATGAACATCTGGTGGACGAGCTCCTGGCCGCACTGAATGCCGACAACCTCGCCACAGCGGTCGAGCTGGCCCGCCTGCCGGAGAAGATCCGGGGCTACGGCCACGTCAAGCATGCCAACGTGATGGCGGTGCGCCAGCAGTGGCAGCGGTTGCTGGACCGCTTCCATGGCCGTGCGGCGCAACCCATGCCGCAACCCGTGGCCATGCCGGTGCGCGTGAAGGGCGTGGCCGAGCTCTGAGCGGCCCGCCCGGCGCCTCAGACCGGTTCGGCCCAGCCCAGGGCCAGCATGTCCGCCTCCCGGTGGACCCGGTCCCCCAGCAGGATGAAGTCGTCCAGCTGGGGCGGCTTCACCGCGGTACCGGCCAGCATGGCGTGCGCCTGGCCGCGGTGATGGGTCTGGTGCATGAAGAGATGCGCCAGCACCCGCGCCAGCGGCTCGCGCGGCCCCGCCTCGATGCCGGCGCCGCGATCAAACGCGATGATGCGTTCGTCGTCTGCCGGCTTGAGCGCAGCGCAGAGTGCGATCAGCTGCTCGTCACTGCGGTCCTGCCGTTCGGCCAGCTCGCGCGCCGTCGCGGCCGGCACATAGGCGGCCCAGATGTGGCGCATCTGCGTATCGCCCTGCAAGGCGGCGATGTAGTAGTGGTCCACATTGAGCAGGTGGTTCAGCGTCTGCGCGAGGCTCGGAAAGAAGCTGGTGCGCGGCGCATGGAAGTCGGCGTCGGACAGCTGGGCCACGGCTGCCAGCAGGCGCCGATTGGCCAGGCGGTTGGCGCGTGCCTGGATGAGGTGCAGGTTCATGGCGCCATTGTGCGCACGGCAGCGGCTTGCGGGGCAGACGGCGGCCATGCTTCAATGGGTCTGCAGGCCCCCTAACTCCACGCCGAAAGAGACAAGCTTGCGCAAGGGTGACGGCACGTCCGGTCGAGACACGCATGGCAGCATGGCCTGGGTCGCTGCCTCCGTGGTGCTGTCCGTCGGGCTCGCGCTGACGGCCGGCGCGGCGATCTGGCAGCAGCGCGGCGCAGTGGCTGACGCCCGCAGCCAGCACCAACGACAGGCCGAGCGGCTGCAGGACGACGTGACCACGCGGCTCACCCTGCCCGTCTACGGCCTCAAGGGCGCCCGTGGCGCCATGGCAGCGCTGGGCCACCGCTTCGACGGCGCGGCCTTCGATGCCTACATCGCCGCGCGCGACCTGGACCGCGAATTCCCCGGCGTACGGGGCTTCGGCTTCATCGAACGTGTCGATCGAGCCGAGCTGCCGGCTTTCGTGGCCGCGCGCCAGCGCCAGGGCCGGCCCGAGTTCCGCGTGCACGGCAGTGGCAGCGACGATCCCTTGTACGTCGTGACGCAGGTGACGCCGTTCTCACGCAATCTGCCGGCCTGGGGCATCGACACCGGCGCCCACCCGGTGCGGCGACAGGCACTCGAACAGGCCGTCGACAGTGGCGATGCCGTGCTCTCGGCGCCCGTCAGCCTGATCCAGGATCCGCTGAAGGGCCCGGGCTTGCTGCTCTTTGTGCCGGCCTACCGCGACGGGCTGGACCCGGCCGCGCCAAACGCGCGCCGGCAGGCACTGACAGGCGTCTTCTATGCGCCGCTGGTGGTCGCAGAGCTGCTGCAGGATCTGCCCGGACAGGCAGCGCCGCTGCTGGACTTCAAGCTCTCGGCGCGCATGCCTGACGACACGTGGCGGTCGCTGATGGCCGTCCAGTCCGGGCGCGTCCTGCCGCTCGACGAGGCAGCCAGCTTCAGCCTCGCGGGCACCGACACCCTGGACGAGCGGCGTTTCACGGTGGCGGGGCGGGAATTTCTGCTGGCCACCACCCTGACCCCTGAAGCCGCCAGGCGGCTGCTCGGCCTGTCGGGCGTGGTGCTGGAAGTCAGCGGCGTGTTGCTGAGCTTGCTGCTGGCACTGACGGTCTATCTGCTGGCCGCCGGCCGCAGCCGAGCCGAGCGCCTGGCCCGCGGCATGACCGCTGACCTGGGCCGCCTGGCGATGGTGGCCAGCCACACGACGAATGCGGTCTTCATCACCAACACCGAGCGGCGCATCACGTGGGTGAACCCAGTCTTCACCCGCATCACCGGCTACACGGCCGAGGAGGCCATGGGGCACCGCCCGAGCGAGCTGCTCAACCGCCGCAAGGACGGTGAAGACTACTGGGTGGATGTGGAAGTGCAGCCGCTGGTTGATGCGCACGGCACGTTGACCGGGTTCATGGTCATCGAGTCCGACATCACGGCCCGCAAAGCCCTGCAGGCCCAGGCCGAGGAGGCGCGCGAGAGCCTGCAGGACCTCTACGACAACGCCCCCTGTGCCTACTACTCGCTGGACGCCGACGGGCGCTTCCTGCAGGTCAATGCGGTGGGCCTGGCCTGGTTCGGCTGCACCGCGGCGGAGGCCATCGGCCGCCTGAGATCCATTGATTTTTTATCGGACGAAGGCAAGGCCGTGTTCGCCGAGGCCTTCCCGCGGTTCAAGCAGCAAGGCCATGTGGCTGGACTGGAGTTCGACGTGATCAGCCGCCAGGGCGTGCGCCGCCGGGTGAGCCTGTCTGCCACCGCGGTGTACGGCGCTGACGGCGAGTTTCTGCGCAGTCGTTCGGTGATGTTCGACATCAGCGAGACGCATCGCATCCGGCAGCAGCTGCATCAGCTGACGCTCGATCAGGAGGCCATGCTGCAGAGCGATCTGGTCGGCATCCTGAAGCTGCACGAGCGCCGCATCGTCTGGCGCAACCCCGCCGTCGAGCGCATGTTCGGCCACGCGGAGGGCGAGTTGCTCGGCGCACCCGTGCGGCTGCTGTACGCCGACGACACCAGCTACGCCACGCTCGGTGCGCTGGCCTACCCGCAGCTCAAGGCCGGCGGCCGCTTTCGCACCCAGTTGCAGATGCGCCGCAAGGACGGCGCGCTGATCTGGGTGGACCTCTCCGGCGTCGAGCTGCCCGGCGCGTCAGGCGGGCGTGACGCCGAGTCGCTGTGGATGATGGTGGACATCACCCAGAGCAAGGCCCACGAGGCGCGCATGGAACGCGCCGCGCTGCACGACGCCCTGACCGGCCTGCCCAACCGCCTGCTGCTGGCCGATCGGCTGCGCCAGGCGATTGCAGCCGCCGAGCGCAACGGGCTGGTGTTCTCGCTCGCCTACCTCGACCTGAATGGCTTCAAGCAGGTCAACGACACGCAAGGCCATGACGCGGGCGACGAGGTGCTCAAGGCGGTGGCCGCGCGGCTGCAGGCTGGGCTGCGGGCCAGCGACACGGTGGCGCGGCTGGGCGGTGACGAGTTCGTGGTGCTGTTGAACCCGCAGCAGCCTGCGCCAGACGCCGATTTGGTGCTGAACCGACTGCTCGACGCCTTGGGCGAGCCCATCGTGCTGAGCAACGGCACGACGGTCAGCGTGGGCAGCAGCCTGGGCCTGGCCCATTTCCCGGCGGACGGCCGCACGCCGGATGCGCTGATGCGCCGCGCCGATGAGGCCATGTTCGCCAACAAGCGCGCGGCCCGCGGCCTGAGAAGCCGGGCCTGAACGCCGCGGCGGCTTTACACAGTCGCCCAGGGTGAGTACTAGTTCCCTCGTCACGGATTTCATTGACGTCACACCCGCGCCAGGCCGGGCATCATGCCGGGCCATGCAGACACGTCGCCGCTTCCACCAACTTGCGCTGGCAGGGCTTGCCTTGCCGGCTTCCATGACCGCTCGCGCACAGGATCGCGGCATCGTGCTGGGCCAGTCGGTGCCACTCACGGGCCCGGCTGCGCAGCTCGGCCTGCAGATGCAGCTCGGCGCCAAAGCCTACTTCGATGCCGTCAACGCCGCCGGCGGCGTCGGCGGCCTGCCCATCGTGCTTCGCACCCTGGACGACGGCTACGACCCGGCCCGCTGCAAGGCCAACACCGAAAAGTTCATCCGCGACGAGGTCTTCGCACTGTTCGGTTATGTGGGCACGCCCACCTCGGTGGCGGCGCTGCCGCTGGCCACCGCCGCACGCCTGCCCTTCATCGCCCCCTTCACCGGTGCGGAATCGCTGCGTGACCCGTTCAACAAGCTGGTCTTCCACATCCGGGCGTCGTATTACGACGAGACCGAGCTGATCGTGAAGCAGCTCACGCAGCTCGACCTGAAGAAGATCGCCGTCTTCCACCAGAACGACGCCTATGGCCAAGCCGGCCTCAAGGGCGTTCAGCGTGCGCTGGAAAAGCCCGCCCTGCAGCCGCTGGGTGTGGCAACGGTCGAGCGCAACAGCGTCGATGTGGCAGCGGCTGTCAAGACGCTGGTGCCGCTGGGCGCGGAAGCCATCGTGCAGATCGGTGCCTACAAGGGCTGCGCGGCCTTCATCCGCGAAGCTCGCAAGGCCGGCTACGGCGGCCAGTTCTATAACGTGTCGTTCGTGGGCACGCAGGCCCTCGCCGACGAACTCGGCAAGGACGCGGCCGGCGTGGTCATCTCCCAGGTCATGCCCTCGCCCTTCGGTACCGCCGCCGGCCTGGTCAGCGACTACCAGCAAGCGTTGCAGCGCGTGGACCCGAAGGCCGAGCCCAACTACACCAGCATCGAGGGTTACCTCGCCGCACGCGTGGTGGTGGACGCGCTGCGCCGCACCGGGGGCAAGCCCTCGCGGGACGGCTTCATCGCGGCGATGGAAGGCCTGTCGGGCTATGACGCTCGCGGCTACCGGCTCAACTTCTCGGCCACCAAGCATGTGGGCTCGAGCTTTGTCGAGCTGTCCATGCTGACCGGCGACGGCAAGGTGCGACGCTGACGCCACCGGCACACGCCGGTTCCCATGTTCCAGGCCCGCTCCTGCCCTGCGCAGGAGGCGGGCCTGATGCTTTTTGGGCTTTGGGGTTGTTGGGCTTTTGGCCAGCCAGTCACCGATTTCGCCATCTACTAAATGCAAATCATTCTCATTTGCAATGTAAACTGCGCGGCAATTCCTGAATCCTGCGCCGCCCATGCCCTCGAATGCTCCGGAAGCCCGCCGGCTTCTCGCCCTTGCCTCGCCTCGCTCCGCGTTTCGTCACCGCCCGACCGCGCTTGCCCTGGCTTGCGCGCTGCTCGCCCCCGCCGCCTGCGCACAGGCGAGCGCTGACGCGCCAGCCCCGCAGCAACTCGAAGCCGTGCTCGTCACGGCCACCCGCGGCAGCAAGGCGCTGGACCGCATCCCCGGCGCCGTCGGGGTGATCTCACGTGCTGACATCGAGACCCAGACCCTGGTCAGCGAAGACCCCAGCGCTCTGCTGTCCCAGCAGGTGCCCGGTTACGGGCCGTCGCGGCAGAAGCTGAGCAATTTCGGTGAAGGCCTGCGCGGGCGCAATGCGCTGCTGCTGCTCGACGGCATCCCGCAGACCAACCCTTTGCGCTTCGGTGGCCGCGAGGGCTACTTCGCCGACCCGATGATCGTGGAGCGCATCGAGGTGGTCAGCGGCGCCTCGGCCGCCCAGGGCATGGGCGCCACCGGCGGCATCATCAACACCATCACCCGCCGCCCCACGAAGGCGGGCACGCAGCAGTCGATCGAGGTCAAGCTCGGCACGCAGTTCACAGGCGACAGCAGCAGCTGGAAGACCGGCTACCTGCTGCAGCACCGCAGCGACGGCAGCGCCAGCAGCCAGCCCTGGGATGTGATCTTCTATGCCGGCACGCTGAGCCAGGACAGCGGCGTGGATGGTGCCGGCCGGCCGCTGGCCACCGAATCGCTGCGCCGCTCGGCCGACCTCTTCGTGAAGGCGGGCACCGAGTTCGGCGCGCAGCGGCTGCAGATCATGCTCAACGGCTTTCATGCCGACGGCTTCGATGACCGGGTCGACGTGCCCGGCAACCGCGCCACCGGTCTGCCGACCACGGCTACCGATGGCCGCCCGGCCTGGGACGCGCCGCGCAACCGCGTGCGTTCGGCCAGCCTGGAGTGGACGCATGACGACCTGGCCGGCGGCCGGGCTAGCGTGCAGCTCTTCAAGCAGGACTTCAAGGCCCGCTACAGCGGCGGCCTGATCAGCACCTTCCAGGACGCCAGCCTGGCGCCCGTGGGCACGCTGGTCGACCAGAGCGAGGTGGTGGCCGACAAATGGGGCCTGCGCAGCAGCTGGGTGCGCCCCGATCTCGGCCTGCGCGGCCTGGAGCTGACCGCGGGCCTCGACTTGCTGGACGACACCTCCTCCCAGCGCCTGACGCAGACCGGCCGCACCTGGGTGCCGCCGCTGCACTACCGCAGCGTCGCGCCCTTCGCCCAACTCGAATACGAAGCCGGGCCGCTGACCGTGCGCGGCGGCCTGCGCGACGAACACACGCGGCTGCAGGTCGACACCTACCGCACCCTCGCCTTCTACGGCAACACCCAGGTCACCGGCGGGGAGCGACGCGCCAATCAACTGGTGAAGAGCCTGGGGGGCATCTGGCGCTTCGGGCGCAGCGGCTGGTCGGCATTCGCGTCCTACAACGAAGGCTTCGGCCCGCCGGATGCCGGCCTCATCCTGCGCGCGGTGCGCACCGCCAACCAGTCGGTCAGCCAGCTCGTGGACCTGCAGCCCATCGTCGTGAAGAACCACGAGATCGGCGCCAACTGGCGCGGCGGCAGCACGACGCTGTCGATGTCGGTCTACCGCTCGCGCTCGGAACTGGGCAGCCAGATCGTGGTCTCCAACGGCATCGGCACCGTGCAACGCGTGCCCATCGAGGTCGAGGGCGTCGAGCTGACCGCCGAGCATCGCTTCAATGCGGCCTTCAAGCTCAACGGCACCTATGCCCGCACGCTGGGCCGCACCGCGAGCGCCGCCGGCCAGCCGCTGGACCTGATGCTGGGCGCCCGGTCGCAGGGGCCCGACAAGCTGCTGCTGGGTGCACAGTGGGCACCCAGCAGCGCCTGGAGCACCCAGCTCAACCTGTCGCACTACCGGCCGCGCGAGGCCAACCTGGGCCGGACGTCTGGCACCACTTCGCTGGCCGAGCGTTTCTCGGGCTACACCGTGCTCGACCTCGCCAGCCGCTGGCAGACCGGCTGGGGCCAATGGGGCCTGGGCATCGAGAACCTGCTGAACCGCCGCTACTTCACCTACTACGGCGAGGCCAACTACGCCGGCACGAATGACGACTTCTACGCCGGCCGGGGCCGCACCTGGACGCTGAGCTGGCGGCGCGACTTCTGACCATGCGCAAGGGATTCACCCTGCTGCATCGCTGGGTCGGCCTGCTGGCCGGCCTGGTGCTGGCCCTGCTGGGCCTGACCGGCAGCCTGATGGTCTGGCAGGCCTCGCTGGATGCCGCACTCAACCCGGCCTGGTTCCGCGCGCCGGCCCACGCGTGCCCGGCCACACGCGAGCCGGTGGCGCACACACTGGCCCTGCTCGCGGCGCATGCCCCCAGCGCCCGCGCGCAGACCGTGGTGGCGCCGCGCGAGCCAGGCGCCGCCTACCAGGTGTGGGAGGCCCGCCAGGCCGAGGCCGGCTGGCGGACCGAGCACTTCATCGACCCCGACTGCGGCCGCTACCTCGGCTCGCGCGAGCGGGGGGCGCTGCGGCTGGACGCGGCCCATGCGGTGCCGCTGCTGTACGAACTGCACAGCCACCTGCTGGGCGGCGAGACCGGCCATGTGGTGGCTGGCGTGACTGCCCTGCTCTTCACCGGCCTCACGCTGACCGGCCTGTGGCTGTCCTGGCCGCGCTCGACCGGCCCGCGCCTGAAGGCCTGGGGTCAGGCCTTGCGGGTGCGTTGGCAGGGCCCGCCGGCCCGGCGCTGGTATGAGCTGCATCGGGCTGCGGGGCTGTGGCTGCTGCCGGTGGCGCTGGTCGTGTCGCTGACCGGCGCCGCGCTGGTCTTTCCCAACCCGACGCGAGACGGCGTGGCCGCCGTGCTGCCGCTGCAGCGACTGGCCAAGCTGCCCAAGGCCAGCGCCGAGGCTGGCGCCGCAGGCCCTTCGCTGGGGCCAGACGCCTGGCTGGCCGTGGCCCAGCAAGCGTTCCCGAACGCCCGCTGGTCGCGCCTGACGCTGGGCGGCAAGGGCCCGGTCGAGGTGCGACTGCTGCAGCCCGGCGAGCTGCGCGAGAGCACCGGCTACACCCGCGTGCGCCTGGACCGCCAGGGCCGCGTGCTGGAGCGCTACGACCCGCTGGCAGCCCCGGCCGGCAACCGGCTCGTCGACAGCTTCTTCCCGCTGCACAGCGGCGAAGCGCTGGGCCTGGTGGCACGGCTGCTGTGGACGGCGTTCGGCCTGCTGCCGGCGGCGCTGCTGGCCACGGGCGCCTGGCTGTGGTGGCGCCGCCGCCAGCGCCGCGCCGCTCAGCCGCGCTCGTCCTTGGGCGACTCCATCACGATGTAGCTGGTGATCATGCTGACCTGCGGCAGGCCGCCCAGCACGTCGGCATGGAAGCGCTTGTAGGCCGGCAGGTCGGCCACCTCCACGCGGATCAGGTACTCGAAGGCGCCGGTCACGTTGTGGCATTCACGCACGAACGGGCAGTCGCGCATCGCCTGCTCAAAGCCACGCTGCTCGGCCAGCGTGTGGCGTGACAGCCCGATGGCCACATAGGCCACGAAGCCCAGGCCCAGGCGCGCCGGGTCCAGCACTGCGCGGTAGCCCTTGATGACACCCAGCCGTTCGAGCTCCTGCACCCGGCGCAGGCAGGCCGAGGGGCTGAGGGCGATGCGCTGGGCCAACTCGGCATTCGTCAACCGGCCGTCGGCGGCGAGCTCACGCAAGATCTTCTCGTCAATCGCATCCATGGCCGCAGATCATTGCACGGGCGGCTGGGTTCGCGCGCCAGAACGCAAGCCCATTCGACGCCCGCCTGCCTAGAGTGGCGGCCCATGGACAACCCTTCCCTCGCCCTGCTGGCCGCGCTCGCCGGCTTCGCCTTCGTCACCTCCATCACACCCGGGCCGAACAACCTGATGCTGCTGGCCTCCGGCACGCACTTCGGCTGGCGGCGCAGCCTGCCGCATCTGTTGGGCATCAGCTTCGGCTTCGGCGTGATGCTGGCGCTGGTGGGGCTGGGCTTGGGCGAAGTGTTCCAGCGAGCGCCATGGCTGCACGAGGTGCTGAAGTGGGCCAGCCTGGCCTACCTGCTCTACCTCGCCTGGCGGGTCGCGACGGCTGCCCCGCCACGGGACGACGGCCGCAGCGAGGGGCGGCCGATGGGCTTCATGGCGGCGGCACTGTTCCAGGCGGTCAACCCCAAGGCCTGGGCCATGGCGCTCACCGCCGTGACGGCCTACGGCGGCCTGGGCGTGTGGGTGATCACGGCGGTGTTCGTGGCCATCAACCTGCCCTGCTGCGGGTCCTGGGCACTGCTGGGCGAGCAGATGCGCCGCTGGCTGCACCGCCCCCGCGCGCTGCAGGCCTTCAACTGGGGCGCAGCGGGGCTGATGGTGGTGTCGGTGCTGCCGCTGCTGCGCGGTTGATCAGGGCGCCACGGGCTCGACCGTCACGCCCACGCGCAGCGTGGCCACGCCGCCGCCGCGCAGCACACCGCGCAGGGGCGCGACGTCGGCATAGTCGCGGCCCCAGGCCAAGGTCACGTGGTCCAGACCGGCCGAGACGTCATTGGTGGGGTCCAGCGCCAGCCAGCCCTGCTCGGGGCACCACAGCTCGGCCCAGGCATGCGAGGCGTCGGCCCCCACGAGCTTGGGCTGGCCCGGCGGCGGGCGGGTCAACAGATAGCCACTGACGTAGCGCGCGGCCAGACCGAGCGAGCGGCAGGCGGCGATGAACACATGGGCGAAGTCCTGGCACACGCCACTGCGCTGCGCCAGCGCATCCGCCGCCCGCGTGGCCACCGTGGTGCTGTGCGGCAGGTAGCGCAGTTCGCCGTGGATCTGGTGCACCAGGCTCAGGCCGCCCGCGGCCAGCGTGCGGCCGGGTGTGAAGGCGCGGCGGGCGTAGGCGGCCAGCGCGTCGTC
>JAIPCJ010000134.1 GCA_021738245.1 Methylotenera sp. | reverse complement strand
CTCAGGCCTTGCGCCATATGGTGGGTCTGCCGGAAGGCGAGGCGGGCGACGCCGCCTGGCAGCAGGCCCTGGCGCAAGCGGGGAACGCCGGCATGCTCGCCGAGCTGGCCTTCGGCCTGGCCTGTGCGCACGACCTCATCCGCCAGGCGACGGCCGCCCGGCTGGGCAGTGCGCGCTGGCTCACCCTGCATCGACACGCCGCGCTGTGGCTGGGCACCCGGCCCGTGGCTGATGCCATGACCGTGGCCGAACACTGGCGCGCCGCGGGTGAGCCGCAAACCGCGCTGGGCTGGCGGCATCGCGGCGCCGAACAGCTCAAGGCCCGCGGCCGCTACGACGAAGCCTGCGCCATCTGGCGCGAAGTGGCGGACGAATCGCTGGACCTGACCCAGTCGCTGCTCGCCCGACTGGAGCTGGCCGCCTGTGACCTGTTCGAGGATCTGGCGCGCGGCGAGCTCGCCCTGAACGCCCTGCGCGCCCAACTCGACGGCGTGAGCGACATCGCGCAGCGCCGGCTGATGGAAGCCCGGCTGCGCGCCGCCCTGGTGGACAACCGCGTCTTTGCCGGCGACCTGGGCGGCGCCGCCGTGCATGCCGCCTGGCTGCGCGAGCTGATGCCCGAGCTGCCCACACGCGAGCGCATCCACGCCTGCGAGGTGCTCATCGAGCTGGCCATGCGCGAGCCCGACATCCCGGCCGCCTGGGCACGGCTGGCCCAGTTGCGCGAGATGGCGCCTCGGCTGCCCTCGGTGCTGAGTTTCGAGGGCCAGATCCACTGGTTCGGCGGCCACGTGCGTGCGGCGCACGACGCGCTGGCCCGGCTGCTGCAGCGCCACCCCGACTACTGCCGCGGCCTGACGGTGGAGAACGATCTGGCCGTCATGCTGCACGCCCTGGGCGACGTGGCGGCAGCCGAGGACATGGCCCGCCGCAGCCTGCACAGCTGGGCCGGTGTCATGCACACCGAATGCCTGTCCAGCCTGGTGCTCGGCAGCGTGCTGACCACGGCGGGCCGCCATGCCGAAGCCCAGGGCGCCCTGCAACGCGCCCTCACCCTGGCGCAGACCCAGTCCAGCGCAATGTTCGAGGCCGAGGCCCGGGTGCGGCTGGCGCGGCTGCACCTGCAATGCGGCCGGCCCGACGACGCTGCCCAGCTGCTGGCGGCGGCCGCCCCCCTGCTGCGCGAGGCCCAGGAGCCGCTGCGCGTGTCGAACTGGGTGCTGGTGGCCACCCTCACCGCCACGGCGCAAGGCCGCGCGCCTGCGGCCGAGGACATCGCCCGCCTGCGGGCGGCGAGCACGGGCCTGCAGCACCCGATGGTGCAGGCCCGCGAGGCCCGGGTCGATGCCGAACTGGCCTTGGTGGCGCGCGACGGCGCCGCCGCCCTGGCCGCCGCCGACCGCCAGGCCGCCGTGGCCCGCAGCCACGGCATGCAGGAATGGGCCACCGAGGCTGCTCTGCTGGCCTTGCGCGCCCGCCACCTGCTGGGTGAGCCCGCGGCTGCGCTGCGACCACTGGCGCAGGCCGTCGAGACCCAGGCCAGCACCCACGGCTATGCCGACCTGTGCTGGCGTGCGACAGCCTGGCTGGCCGCGCATGGCGGCACGGCGGCCGATGGACGTCGGGCACGGGCCGCCCTCGCGCGGCTGCGGGGCAGCGAGCGCCCGCCGCTGTTCGACGCCAACGTCGCCGCGACGCGGGAGCCCCGGTGGGCCTGACCGCCCCTCCTCCCCCATCCACGGGGGCGCCCCGAGGCGGTCCAGCCGCAGCGGAGGCCACGGCTGAGACGCCGCTGAGACGCCCGCGGGACAGCATGACAGCCAGACCGATACGCCCCGACAGCCGGGGCACACCCCTTTCAGGAGAGGACCGCTGCATGACGCCCACCCCCGTCGCTTTCCCCCGCACGCCAATGCCTGCCGCACGCCGCACGCTCGCGCTGCTGGCCACGCTGTGCGCCGCCGCCAGCGCCCAGGCCGACACCCGCGTCTACACCAGCGAGGCCGAGTTCCTGGCCGCCCTGAGCGCTGCGCGGACCGAGACCTTCAACCAGTTCAACCGCGACATCTCCATCGCGTCCGACCACCCGGCTTCCAGCGGCAACTTCGGCGGCGACTTCACGTTGCAAGGCGGCTGGATGATCGACGCCCCGCAGACGCTGAGGGACATCGACGGCAGCACCAACCTGTTCTTCGGCATGAGCCCGGGCAGCTGGGCCGACATGAGCTTCAGCACGCCGCTGCGCGCCTTCGGCGCCTGGTTCAACGGGGTGCCGCCGACCTTCATCATCGACGCCAACAGCCTGGAGGGCTACGGCTCCTACCGGCGCGTCGCCCGGCTGGAGCCCACCGGCAGCGGCCTGCAGTTCATCGGCTTCACGTCCGACCAGACCTTCAACCGCCTGGTGTTCGAGGGCGCGAGTTGCTGCTCCGTCAGCTTCTCGATCGACAACCTCCGCTACGGCACCGCCCTGGCCCCGGTGCCCGAGCCCGAGACCTGGGGGCTGATGGGCCTGGGCCTGGCCGGCCTGGCGGCCTGGACGCGCCGTCCCGGTCAGCGGCGCCCGCACCGCGGCTGACGCGCACGACACCCGGCCCGGGAGATCGCCATGTCCAAGTCCCTCGATGAGCTCCTCACCAAGCTGCCCGAGTGGCTGGGCGAGTTCACGCGCACGCTGGCCCACCCGAGCCGCGTGCTGGCGGAGCAGCTCAGCGCCGCCACGCCGGCCGACGGCGAGGCCGGCGCGCTTGCGCCAGGCAAACCGGTGCAGGACGGCGCGGCCTTTCTGATCCTGTCCTTCGCCGTGGCAGCGGGCGTGGCCATCGCCTTCCCCGTCGCCAGCATGGCTTCGCTCGACGCGGCATCGCCCGACAGCGTGCTGGCCCGCAGCGCGGTGGTGCTGCGGCACCTGTTCGTCTTCCTGGCCGCGGCCGCCATCGTGCATGGCGCCAGCAGGCTGCTGGGCAACCGGCAGGCCTTCGCCGGATTCTTTGCCGCGGTGGCGCGCTTCGGCGGCGTCACGCTCGTGCTGCTGGCCCTGGCCGGCGCCCTGACCAACATCGGCATGGCCGACCCCATCGCCGCGCGCAACTGGCAGGAACTGCGCCAGCTCGCGCAGCAGATGGGCGAGGGCGCCAACACCGTGGTGTGCCTGGCTGACGGCAAGACGGGCCAGCTGCCCACCGGCGCGGCGGTGGCGGGGCTGGACCCGGCCCAGCTGGCACGCAGCCAGGCGCTCTACCTGGACACCGTGTCACGCCCGCTGATGCTGGCCGCCAGCGGCCTGGAGTTCTTCTGCCTGCTGGCGCTCACCATCTGGCTGGGCTGGGTCTGGTGGCGCTATCTGCGGGTGAGCCAGCTGACCCACGCCCGCGCGCTGGTGGCCAGCGCGCTGGGTGCCACGGGGCTGGGGGCAGGCTATCTGGTCCTGGTGCTCATCGACAGCGGCCAGAGGGTGTCCTCGCTCATGCAGACCTGCCCGCAGCCCTGAGGTCCACCACACCGTTCCGACCTCGCATCCCTGGGAGATTCACCATGAAGAAGTTGCTCCAACCTCGCTTGCTGGCCGCCGCGGCACTCGCCGCCGGCGCCGCACCGGCCACGGCCGCCACGGCGGTGTTCTTTGCCCCGACCACGCCCTACCTCTCCAGCGCCGACATCCCGGCCGGCTTCTACGCTGGCGGCCTGCCGACGCTTCTGGAAACCCTGGAGGACGGCAGCCTCGACGCTACGCTGTCCGCCAGCCGCGGCAGCCTGATCGGGCCGGGCGCGTTCAATGGCACCCGCGACTCGGTGGACGGTGACGACGGCATGATCGACGGCAGCTGCGGCCCCCAGGCCACGGTCTGCGCGTCCTGGTTCGACAGCAGCGGCAGCTTGGGCCTGCGCTTCACCTTCATCGGCTCCGGTGCACTGCCGACTGCCTTCGGCGTGGCCTGGACCGACGCATCGCCCGGCGCCAGCGTCACCTTCAGCGCCACCGGGCTCGATGGCCAGTCGCTGGGCAGCATCACCGTCAGTGGCCTGGCGGACAACAGCGTCAGTGACACGACGGCCGAAGACCGCTTCTTCGGCGTCACCTTCAGCGGCGGCGTGCAGTCGATCTTCATCTCCACCAGCAGCGGCGGCATCGAGGTCGACCACATCCAGTACGGCGCCATGGCGCCCGTGCCCGAGCCGGGCAGCTGGGCGCTGCTGGCCGCGGGCCTGGCCGGGATGGCCGGCTGCAAGCGCCGCCACACCGCCCGCGCCTGAGATCCGACGTCAAGGAGCCCACCCATGCGTCCCTGCCCCACCTTCATGCGCGCCCTGCCCGCCGCCCTCGCCCTGATCGGCCTGCTGCCTCACAGCGTCGGCGCCGCCGTGCATGTCTGGACGGGCGCCGGCAGCAGCGCCAACTGGAGCGACACCGCCAACTGGACCGGCGGCCTCCCCGCGGCCGGCGGCGAGCTGCTGCTGGACAGCGCCGCCCGCCCGGCCAGCTTCAATGACCTGTCGGGTCTGAGCTTGCTCGGCCTGACCTTGGGCGCGAACGCGCCCGCGCCCACGCTCAGCGGCAATGCACTGCGCTTCCAGGGCGCGGGCGCCTACCTGCGCATGCTGTCCGACGGCGGCGCGGGCATCGTCAACAACGCATTGGTGCTGGACAGCACGCTGCAACTGACCGGCGGCCCCAGCACCGCCAGCCAGCTCTTCCTGCGCGGCGCCATCAACGGCAGTGGCGGCATGGACGTGGTCGGGGGCACGGCGGTGCTCAGCGGCAACAACAGCTTCAGTGGCGCAACCCGTGTGGCGGCCGGTGCCGCGCTCGGCGTCGCCGGCAACGCACTGGCGGGCACGGGCAGCATCCAGGTGGCGCGCGGTGGCGAACTGCAAATCGTCGGCTCGAATGTCATCACCTCGCTGAACGCGCCGCTGGCGCTCGGAGGCCGTCTCAGCAGCAGCGCGCCCGAAATCGTCGTGAACCCGTTGATCGGCCTCCAGCCGGGTGGCCTGTACACAGGCCCGATCACCGTCACCGACGATGCCGAGATCCTGGCGCTGGGCGGCACGCCGGGGGCCCCGGTGCGATTCATCGTCAACGGCGGTATCGACCTGGCTGGCCAATCGCTCACACTGGCCACCGACGGCGGCCGCAACCGCCTTCAGGTCGCCGCCATCGGCGGCACGGGCAGCCTCACGCTGCGGCCGCGAGGCGGCGAGATCACCACCGGCGCCGTCACCGGCGCCACGACGCTCGCAGCCCGAGGCAACGCCGGCAGCGCCACCGTGGCCAGCCTGGCCGGCAATGGGCGCGTGCTGGTGGACTTTGACAGCAGCTTCGGCCAGCTCACCATCACGGGCGCCTTGGACGGCCAGCGCGACCTCGACGTGCGCCGCGGCACGCTGAACCTGGGCACGGTCACACCGCTGAGCTTCGCGGGCCAGATCACGCTGCGCGGCGAGGGCACGCTGAGCCTGGGCCGGGAGAGCTATCTCGGCAGCGCCAGCCCCGTGCTGCAGTTCGATGGCGGCGGCCGGCTGGTGCTGCGCGATGGCTTCGGCCTCACGCGCGACATCTCGACCACCGGCGGCCGTGGCGCGCTGGTATTCGGCGGCGCGACGAACACCGTCAGTGGCAACATCAGCGGGGACGGCGGCATCAGCTTCATCGGCGGTGTCATCAACGTCACCGGCAGCAATAGCTTCGCTGGTGGCCTGGCCGTGTTCAACGACGGCAGCATCAACGCGGCGGGCCAACCCAACACGACCACGCTGCGCTTCGTGCACGACGGCAACCTGGGCGCCGCAGGACAGGGCATCAAGCTCGGCGGCGGCCTCGCCCTGCCCGATGGCTACGACCTCAGCCGGCCCCTGACCGTGGTGGACACAGCGGCCAACCTCAGCGGCAGCGGCAACCACGTCATCAGCAGTGACATCAGCGGCGACGGCCGACTCAACCTCGGCGGCGCGGCGCGCTACGTGCTGACCGGCACCAACACGCACACCGGCGGCGTGGCGCTGGCGGGGCAAGCCAACGGCCAGGCGGCGGTGCTGGTCATCGACAGCGACGCCCGCCTGGGCGCGGCAGGCGGGGTGCTCAACATCGGCCGCACCGCAGCCAACAACGCCCTCATCACGCTGCCCGGCACTTTGGTCGCGGCGGGCAACCTGGACATCGCGGCCACGCGCAGCACCAGCTTCCGCAACATGACCGTGGACACCAACGCCTTCGACGTGGTGTTCAACCAGCCCATCAACGGCCTGGGCATCACCAAGGCCGGGGCAGGCACCTGGACGCTCAACACGGCCAACACCAACACCAGCGGTGACAACGTCGTGCAGGTGCTGCAGGGCACGCTGGCCCTGGGCGCCAACGAAGCGTTGGGCACACGCAACCTCGTGACCGTGGCCGATGGCGCCCGGCTGGCGCTGAGCGGCCACGTGCTGACCATGACCTCGCTGGACACCGCCGCCGGCAGCACGGTCGACCTGGGCACAGGCGGCACGCTGCGGCCGTTGTTCGGAACACTGGAAGGCGCGCTGACCGGGCAAGGCAGCCTCGTCGTCGGCCGCGCGGGCTTTTCACCCGCCGCCGTGACGCTGAACGGCGCTAACAGTTTCACCGGGGCCATCGCCGTCACCCAAGGCAGCCGACTGACCATTGGCCACGCGGATGCGCTGGGCAACGCCGGCAACTTGCTGACGCTGGACAACGGTGCGCTGGAAGCCAGCAACCGGCTGACGGCACCCGTGGTCATCAGCGCAGCGACGCCCCTGCAGATCGGCGCGGGTGGCGCCGGATTCGTAGCCGGCGGCCAGTCCATCGTCATCGAGCGCGCACTGACCGGCCCGCTGACGCTCAGCATCCAGGGCGGCAGCCGGCCAGGCGACAGCGGCGACAAGTTCGATGTGCGCCTGGCCAACCGCGCCAACAGCTTCATCGGCGACCTGCAGCTGGGTGACCCCCAAGGCTTCGGCACCGCCGTGCTGGGCATCACGGCCGACGGCTCGCTGGGCGCCGCCGGCAACCGGCTGATCCTCGGCAAGAGCTTCTTCGACGGCGAGTCCACCCGCAGCGCCCAGGGCGGGCTGCGGGCCTGGGATTCGCTGACCCTGGCCGCCACGCGGACGGTGCTGCTGGACGGCGAGTCGGGCAGCACGGCTGGCTTCATCGACACCAATGGCCACACCGTGGTGCTGGCGGCCCGCATCGGTGAACTGCAGTCCGGCCTCGGGCTGCTCAAGACGGGCGCCGGCACGCTGGTCGTCAACGGCGTGCAGGCCTACACCGGCCGCACGACGGTCGAGGCCGGCACGCTCGGCGGCCAGGGCGAGTTGGAGGCGGTGCGCCTGCTCGGCGCGGCACTCGCCCCCGGCGAGAGCGCGGGCCTGCTCAGCATCCGCCAGGACCTGAGCTTCAGCGACGACGCGCTGCTGACGCTGGAGCTGGGCGGCCTGCTGCGCGGCAGCGGCTACGACGCGCTCGACGTGGGCGGCAGCGTCGACCTGGGCGAGGGCACGACGCTGCGGCTGAGCTTCATCGGCGGCTTCGTGGCGGCGGCGGGGCAGACCTTCGAGCTCATCCACACCGGCGGCGGCCTGTTCGGCCAGTTCGCGAATGCGGCCGATGGCGAGCGGCTGCTGACCACCGACGGCCTGGGCAGCTTTGCCGTGCACTACGCCGACGGCCAGCGTCTGGTGCTGAGCGACTTCCAGGCCACAGCCGTGCCCGAGCCCGGCAACTGGCTGCTGATGCTGGCGGGCGTGGCCGCGCTGAGTTGGCTGCAGCGCAGGCGCTGAAGCGGTAGAAGACCACTTGGGACCGCTCGGGGCCGCGCGAGGCAGCAGGCCTTGGCGGGCGGCCGACTGGTGGTGCGGCCGGGCCGCTTGGTTCCCGGCGCGCCCCGTCTCGTGGCATCGGCAACCGACCCGCGGTGAGCCTCCCTAGAGTGCGGCCCCGAGGTCACCGGTCTGGACCGGCGAGAGGTGGCGGGGCTTGTTCTGCAAGGCGCCCCTCCCGCTGACCTCGCCCGCCCCGGAGCCCGCTGCGCCGGCTCGAGTCCCGCTTCTCCCGCAACGCCCGTGTCCACCACCTACATCCTGAACTGGGAGCTCCGTACCGAGGAGCTGCTCGACAACACCCGTGCCTATGCCATCGTCGGCAGCGACTTCGATGGCCTCGAAATCGTCATGCACTGCCCGAGTGAAGGTGCCGCCCAGGCCCTGCTGCTGCTGATCAACGACAACGGCAAACGGGCCGGCCACACCGAGATCCGCAAGGTCACGGTCGAAAAGGTGCGCACCACCTCGCTGGACGCCTTCCTCTGAACCGCAGCAGCGCCATCGCCGGCTGAACCGTTCGCACCCTTCAGCGCAAGGCTCGCACCGCCAGCACGCAGCTTCGTCGAAGCAATCGCACGCCACACACCGCGGACCCTAAGGTGCCGGCCAACGCCTGCGACCCGACATGTCCGTGAAGCTGCCTGAACTTGCTGCCGCGACCGAGCGCCTGCTCGGCACCCGACTCACCGCCGCCATCACGCTGGTCGCCCTCATCGGCTTCGCCGCGCTCGCCTTCGGCGCCCAAGCCGACACCTCCCGCGGGCCGATCTACGGGCTGTCGCTGCAGGCCGCCCCTCCCCGCCCGGACCTGACCCCGGTGTCGCCGCCACAGCAGCACGCCCATGCCTCGCTGCGAGGCATGCAGCCCGGCCGGTGAGGCCCACAGCCGCGCACGCACGCATGTTCATTCGGTGACACCCCAGCACGAAATACCGTCCATGAGCCTCCTCGCCCAACTCCTCGTCGCCTGGTTCGGCATCAACCTCCTGATCCTGGCGCTGATGTGGCACAACGCCAACGAGCGTCGCCGCAGGCGCCAGGCGTATGAGCGCGAGCGGCAGTACGCCCCGGGCCACCTGGCTCAACCGGGCTGGCCAAGCCCGACAGCACACACGGCCGCCACGCTCGTTCCGGCGGCCGAGTCCCCCGCACCCGAAGTCGCGCCCCCGGCATCGGAGCCCTCCCGCGTGGTGGTCATGGTCAACGGCGATGTGCCCGTGCGCCGGCCTCGCGTGGCGCCGCCGGTGCTGCAGGCCTTACGAGCACCCGCGGCGGCAGCAGCGCCCGCGCCCTGCAATTGCGACTGCCACGCACTGCGCGCTGAAATCCGCCATCTGCGACTGACGGTCGCCGAGCTCAGCATCGACCGGGCGAGCCTGATGGCCAAGCTGCAGCCTCGGCAACCTCTGCGCGCCAAACCCTGGCAGCGCTCCGCGGCGGCGCGGCCATGAGCTCGTTTCTGCCGCTGCACCTGCGAGGCCCCCATGGGCTGCCTCAAGATGTCGGGGCGGCTGCGGGTGCCTCGGCATCCGACCGCAGCGCCAAGCTGGCCAGCGAATCGCCCGCACCACGGGGTGCCGCTGCGCCTGCGGTAGCGCCTGCGAGTGATGCCGCCGAGGTGCCGCACCGCGTCGGCGCCCGCTCACACCTGCCCCGACTGACCCTCTCGGGCCCGCCGCCCACGACCGACGAACTCGGTCGCGATGTCCATACCAGCCTGCCGCCCGAAAGCCGCCACACCTTCGTGCTGGACTGGTTCATCGACACCATTTCCCTCGAAGATGGCACGCTGGTCTACCGGGTCGTCGGCGCTGACTTCGTCAACACCGACGTCTGCTTCTTCTGCCGCAGCGAACAGGAAGCCCGCACGCTGCTCGCGCTGGTGGACGGCGTTTGCACGACGCACACGGTCATCAAGACCCAGCTGCGCCGCTGAAGGTGCACGCGGCTGCCGCCAGGGCTTCAATCAGGCCTGAACAAATGCTCGTAGGGTTTGCTCACCCGCAGCACCTCGGAGCGGCCGTGCAGGTGAACTTCCATGTGGCCGAGCTCGTTGCGGCGCACACGGTCGATGAAACGCAGGTTGACCACATGACTGCGGTGGATGCGTACAAACTGGTCCCGCGGCAAGCGGGAGCTGAGTTCGTTGATGCCCATCTTCACGAGGCCCGAGGCGCGCGCCGTGGCCACGAGCGTGTACCTCTTCTACGCTGCCGACGACACCTGCGGCCCTTGGTTCGGCCTGCAACTGGCCCGAGGCCTGGCCGAGCACCGCATGCGCGTGCGGCTCTTCTGTCATGACGTACCGGCCCTGTCGGTCGCCCAGGCCCATCTGGACCCGCGCGTCGTCATCCAGCACCTCGGCCATGTCGAGGTGCTGGACCACCGCCTGGCCCGCAACATCGGCGCTGCACGCAACCTCGTCGACCTCTTCGGCGCCACGCCGCCCGCGGCCTACATGGCGCGCTACTTCAGCCAGCCGAGCAGCGGCAACCGGTACTCACTGCATGCGCCGTGGTCGGCCCAGGCCGCGGGCACGCCCATCTTGCTGCGCTCGCAGACCCAGACGCATCGCCACTTCGACCTGCATCTGGGCGACTCTCCCCAGACTGCCGGCCTCATCCGCAGCTTCGGCCACAGCCACCTGCTGCGCAACAGCCCACAGAGCACACTGGCTGCGCGAGCCAGCCTGCTGAGCCTGCTGGGCCTGCCGAGCGACCTGATCAGCGGCGAGCGCAGCCTCTACCTGAGCGCCAGCCCCGCCATCGCCTGGCCGAAATGGCTGCAAAGCCTGATCGAGGGCGAGACCACCCACTGCCTCTTCATCGAGCACGGCGAGCTGCAGCAGCACATCGCGCCCATCTTCTCGCGCGTGCCCGGCCAGCCCGGCACCAGCTCGCTCGGCGGGCTCACGGTCGTCTTCCTGCCGCCGCTGCTGTGGGCGCTGGAAGACGAGGTGCTCGCCCTCAGCGACCTCGTGCTGACCGACCGCACCGACGTCGCCTTCCGTGCCGCAGAGCGCGGCATCCCGGCGATCTGCGCCCGGCTCGGCGCGCTGGACGCCGACCTCACCGACTGGAGCTTCGGCCGCGCCAACACGGCGCTGGCCGACGTGTACCGCCAGGCGGCCAACTCCTTCGGATCCGGGCGCAGCCTGGTGGAGAGCTTCGAGGCCGTGATGGCCCGGCTGGCCGACTTCAAGGCCCATGCCCGGCAACTGCAGACCCGCATCGGCCGCGCACCCGACCTCGTCTCCATGATGCTCACCTCCAGTGACATCAGCAGCGCCACCCACGTCGAACGCCTCTTCGCGCCGACCGAACCCAACCCCATGCTGTGACATGCCGCCGGACACCCCCTACGACCTGCCGCGCGTGCTGGTGGCCTGCAACACCACGGCGCTGCGCCGCGAGCTGGCCGAGCTGCTGTACGAGATGTGGGTTGAGCCGCACTGGCATCTGCAGCTCGGCGGCCTGGCCGAGTACGCGGCCTGGTGCCGCCCCCAGGTGATCGTGCTGGCCATGCGCAGCCCGCAGGAGAACCTCAGCGCCTACACCGCCCTGCACGCCCGCTATGGCGACTCGCCAGCGGTCGCCATCGGCCTGCTTGGCGTGCCGCAGGACGGCCTGGCCTTCCCCGCGCGAGACCGGCTGCAGCTCGACAGCTACCTCACGCCGCCGCCCAGCCTGCACGAACTGGCCTGGCTCATCGGCCGCGCCACCGAGGGCCTGCGCCCGAAGACCAAGCGCGCCGGCCCGGCGCAGAAACCCACCGTGACCCGCGACACGCCCGATGCCTCCTGACACCCCGCCCCCTCGCGACCCTGACGCCCGCTCGACGCCCCCGCCCGACGCCGCGCCGGCTCCCGCATCGCAGGCCAGGCTGTCGCCTGGGGTCATGCGCTGGCTGGCGGCCGCGGCCGGCGGTCTGGCCTCGCTGCCCCTGTGGCTGCTCCGCGAGCCGTCGGCCGCGCAGGCCGGCGCGCTGCTCTTCAGCCTGATTGCCGCCACCGCCGCGGCGGGCCTGGCCCGACGACCCGCCACCGGCTGCGCTTTCGCCCTGGGCCTGCTGGCAGGCACGGCACTGTCGCTGCTGCAGCCCGGCCACCTGGCCTCGTCGCCGGGGGCCGACACCTCCCACGCACCCGCCCTGGCGGCGCTGGCCGTGGCCGCCCTGGCCTGCGTGGCCCTGTCTCGGCGGGCCCAGGCCCGCCTGAAGGCCCATCGCGACGAACAAGCCCGCCACCGGGACACCGCCGAGGCCCTGCGCGCCCGGGCGCGTGAGCTGCACGAGGCCACCAGCTCGCGCATCCGCATCCTGGGGACGGTCAGCCACGAGATCCGCCAACCGGTGCATGCCCTGGGCATGATGGTCGAGCGCCTGCGCATCGACCCCGCCACCACCGAATTCCGCAGTCAGGTCACCGACATCGGCGCCGTGGTGCGGTCGCTGGCCCATTCGCTGGCCATGCTGCTCGACATCTCGCGGCTGGATGCCGGCACGGTCAACGTCAAGATGGGGACGGAGAGCGTGCGGGTGCTGATGGACCGGCTGCGGCGTGAGTTCTCGGTCGACGCCCGGCGCAAGCACCTGATGCTGGACTGCAGCAGCACGCTGGACCTCAAGATCGAGACCGACATCGCGCTCTTCTACAACGTGCTCGCCAATTTCGTCAGCAACGCCATCCGCTACACCGACCAAGGGCACGTCAAGGTCTACACCTCGCGCAAGAGCGAGCAGGAGCTGTGGATCCACGTGGCCGACAGCGGCCGGGGCATTCCAGACGACAAGCTCGGCGAGATCTTCAATGAATACGTGCGCCTGGACCGCGAGCACCAGTCCGCCCAGGGTTTCGGCCTGGGCCTGGCCATCGTCAAGCGCACCGCGCAGCTGCTGGACCTGTCCATCGAGGTCGACTCCCGGCCCGGCGTAGGCAGCGAGTTCCGCATCTCGGTGCCCTGCACCGGCCCGCAGGGCGCGGCGGGCACGCCGGCCACGACCCTGCCGCGGCCCTCGATGGTCAGCCGCTCGCTGGTCGGGCTGCGCGTGGTGCTGGTGGACAACGACGAGCCGGTGCTGCGCGGCATGGACAGCATGGTGCGTGGCTGGGGCTGCGTGCCCCTGGCCTGCCAGAGCGTGGCCGAGCTGCAAGACAAGCTCGACGACATGGCCGGTGAAGAGGTCGACTGCATCATTGCCGACTACCACCTCGGCGTGGGCATGCCCAACGGGCTGGACGCCATCGCGCTGGTTCGCCGCCGCGTGCCGACGCCGGTGGCGGCCACCTTGTTCACCGGTGACCTGAATATCCGGCAAGCCGATGTCGGCCTGCCGGACATCCGCGTCGCCCACAAACCGGTCGTGCCAGGTCGCACGCTCGCGCTGCTGGAGGAAATGGCGGCCGAGGCGCGCCGCCACCGGCAGCAGGCGGCC
>JAIPCJ010000008.1 GCA_021738245.1 Methylotenera sp. | reverse complement strand
CCAAGGCCAAGATCACCATCTCGGATGCGACGGGCAAGACCCTCACCGTGACCGCCGACGACGCGGGCAACTACAAGGCAGACGTGAGCGGCCTGAAGGCCCCGCTGCTGGTCACGGCCACCGCCTCGATGGGAGATGCCGTGCGGGTGTATCACGCGCTGCTGGCCAACGATGTACCGGCGGGTTCAACCGGCCATGCCAACGTCACGCAGCTCACCGAGGCCATCGTGGCCCTGGCGTCCAGCGACGGCAGCACGCCGGGCGAATTCGCCAGCACTGACAAGCTCAAGACCCTGGACCCCGCGCGCCTGCAAAAGGCCCAGGACCTCGTCAAGGCCATCGTCAAGGATGTGGCGGCCGCACTCGGCAACGCCGGCTATGACCCCCTCACGACCTCTTTCACTGCAGACAGCATCAGCGGCGGCGACAAGCTGCTCGATCTGCTCAAAGTGACCCTGGACCAGAACGGCGTCACCGTGCGGCTGGTCGGCGTGCCGGCCTCGGTCAATGCCGATGGCGCCGCCGGCAGCAGCGTCGCGACCGTGAAGGACGCCACGGCCACCACGCCCACCGCGCTGCCCACGCCCACCATCACCGACAGCCTGACGGCCTTCGATCCCTGGGTGGCCAGCATCAACAAGTGCCTGGCCCTGCCCGGCGCCCAGCGTGTGAGCGTCGATGCCAGCGGCGCGCCCACAGCCTTCCTGGGTGACTGCGCCAAGATCAGCGGCTTCACCACCAACTACCTGCACAACGGCTACACGCTGCTGCAGTACTGGGGCAAGCAGCTGCGCGAGGTTGTGCCCGATGGCGCCGTCGTGGGGCGCCCGGAAGTGCTCGGTTTCTTCAAGACCGACGCCGGTGACGACACGGCCATCGTGCGCTTCACCTACAGCAGCCCCAAGGGGGGCGGCAGCTACGTCGAGACCGCACACAAGATCGCCGGCCTGTGGGCCCTGGAAGGCAACCAGCGCAAGTACGACGCCGGCATCAGCATGCGGATGGTTCGCGCCACCGATGCCAGCACCAACCCCTACATCCCCGCCTCAGGCCCGGACGCGGGCAAGAGCGTCGGCTGGTTCAATGCGCTGTCCTCGCGCATCCACATGCAGTTCAACCAGGCCGGGCCCAACGCCGCTTCGGTGTATGCGGTGCGCGTGAAAGGCCCGGGCCTGCCGGCGGCAGGCATCGTGCTGGCGCGCTCCTCGGCCTGCGGCACGAGCGAGTACCTGACCACCTATTCCAATGACGGCACCCCCCCCACCACGCCGGCCGCCGGCACCACGGTGCTGCCACTGCCCGCCACCTCGACCAGCAATCGCTACACGTTGACCGTCGCTCCGAACGGCACGGGCTACACCGGCAGCGATTTCTACAACGAGTGGCGCGGCCGCAATGCCGACGGCTCCGCCAGCACGTCGCGCGGCAACATGATTGCGCCCGCCCCCGGCATGGATGTCACGGCCATTCCGCTGCTGGCGCGCTATGTGTTCGAGGTGTTCAAGGCCGGCTCCAGCCTGCCGGCCGACACCTTCGCGGTGCGCGCCGTCACCAAGCCGCTGTCGGCGGCCTTCGCAGCCAAGCTGCCCTGGGCTGAACCCACGGCCGACACGCTGCAGTACATCAAGCCCGCCAACACCGCGCTGGCCGCTGCGCTCGACAGCGCGTCGCTGAGCTGGACGACACCGGCCGGCGCCATGCCCGTCACGTCCGCCTATCTGTACGGCAGCGGCAGCGACGGCAGCACCATGCAAGCCGATGCAGGCGTGGCCGCACTGGGTGATACCAGCCTCACGGTGAAGGCTGCCGCCGAACGCAATGGCAATGGCCTGGCCTGCGCCTCGGCCAAGATTCCGGCGTTCACGGCCACGACCGGCTCACGGGAGATCGGCTTGCGCCAGGCCACGGCCGACGGCCTGGCCTTGCAGAGCATCACCCAGCACTTCGCCCGCACCGCGGCCAAGTGATGCGGTGAGTGGGGGCGCCGCCGTCAGCGCGGCGCCAGCACCTGCAACTCCAGCGCCGAGGCCCGGCCCGGCGCGCGATAGAGCCGCTGCGTGGCCGGCTGGAAGTCTTCCGGCCGCGCGCTGCGGATGGGCACGAAAGTCTGCGGGTTGCGGTCGATCAGCGGGAACCAGCTCGCCTGCACCTGCACCATGAGGCGGTGCCCGCGCCGGAAGGTGTGGTTCACGTCCTGCAGCGCGACCCGCAGCTCCTCCACCTGCCCAGGCACCATGGCCTCAGGCGCCTCGAAGCTCTTGCGGAAGCGCCCGCGCAGCGGGTCGGCACGCACGAGCTGCTGGTAACCGCCGAGCGGTTCCTCGGGCGCCTCCACGTCTTCGGTGCGCGGCCGGCGCTTGCGCGGGCCCGGGGGCGCTTCCTCGACATCCGCGGGGTAGACGTCGATCAGCTTGACCACCCAGTCAGCATCGGTGCCGCTGGTGGACCCGAACAGCCGCGCGGTGATGGGGCCGACCACGGTCAGGTCTTCGTCGAGCACCTCGCTGCGGTAGGTCAGCACATCGGGCCGGGAGGCGGCAAAGCGCTGGTCGCTGACCATGTATTCCTGCGGCATGCCCAGGGCGGTGTAGCCGATGAAGGGCACGGGCTTGGCGGGGTCGCTGACCCAGCTGTCGAACCCGCTGTCGCCGGCCTGCGGCGGCGTGAAGCTGAGGCGCCCCCCGGCCACAAAGTACAGCGAACGGGGCTTGGCCTCGCGCGGCGGCCAGGCGTCATAGCGGCGCCAGACGTTGGTGCCGGTCTCGAAGACCGTGGCCTTGGCGATCGGCGCCTTGGGCGCGACGTCCCGCAGGTGCTGCTCGAAGAAGGGCAGCAGCACGTCCTTCTGGAACTGCTCGCTCGTGGGTTGGTCGAACTTCACACGGCCCAGGCTGCGCCCGGGCGTGCCCACCCAGCCGCCATGCACCCACGGCCCCATGACCAGGCGGTTGTCGGTGCTGGGGCTCTGCCGGCCGATGGCACGGAACACACCGAGCGGCCCTGCCAGGTCTTCGGCATCGAACCAGCCGCCCACCGTCAGCACCGCGGCGCGGATGTTCTTCAGGTGCGGCAGGATGGCACGCGACTGCCAGAAGCTGTCGTAGCGGTCGTGCGTCAGCTGCACATTGAAGTACTCGTTGGGACCGCCGTCCTGGCCCAGCCGCGCAGCCATGGCATCGAGTTTGGTGAACTGCAGGAAGAACTCGTAGCCGTCTTTCGTGCCGTAGTCGAACTCGGGCCATTGCCGCGGGGGCAATACCGGCGTCTGCTGCGGCTTGAAGAAGCTGTAGAAGCCAAAGTTCGCCGCCAGCATGAAGGCGCCGCCGTGGTAGCTGTCGTCGCCCATGAACAGATCGCCGATGGGCGCCTGGGGCGACGCGGCCTTGATGGCGGGGTGGGAATCGATGATGGACGCTGCCGTGTAGAAGCCCGGGTAGGAAATGCCCCACAGCCCGACGCGGCCGTTGTGGCCGGGCACATGGTCGAGCAGCCATTGCACGCTGTCGTGCATGTCGCTGCTCTCGTCCACCTCGGCTGGCGTCTTCTTCGCCGGGCGGTGCGGCGTCATCTCGATGAAGTTGCCTTCGCTCTGGAAGCGGCCCCGGACATCCTGGCAGACAAAGATGTAGCCGGCCTTGAGGAACTCCTCGTTGGGCGCCAGCGGCTTGACGCCATCGCGGTCCACGCCATACGGGCCGCAGCTGTAGGGCGTGCGCACCATCAGGAAGGGGTAGCGGCGGCTCGCGTCCTTGGGCACGTACACCGCCGTGAAGAGGCGCTTGCCGTCCCGCATCGGGATGCGGTATTCGTACTTGGTGTAGTGCTCGCGCGGCTGGTAGGCCGGCGGCTTGTCATCATCGGGCGCCGCTGTCGCGGGCGCCACCAGGGCGAAGGACACCACCACGGCGGCCGGGAGGGAGCGCAACAGGAGCATGGGACAGGCAGCGAAATCGCAGGAAGCCGGAGTCTGACACCGGCCGCGCCCTGCCCCACTCAGGCTTCAACCGAACTTGACGGCGTAGATCGGCGGCAGGTGAGTCGACACCGTCTGCCAGCTGTCGCCAGCATCACCACTGGCCCACAGGCCGCCGGTGGTGGACCCCATCATCAACTGCTCGCCACGGTCGTCCACCGCCAGCCCGTGCCGGAACACCAGGTCATAGCAGTGCTGCTGCGGCAGCCCGGTGCGCAGGGCTTCGAAGGTCTGGCCGCCGTCGCGGGTGCGGGTCACGCACAGGGCTGCATCCACCGGCAGGCGCTGCATGTCCTTGACGGCGGGCACGAACCACGCGGTCTGCGGGTCGTGCGGGTGCGCCGCAACGGCAAAGCCGAAGCTCGACGGCTCGGCTTTCACCTCGACCCAGCTCGCGCCGTTGTCGGTCGAGCGGAAGATGCCGCAATGGTGCTGGCACCACAGCACGTCGGGCTGGGCCTGACAGCGCGCGATCAGGTGCGGGTCTTGCGAGTTCTCGTCGCCCGCCAGCTCGGGCGGCATGAAATCGGCCCGCATGCCCTGCGCGCGCAGCGCCCAGCTGCGGCCCGCGTCCGTCGTGCGCCAGGCGCCGCCGCAGGACACGCCGATCAGCAGCTCCTCGGGCCGCTGCGGGTGCGGGCAGATGGAGTGCAAGGCCGGGGCCGGGTTGCCGCCGCCCATCCACTGCTCGCGGCGCGGGTCGCGCCAGAGGATCTCATCGAGCTGCCAGGTCTCGCCGCGGTCATGACTGGCGAACAGGCCGCCCGGCACGGTGCCGCACCAGATCGTGTCGCCCGAGCGCTCCAGCGCGAACACGTGATCGAGCTTCCAGGGCGGGCCTTCCGCCCCTTCAGGCTGAGGCGGGAAGCTCGGCGCCGCCACTTCGCGCCAGGTCTGGCCGGCGTCGTCGCTCGCATGCAGCTTGGCCCCGAAATGGCCGAGGTTGAGGCCAGCCAGCATGTGGCCGGACGCATCCGGCGGCAGCAGCATGCTGACGGGGTCGGCGGTGAAGCTCAGCCGCTCGATCTGCCACTGCCCGGCGCGGCGGCGCAGTTCGAACAGCCCTTTGCGGGTCGCGGCCCAGGCACGGTCTTGGTTCATGGATCAGCCTCCGGAAAGGGCTTGCAGGACGTGAACCCGGCTTTGCGAGCCGAGTGGGTCGGTCAGCCCGCGCAAGTCGCGCACGCGCCGGCCGTCGATGAAGACGACCACGTTGGCGCGCAGATGGCCTTGGTCGTCCAGGATGTAGCCGCGCAGCCGGGGGTTGATGGCAAACGCGGCCTCCAGGCCATCGCGAAGCACACGGGCCGGCGTCTCGACGACCGGGGTGTCGACAAAACGGCGCAGCTGCGGAGTGAATTCGATGACGGCCATGCCCACTCGACGATCGACGCGGGCCCCATTCGACGCCGGAGCCCCCACGAATCGCCTCGGGGAAACCCGCAACGACAATGCGGACGATGAATTCCGGCATCCTCTTCGCGCTCGGCGCCTACCTCAGCTGGGGCCTGTTCCCGCTCTATTTCCGCCAGATCGCCACCATCCCGGCGCTGCAGATCGTGGCCCACCGCACCTTGTGGTCGCTGGCCTTCGTGGCCGTGGTGCTGATCGTCACGCGCAATCTCGCCTGGCTGCGCACCGTGAGCGCAGCGACCTGGCGGCGGTTCGCACTGTCGGCCCTGCTGATTGCGATCAACTGGCTCACCTACGTCTGGGCCGTGGGCCACGGGCATGTGCTGGATGCGAGCCTGGGCTACTTCATCAACCCCCTGGTCAACGTGGCGCTGGGCTTTGCCGTGCTGCACGAACGCCCCCGGCCGGTGCAATGGTTCGCGGTGGGCCTGGCAGCCTTCGGCGTGCTGTGGCTCACCGTGACAGCCGGGCGCCTGCCCTGGGTGGCATTGGTGCTGGCGATCAGCTTCGGCTTCTACGGCCTGATGCGCAAGACGGCCGCGCTCGGTGCCATCGAGGGGCTGACGCTGGAGACGCTCATCCTGGCGCCCCTGGCTGCCGCAGGCCTGATCTGGTGGAGCCACGACGGCAGCATGGCCGGGCAGACGGCGGTGGACTGGGCCTGGCTCATCGGCACCGGGCCGGTGACGGCCGGCAGCCTGCTGCTGTTCGCGGCCGGCGCGCGGCGCATCCCGTTGGCCACGCTCGGCCTGGTGCAATACGTGTCGCCCTCGCTGCAGTTCCTGCTCGGCGTGTTCCTGTTCAAGGAGCCGATGGACGCCGGCCGGCTGGTGGCCTTTGGCTTCATCTGGAGCGCGCTGGCCGTCTACAGCGCCGAGGGCCTGTGGCAGACGCGCCGCGCACTGGCGGTGAAGCCGCTGTGACGCGATGTGCCAAGATCGGTGCGCCGTGGGTCAGCGGGCTGGCCGGTTGACACGTTCAAGCCCAGCCCATCGACGGAGATCCGCCATGAAGACTTTCGCTCGCACCCTGATCGTTTCGGCCCTCATCACGGCCACGGGGCTGGCCAGCGCCGGACCGCGCTACTACGGGCCGCCGCCGCATCACCACCATCATCACCACCGTGGACCGGGGTTGGGTGGTCTCGTGGTTGGCCTGGCCGTGGCCTTGCCCCTGATCGCCCTGGCGCACCAGGCGGAGCGGCCGGCCGAGGTGGTCTACGTGCCGCCGCCGGCACCGCTGCCCCCGCCCGTCGTGGTGGCACCCGCGCCGGTCTATGCCGCGCCCAGCCGCCCGGTGCCGGTCATCTACCCGCGCCATGGCCAGAGCCCGGCGCAGACCGAGTTCGACCAACGCGAGTGCAACCGCTGGGCCACCAGCCAACCGGCCGCCATGGCCGACAGCAGCGTCTTCAACCGCGCGGTGGACGCCTGCATGGACGGCCGCGGCTACACCCTGCGTTGAGCCGCGCCCGGCCGGGCGCCGTCCTCAGCTGCGCATCAGGTGGTCGAACGCACCGAGCGCGGCCTTCGCGCCGTCGCCGGCCGCGATGATGATCTGCTTGAAGGGCACGGTCGTCACGTCGCCCGCCGCGAACACACCCGGCACCGACGTCGCGCCCTTGGCGTCCACGATGATCTCGCCGTGCTTGGACAGCTCCACCGTGCCGCGCAGCCACTCGGTGTTGGGCACGAGACCGATCTGCACGAAGCAGCCGTCCACCTCCACGCGGCGCGCCTCGCCCGACACGCGATCCGTGTAGTTCAGGCCATCGAGCTTGCCGCCACTGCCGGTGAACTCCGTCGTCTGGGCGTTCTTGAGGATGGTGACGTTGGGCAGGCTCTCCAGCTTCTTCACCAGCACCGCGTCCGCACGCAGCTCGGCGCCGAACTCCAGCAAGGTCACGTGCTTGACGATGCCGGCCAGGTCGATGGCAGCCTCGACGCCCGAGTTGCCGCCGCCGATCACGGCCACCGGCTTGCCCTTGAACAGCGGGCCATCACAGTGCGGGCAGTAGGCCACGCCCTTGTTCTTGTACTCGGCTTCGCCGGGCACGCCCACGTTGCGCCAGCGCGCGCCCGTGGAAAGGATGACGGTCTTGCCCTTGAGCGTGGCGCCGTTGGCGAGCTGCACCTGGATCAGGCCGCCCGGCTCGGTGGCCGGGATGAGCTTCTCGGCACGCTGGAGGTTGTGGATGTCGACCTTGTAGTCCTTCACATGGCCTTCCAGCGCGGCAGCGAACTTCGGGCCGTCGGTCATCGAGACCGAGATGTAGTTCTCGATGCCCAGGGTGTCGTTCACCTGGCCACCGAAGCGCTCGGCTGCCACCCCGGTGCGGATGCCCTTGCGGGCCGCGTACACGGCGGCTGCGGCACCGGCCGGGCCACCCCCGACGATGAGCATGTCGTAGGGGGCCTCGGCGTCCAGCTTCTTGGCATCACGCGTCGCAGCACCGGTGTCCAGCTTGGCGACGATCTCTTCCAGGCTCATGCGGCCTGAGGCGAACGGCTGGCCGTTGAGCCACACGGCCGGCACGGCCATGATGTCGCGCGCCTCGACCTCCTGCTGGAACAGGCCGCCGTCGATGACAGTGGTGCGGATGCGCGGGTTGACGATGGACATCAGCGACAGCGCCTGGACCACGTCCGGGCAGTTGTGGCAGGTCAGGCTCATGTAGATCTCGAAGTCAAGATCCATGTCCAGGGCCTTCACGGCGTCGATCTGCGCCTGCTCGACCTTGGGCGGGTGGCCACCCGTCCACAACAGCGCGAGCACGAGCGACGTGAACTCGTGGCCGAGCGGGATGGCCGCGAAGCGCAGCGATTGCTCGGTGCCGGTGCGACGCAGCAGGAAGGAGGGGGTGCGGGTGTCGACGCCATCGGTGCGCAGCGTGATCTTGTCGCTCATGCTGGCGATCTCGTCGAGCAGCTCGCGCATCTCGTCGCTGCTGGCGGACTTGTCCAGCGAGGCAATGATCTCGAAGGGGAGCTTGACGTGGTCCAGGTAGCCCTGGAGTTGAGTCTTGAGTGCGGCGTCCAACATGGTGACTTCCTTTCAGTGAGGCGTGGCGAGGCGGGCCACTGCTGAAAGGGTCCCCGCACCGATGTGGGTTGGAGGCCCTTTCAGCAGAACCTGTGAGGCTCTGCGGAGGGAAGGAGCCCTCCCGGGCTCCTTGCAAAACGCATTTAGATCTTGCCGACGAGGTCCAGGCTCGGGGCGATGGTCTTGGCGCCTTCCTTCCACTTGGCCGGGCAGACCTGGCCGGGGTTGGCGGCGGTGTACTGGGCCGCCTTGAGCTTGCGCAGGGTTTCCGACACGTCGCGGGCGATTTCGTTGGAGTGCACCTCGGCCGTCTTGATGACGCCTTCGGGGTTGATCACGAAGGTGCCGCGCAGGGCCAGGCCCTCTTCAGGGATGTGCACGCCGAAGGCGTTGGTCAGCGTGTGGGTCGGGTCGCCGACCAGCGGGAACTTGGCCTTGCCGACGGCCGGCGAGGTCTCGTGCCACACCTTGTGCGAGAAGTGCGTGTCGGTCGTGACGATGTAGACCTCGGCGCCCAGCTTCTGGAACTCGGCGTAGTTGTCGGCAGCGTCTTCGACTTCGGTCGGGCAGTTGAAGGTGAAGGCGGCCGGCATGAAGATCAGCACGGACCACTTGCCCTTCAGGGACTCGTCGGACACGTCGATGAACTTGCCGTTGTGGAAAGCCTGGGTCTTGAACGGCTGGACTTGGGTGTTGATCAGGGACATTCGAACGCTCCGTTGGGGGGCTGGTTGATGGGATAGGTAGAACTATATCGAAATGACGTTTTCAGTTGAAAACTTTAATCAAATCGCGGCCATTGAGCAGGCCTATTGGCCCGATTCAGGCTTCGTAGCGCCGGTCGTAGAGCTGGTGCGGGCTCAGCTTCACGCGCAGCACTTGCGCGGGCACCAGGCCGGTGACGGCATGTTCCGCCACCGCGGTGTCGCGCCTGATCGGCGAGCCTAAGGCATCCCCATGACGATTCATCAGCGCGCTGACGATGGGCGTGTTGCCGGATGTACCCCGGCGCACGGCCACCGCCACCTCGCCGCTGGCCAGCTTGACCAGCGTCCCGGGAGGATAGAGCCCGAACTCCTTCACCATCAAGGCCGCGAAGGAATGACCCTGACTGCCTGTGTAGAGCGACTTGGCCGCCTGCGGCGCCGCCATGCCCGGGCGGCCGCCGCGGCTGGCGAGCTTGGCCAGGAAGATGTCGACCAGCCGCAGCAGCTGCGCCGCCTCGCAGGGGTCGGGCAGATTCTGCGGATAGCCGCCGCCCCCCGGCTGCTCGTGATGCTGGGCCACGGCGGCCAGCCATTCAGCGTCGTCCAGGCCCGCATTGCGCAGCCAGGCCACGGCTTCGTCCGGGTGGCGGTTGATCGCCGCGCGCTGCGGCGGCAGCAGCTTGCCGCCGCGCGAGGCCAGGCGGCCCTGCAGGTCGATGATCGACAGGTTCATCGTGAGCGCCGCGCCGACCAGGCTCTTCTGACGCTCCGCCGGCCAGCTCAAGCGGCGTGACAGCAAAGCGCTGATCGCCCCCGCGTGCAGCAGGTGGGCCAGGCCGTAGACCTCATGCCGGTTGTGGTCGTGCTGGATGACGACGAACAGGAGTTGATCCGCAAAGCGCTCGGCCCACCCGATCAATTGCGCCGCGCACTCCTTGACGCGCGGCAGGAACAGCGGCTCCTGAGGCGAGCGCAGCAGTACCGACAGGCGCGTCTGCAAAGCTTCCCAGCGGGCAAAGAAGTCTTCGGTCCCCGTCCCGCCGTCGCTGCCGCGGCCGGAAGCGTCGCGCAGTTCATCGAGGTCGACGAAGACACCGCGGTTGAGCAGGGCCTCGCGCATCTGCTCGCTGGGCACCAACTGCCCCCGGGCCAGCAGCAGCTTGCCCTCGGCATCGCGCACGCCGAACGGCAGCGCCGCCCCCGCCTTGATATGACCGCCCACCTGCTGGATCGGGACCAATTTCATGGCCCGGATGATCCCCGCAAATCACACCCCTGCCCTCAGGAGTGACAGCAGGCTGTCAGATTTCAAGTGCCAACAATTCCTCGACCGTCTGGCGCCGGCGGATCTGGCGGCTGTGTTCGCCGTCCACCAGCACCTCGGCGGCCAGCGGCCGGCTGTTGTAGTTGCTGGACATGGAGGCTCCGTAGGCGCCGGCGTCGTGGATGACCAGCAGGTCGCCCACGGCCGCGGGCGGCAGCTCGCGCGTCAGCACCTCGCCGCCCGGGCCCTGGGTGAACACGTCGCCCGACTCACACAGCGGGCCCGCGACCACGGTGGGCTGCAGCGCAGCCTCGCTGGCGCCCGCGCTGATGAGGCTCATCGCATGGAAGGCGCCATACATCGCCGGGCGCATCAGCTCGTTGAAGCCGGCATCCACGAGCACGAAGCGGTTGGCGCCCGCGTGCTTCACGGCCCGCACCTCGGCCAGCAGCACCGCGCTCTCGGCGACGAGATACCGCCCCGGCTCCAGCTCCAGCGTGAGCGCATGGCCCACCACCGACTCGGCCTCACGCCGCGCGGCGTCCCACAGGCCGAAGTAATGGGCCACGTCGATGCGGGCATCCCCCTCGCGGTAGGGAATGGACAGCCCGCCACCGGCCGAGATGGCGTGCAGGTCATGGCCGGCCGCGACCGTCTCGCGCACCAGCCCCACCATGGCCTGCCCGACCTGTGCCAGATGCGCGTAGTCCACACCCGAACCGATGTGCATGTGCAAGCCCACCAGGTGCAACCCATGGCGCCGCACGGCGGCCAGTGCGGCACCCAGGTCGGCATGCCAGATGCCATGCTTGCTGTGCTCGCCGCCGGTGTTGGTCTTGTGGCTGTGGCCGTGACCGAAGCCCGGGTTGATGCGCAGCCACACCGCATGGCCCGGCGAGGCGGCGCCGAGCTGGTCGAGCATGTCGATGGAGCCGGCATTCACCGGGATGCGGTGCTGCACGACCGTGGCCAGCGTCGCGTGGTCGAGCAGGTCGGCCGTGAAGACGATGTCGTCCCCGCCGGCCGTGTAGCCCGCGGCCAGCGCGCGCAGGATCTCACCGCGTGACACCGAATCCACCTTGACGCCGGCCTCGCGCAACAGCTTCAGGATGTGGATGTTGGAGCAGGCCTTCTGCGCAAAGCGCACCACGTCGAAGCGCTTCAGCGAGGCGGCCCGCGCACGGATGGTGGCGGCGTCGTACACCCACAGCGGGGTGCCGTATTCCTCGGCCAGTTGGTGGAGTACGGCGGGCGTCAGGTCGGTGGGAAAGGGCTTGCTCATGGCGCGAAGCATGCCCGGGCTGACGCATTCAATCCAATTGAAAATTGTGGCGCGACAATTCATGCCTGATATGGATATCCAGCACCGCCACATCGAGGTCTTTCGCGCCGTCATGACCGCTGGCAGCGTCACCGCCGCGGCGCAATTGCTGCACACCTCGCAGCCCACGCTGTCGCGGGACCTCGCGCGGCTGGAGCAATTGCTCGGCTACGCGCTGTTTGAACGTGAGCGCGGCCGGCTCAAGGCCACCGCGCGGGCGCGGGCCTTGTTCGACGAAGTGGAGCGCAGCTTCCAGGGCCTGGGCCGCGTCATCGAGCGCGCCCAGGCCCTGGGCCGCGATGAAGACGCCGAGCTGACGGTGCTCAGCCTGCCCGCACTCAGCCATGCCTTGTTGCCGGGCGCGCTGGCGACGCTGCTGGCCCGGCATCCCGGCGCCCGGGTCGACATCACCCCGGCCGAGCCGCCGCTGCTGGATGCCTGGATGAGCGAGCAGCGCTTCGACCTGGGCCTGGCCGAACAGGCCACGCCGCTGCCGGGGGTTCGCATCGAGCCGGTGCTGGAGGCCGACGAGGTGGCTGTGCTGCCGGCCGATCACCCGCTGGCCTCGCGCAAGCGGCTGGCGCTGAAGGACTTCGCGGGCCAGGACTTCATCAGCCTGGCTGCCGACGACCCCTACCGGCGCGAGATCGATGCTCGCTTCGATGCAGCCGGCGTCGCGCGCCGCCTGCGCGTGCAGACCCACAGCGCCGTGGCGGTGTGCGAGCTGGTGCGGGCCGGCCTGGGGCTGGCCATCGTCAACCCACTGACGGCGCGGGCCTGCGCGGCCGACGGTCTCGTCGTGAGAGCGCTCACGGTGTCGATTCCCTACCGCGTCTCCGCGCTGATCCCGTTGCACCGGCCGGCCCAGCCGTTGGTGGGCGACATGCTGAACGCCCTGCGCCCGCGCCGCTGAGGGCGCCAGGGCCGGGCGGCTGCCGATCAGCCCGCGGCCGACGAACGCACCACGGCCGGCTTCGCGCCAAAACGCTTGACGATGCTGGCCTCGATGCCAGCAGCGTCCAGGCCGCACAGGCTCATCAGCTTGGCCGGGTCGCCGTGCTCGATGAACTCGTCAGGCAGGCCCAGCTGCAACACCGGGATGCTGAGCCCGGCCGCATTCAGCGCCTCGGTGACCGCACTGCCGGCACCGCCCATGATGCAACCATCTTCCACCGTGACCAGCGCATCATGGGTGCGCGCCAGTTCGGCCACGAGCTCGGCATCCAGCGGCTTCACGAAACGCATGTTGGCGACCGTGGCATTGAGCCGCTCGGCGGCCTCCAGGGCCGGGTAGAGCAGCGTGCCGAAGGCCAGGATGGCCACCCGCTCGCCGCGGCGGCGCACTTCACCCTTGCCCCAGGGTTGAGCCGTCATCTTGGCTTCGGGCACCACACCCACACCCGCGCCGCGCGGGTAGCGCACGGTCACCGGGCCGTCGTGCAGGAAACCGGTGTAGAGGGCCTGGCGGCACTCGTTTTCATCGGCCGGCGTCAGCACCGCCATGTTCGGGATGCAGCGCGTGTAGGCGATGTCGTAGTTGCCCGCATGCGTGGCCCCGTCGGCGCCCACCAGGCCGGCGCGGTCCAGCGCAAACAGCACCGGCAGGTTCTGGATGGCCACGTCGTGCACCAGTTGGTCGTAGGCACGCTGCAGGAAGGTCGAGTAGATGGCCACCACGGGCTTCACGCCTTCGCAGGCCAGGCCTGCGGCGAAGGTCACCGAATGCTGCTCGGCAATGCCCACGTCGTGATAGCGCTGTGGGAAGCGCTTGTGGAACTCGACCATGCCCGAGCCCTCGCGCATGGCGGGCGTGATGCCCACCAGGCGCGGGTCGGCCTCGGCCATGTCGCACAGCCAGTCGCCGAAGACCTGCGTGAACGTCAGCTTGGGTGGCGTGGCCGGCTTGACGAAGCCCACGGCCGGGTCGAACTTGCCGGAGGCGGCGTGGTACTTGACCGGGTCGGCCTCGGCCAGCTTGTAGCCCGCGCCTTTCTTGGTGACGATGTGCAGGAACTGCGGGCCCTTCTTGTCGCGCAGGTTCTCCAGCGTGGGCACCAGGGAGTCCAGGTCGTGGCCGTCGATGGGGCCGACGTAGTTGAAGCCGAACTCTTCGAAGATGGTGCCCGGCACGACCATGCCCTTGGTGTGCTCCTCGAACTTGCGCGCGAACTCGTACAGCGGCGTGTTCTTGAGCACGCTCTTGGCACCCTCGCGCGCGGCGGCATAGAAGCTGCCGCTCATGAGGCGCGCCAGATATTTGTTCAGCGCACCGACCGGCGGGCTGATCGACATGTCGTTATCGTTCAGGATGACGAGCACGTCACCCAGCACGCCGCCATGCGCCACGCCGGCATTGTTCAGCGCCTCGAAAGCCATGCCCGCCGTCATGGAGCCGTCGCCGATGATGGCCACGGCCTTGCGGTTCTCGCCCTTGAGCTTGGCAGCCATGGCCATGCCGTGCGCGGCCGAGATGCTGGTGGACGAATGGCCGGTGCCGAAGGTGTCGTACTCGCTCTCGTCGCGGCGCGGGAAGCCGCTGATGCCGCCGAGCTGGCGCAGGCCGCTCATGCGGTCACGGCGGCCCGTCAACACCTTGTGCGGGTAGGTCTGGTGGCCCACGTCCCACACCAGCCGGTCTTCGGGGGTGTTGAAGACGTAATGCAGCGCGACCGTGAGCTCGACGGTGCCGAGGTTGGAACCCAGGTGGCCGCCCGTCTTGGAGACGCTGTCGAGCACGTAGGCGCGCAGTTCATCGGCCAGCCGCTTGAGCTCCGTGCGCGGCAGGCGGCGCAGGTCGGCGGGGCTGTCGATGGTCTTGAGCAGCGAGTAATCCATGGCGGCCCTTTGTACTTCGGTTGTTCGGTCGCTGAGCGTCAGGCTCAATTGTCCCGCTCGACGACGGAGTCTGCCAGCAGGCTGAGGTGGCTCACATCGGCCAGCCCCGTGGCCGCCAGCGCTGCCTTGGCTTCGGCGCGCAATTGCTGGGCCAGCGCCCGTGCGGCATCCAGGCCCAGCACACTGACATAGGTCGGCTTGTTGGCGTCCTGGTCCTTGCCGGCGGTCTTGCCCAGCACTTCGGAGTCCTGCGTCACATCCAGGATGTCGTCCACGACCTGGAAGGCCAGACCCAGGGCGGCGCCATAGTCGGACAGCGACCGCGTCGCCTGCGCGGATGCGGGGCCACAGGCGGCACCCATCATCACGCTGGCCTGCAGCAGCACGCCGGTCTTGCGGCGGTGCATGTCGCGCAAGGTGCATTCGTCGAGCCGCTTGCCAATGCTGGCGAGGTCGATGGCCTGGCCGCCGGCCATGCCGTCGTGGCCGGCCGAGCGCGCCAGCAGTGAGCACAGCCGCGCCTGCAAGGCGGGCGGGATGCCGGCGTCGGGGGTCAGCACCTCGAAGGCGAGGGCCTGCATCGCGTCGCCGGCCAGCATGGCCTGGGCTTCACCGAAGGCCACGTGGGTCGTGGGCTTGCCGCGGCGCATGACGTCGTCGTCCATGCAGGGCATGTCGTCGTGAACCAGGGAGTAGGCGTGAATCAGCTCCACCGCGCAGGCCGCGCGGATGGCCGCGAAGTGATCGCCGCCCACCGCCGCGCAACTGGCCAGCACCAACAAGGGGCGCAACCGCTTGCCGCCCCCCAGCACCGCATAGCGCATCGCCTCGCCGAGACCGGCAGGCGCATTCGCCGGGACCAGCTCGTCCAGCGCCGCCTCGACTGCAGCCTGCGACGCCTGCATCCATCGTCCAAAGTCTTGTTCGTTCAATCCTTGCCCTCCCAGGCCTTCAATTCAGCGCCATCCAGCAGCTTGACTTGCTGCTCGACCGCCTCGAGGCGGCCCCGGCACAGCGCCAGCAGTTCCGCACCTCGCCGGTAACTCTCCAGCAGCTTGTCCAGCGGCAATTGCTGGCCTTCCATCGCCGCAACCAGGCGCTCCAGCTCATCGAGCGCCTGCTCGTAGCTCAGGTCGGCGCCGTCGGCAGCAGCCATTTTTGTGCGTGACGAGGTCTTGGCCATTTCAGAACGCGAAACGGCAATTGTAGTCAGCGGGTTTCCCCGATCTGAGGGCCACAGACGTAACCGTCGGCAGCACGAGACAGGCATGCGTAGAATCCCGACCCTCTCGCCCGAGCGCGCCCGCGCGCCGGGCTCCCCCATCCACACCTAGCAACCTGGCCGACTCGGCAACCCCGAGATGCGCCGGAGGGACGCAGCACCCCTACTTCGCCTGAAAGACCCGCCTGGATCATGTCCGACCTGAGCCTTCCCGTCTCGGCGCTGCAACGCAGCCAGACCCAGCTCCCGGTGAGCGCCTACTTCGATTCCGATCTGTTCCAGCGTGAACAGGCGAGCATCTTTCAGCGAGGGCCCCGCTATGTCGGCCATGCACTGGCCGTCCCTGAGGCGGGCGACTACTACGCCCTGCCCCAGGAAGGCGAAGGCCGGGCCCTGGTGCGCTCGCGCCAGGGGGTGGAGCTGATTTCCAACGTCTGCCGGCATCGTCAGGCCGTGATGCTGCGCGGGCGCGGCAACACCCAGGCCAACATCGTGTGCCCGCTGCACCGTTGGACATATTCACATCAGGGTGAGCTGATCGGTGCGCCGCACTTCGCGCAGGACCCCTGCCTGAACCTGAACCGCTACCCGCTTCGCGAGTGGAACGGCCTGCTGTTCGAAGACAACGGGCACGATGTGGCGGCTGAACTGGCCCATCTCGGCCCGCGCGCGCAACTGGATTTCACCGGCTTCGTGCTCGACAAGGTCCAGGTTCACGAGTGCAACTACAACTGGAAGACCTTCATCGAGGTCTATCTGGAGGACTACCACGTCGGCCCCTTCCACCCCGGTCTGAGCGGCTTCGTGACCTGTGACGACCTCGCCTGGGAATTCGGCCGCCATCACTCCGTGCAGACCGTGGGCGTGCACAAGGGCCTGGAGCGCCCGGGCTCGCCGGTCTACCAGCGCTGGCATGACCAGCTCATGAAGTACCGCGCCGGCCGCCCGCCCGAGGCCGGCGCCATCTGGCTGACGTACTACCCGCACATCATGGTCGAGTGGTACCCGCATGTGCTGGTGGTGTCGACCCTGCATCCGGTCTCGCCGCAGAAAACCGTCAACCTCGTCGAGTTCTACTACCCCGAGGAGATCGCCGCCTTCGAGCGCGAGTTCGTCGAAGCGCACCAGGCCGCCTACATGGAGACCTGCGTCGAGGATGACGAGATCGGCGAACGCATGGATGCCGGGCGCAAGGCTCTGTTCGACCGGGGCGACAACGAGGTCGGCCCCTACCAGAGCCCCATGGAAGACGGCATGCAGCACTTCCATGAGTGGTTCCGCAGGGAACTGGACCACCCCCTGCTGGCTTCGCCAGCGCCCTCGAGGGGGCAGGGCCAGCAGCCCGGCGACGCCGGATCCGCGGCAGTCGCTGGGTAAAGCGAACCGTGCCGGCCTCGGCGCTCATGATCCTGGCGACCTTTCTGTTCGCCACCATGGGCGTCTGCGTGAAGCTGGCCAGTGAGTTCTACGCGGCCAGCGAGATCGTCATGTACCGGGGCCTGGTGGGCTCGGTCATGATGGCGCTGATCTCGCATCGCCAGGGCGTAAGCCTCAAGACCACGCTGCCCGGCATGCACCTGTGGCGCAGCATCTCGGGCGTGACCTCGCTGTGCCTGTGGTTCTATGCCATCGGCAAGCTGCCGCTGGCCACGGCGATGACGCTGAACTACATGTCCTCCGTCTGGATGGCCCTGTTCCTGCTCGGAGGCGCAGTGCTGATGGGCGCCAAGAAGCTGGACTGGCGGCTCATGGCGGCCGTGCTGCTGGGCTTCGTCGGCGTGGCGCTCATCCTGCGCCCCACGCTCGATCAGCAGCAGCTCTGGCACGGCCTGGCCGGCCTGCTGTCCGGCATGATCGCCGCCATGGCCTACCTGCAGGTGACAGCCTTGGGCCGTGTCGGTGAGCCGGAACTGCGGGTCGTCTTCTACTTCTCGGTGGGCGGCTGCGTGGCGGGCGCTGTCATCACCGGCATCACCGAGGGCGGCCTGCACAGCCACACGCTCTGGGGCGCAACCCTGCTGCTGGCCGTGGGCGTGCTGGCCACCACGGCCCAGGTCTGTCTCACACGCGCCTACGGCACGGGCAAGCCGCTCGTGAACGCCTGCCTGCAATACCTCGGCATCGTGTTCTCGTTCGGCTACGGCATGCTGCTCTTCAAGGATGCGCTGACCTGGCAAGCCACCCTGGGCATGCTCCTCATCATCGGCGCCGGACTGGGTGCCACGCTGTTGCGCAACCGCGTGGCCCCGCCGCCCAAAGACAGCCAGTTCAACCCCGCCGAGTCCTGACCATGGCCTACACCACGCTCATCGCCCCCGCTGACCTCCCGTCCCTGCACGACCCGCTGATCATCGAGGTCAGCTTCGACCTCGCCGACACCGAGGCCGGCGAACGTGCCTACGCCGCCGGCCACATCCCTGGCGCCTTCTACCTGCACCTGGACCGCGACCTGTGCGGCGCCAAGACCGGCGCGGATGGCGCGTTCCGCGGCCGCCACCCGCTGCCCGAGCGCGAGAGCTTCGCCGCCCTGCTGCGCCGCCTGGGTCTCTCGGCCGGCCGGCAGGTGGTCGCCTACGACCGCCAGGGCGGGCCGTATGCCGCCCACCTGTGGTGGATGCTGCGCTGGATGGGCCATGCGCAGGTCGCTGTGCTCGACGGCGCCTGGAATGGCGAACTCACCACCGCCCTGCCCACTGCCACGCCCAGCAACTGGCACCCGGGTGCGCCCCTGGTCAGCCAGATCGACGCGGCCACGTTGCAGGCTCGCCTGGGCCGGGTGCGCCTCATCGACGCCCGCGCCGCCGAACGGTTTCGCGGCGACGTGGAGCCGCTGGACCGGGCCGCAGGCCACATTCCCGGCGCCAGCAACCGCTTCTTCAAGGACAACCTCGGCCCGGACGGCCGCTTCAAGCCTGCCGAGCAATTGCGGGATGAGTTCGCCGCCCTGCTCGCCCCTTACACCGCGGCCGACGTGGTGCACCAATGCGGCTCGGGCGTGACCGCCTGCCACAACCTGCTGGCCATGGCACACGCCGGCCTGGGCGATGGCGTGCTCTACCCCGGCTCCTGGAGCGAATGGTCGTCCGACCCCGCGCGCCCCATCGCAAAGGCTTGATCTCCGACAAACGCCACGGTCGGTGATGGTCCACACTGTGGTCCACCCCAACGACTGGAGGACCGAATGTTCAAGCGCATCCTCGTCCCGACCGACGGCTCCGACATCACCGCCAAGGCCGTGGCCACCGCCGTGCAACTGGCCCAGGTCCACGGCGCCCAGCTGCTGACGCTCAGCGTGATGGAGCCCTTCCCGTACAGCGCGGTGTCGGAGATCCAGCCGGTGCCGCCGCAGGAGTTCATCGACGCGCAGCAGCGTGTGGCCAGCCAGCGTGTGGAGGCCGTCTGCGCGGCCGCGGCCGCCCAGGGCATGGCCTGCAAGGGCCACACCATCGAAGCCCTGCACGCCTGGGAAGCCATCATCGACCACGCCAAGGCCGAGGGCGTCGACCTGATCGTGATGGCCTCTCACGGCCGCCGCGGCGTGGCCGCGCTCTTGCTCGGCAGCGAAACGCAGAAAGTGCTGACCCACACTGAACTGCCGGTGCTGGTGGTGAAGTAAGCCTCGGCGCGGCCCATGCCGCCGTGCCTCGCTGCCCGCGCGACGGCGCCCGAAGCGAACCGACCGGCGCGCGCCCGGGGCCTCGGCGCTGCTTCAGGCGCCCGCGCCTATCGCGGTGGCCCCCACCCGCGTGAATCGACCTGCGGCGTCATCCAGGTCCCAGCGCTCAACCAGTGCCGGCGCGCCGGTGTGGATGAAGTTGACCGAGTTGCCGATGCCGTCGCGGGTGCGCCGGCTCAGCGCGGTGCCCGCCTGCACCGCCCAGACGGGGCGCGCGAGCGTCGGCCAGCGCGCCTGCAGCGGCAGCACATAGGGCAGATGGATGTGCCCGCCGACGACCGCATCCACGCCCGCCGCCGCCCAGGCGTGCACAGCCCGCTCGCAACCCCGCAACAGGTTGCGCTTGTCTTGTGGCGTGACGGCGGCGACCGGCTGGTGCACCGCCACCAGCTTGAGCTGGCCCGGCCTGCCCTGAGCCAGACGGGCGGAGACGCGCTCGATCTGCTGCGCCGACACCTCGCCATGCACATGCCGCCAGCGCCGCGTGGTGTTGACCGAGAGCAGCAGCAGATCGTCCCGCACGACCTCGCCCTCCAGGCGGCGGCCGAAGACCTGCGCGTAACGACGGTAGGGATCCAGCGCGCGCGTGAACACGTCGAACAGCGGGATGTCGTGATTGCCCGGCAGCACCAGACGCGTGGGCACCGGCAGGGCCTCGAAGCAGGCCTGGGCCGCAGCGAACTCGGCGGCCCGGGCCCGCTGCGTGATGTCGCCGGTGACCAGCAGCACATCGGGCCGCTGCGTCTGGCACAGGTCCTGCAGCGCCGCCATGGCGATGGGGCGCTCGGTGCCGAAATGCGTGTCTGAGATCTGCAGCACCACGCTCATGCACCGGCCTCCGCGGCCGCCTGGGCCTCGCGCCGCTCGGGAGCCAGCCCCGGCGGCCGGATCAGCGGCAGCAGGTTCGGCGCGACCTCGAAGCGCAAGGGCATGGTCATGGCGCTCACCTCGCCATCGGTGGCGACCTTGATGCGCCGCGTGCCGCCGGCCCGCACATTCACCGTCAGGCTGCGAAAAGGGAAGTGCACCACCTCATCCGCTTCGCTCAGCTGACCGAAGGCACCGCGTGCCAGCAGGGCAAGCAGCGACCACCGCCCCACCGGCTTGAGCATGACCCCGGCCAGGCGCCCGGTGTCGATGGCCTGGGCCTGGGGCAGGCCGACCTGCTCCATCTGCAGTGCGTTGTTGCCGACGAAGAGCGTCGGCGTGCGGGCGCTCCAGCTCCGATCGGGCAGCTCGGCCGTCAGGCGCAGGCTGCGATGGCCACGCAGGATGGTTCGCACCCCGGAGGCCAGCGCCACCAGGCGGCTGCGGCCGAACTGCTGCTTCCAGCCTTCCCGGTCTTCCAGCGACTGCGCGTACAGGCCCACGCTGGCGTTGACCAAGAAGACACGGCCATTGACCTGCCCGACCTGCACCGGCACGGCGGCTTCATGCAACAGCACCTGAAGGGCCTGATCCAGCTCGGTCGGAATGCCATGCGTGCGCGCAAAGTAGTTGAAGGTGCCGCGCGGCAGCACACCAAACGCGCAGCCACTGCCCAGCACCGCCTGCGCCACGCCATTGATCGTGCCGTCGCCACCCGCCGCGACGACCACGCCGCCCACCTCTACCGCCCGCCGCACCGCGTCACGCGCTACGTCGTGCAGCTGCCCGCCCTGCGTGACGGGGAACAATTCGCAGCCTCGCCCGACCGTGCGGCATGCCGCCTCGACCGCGGGGCCCACGGCATCACGGTCGCCGCGGCCTGACGACCGGTTGAAGACGACGAGCAGCGGCGCGTTGCGGCGAGCAGGTTCAGTTGGCATGGCGGCAAGCGTCGCAGGCTTGGCTTGGGCTGTCTGTCAGACATCTCCCCGTGCATGCGGCATGCCGCACGGCACCGCCGACGCGGTCGTGGCGAATCCATCGGCAGAATCGGTCCATCGACAATGACGCCCACGACCTGGAGGTGCCCATGAGCCTCACCACCGGCGGCTGCCTGTGCGGCCGCATTCGCTTCCAGGTGGCGGGAACGCCCCTGCGCGTGGGTGTGTGCCACTGCATGGACTGCAGAAAGCACCATGGCGCCGTCTTTCATGCGTCGGCCATCTTCCCGGCCTCCGCGCTCGACGTCGAAGGCCCGACGGCGAGCTATGCGGGGCGCAGCTTCTGCCCGACCTGCGGGTCGTCCGTGTTCTCGGCGTCCGGCGCCGAGGTCGAGGTTCACCTGGGCGCGCTGGATGCCCCCGACCAGTTCACCCCCACCTATGAACTCTGGACGGTGCGCCGCGAGTCCTGGCTGCCGCCGTTTGCCGGCCTGCAGCGCTTCGAACAGGACCGCGACGACTCGGCCGCTGCAGGCATCGGCTGACACACCACGGCCTGCGTCCGGGCGCATCGGCGAAGGCGGCGAAAATAGCCCCGCCGGCACCTCCTTGGCCGGCCTTGCCCCAGCTCCCACCAGAAGATCATGCCCAAACACCCTCACAAACCTTTCGTCATCGGCGTTGCGGGGGGCAGCGGCAGCGGCAAGTCCACGGTCACGCGCCAAGTGCTGGCGGCCATCGGCCCGGAAAACGTGGCGGTGGTCATGCAGGACGACTACTACCGCGACCAGTCTCACATGCCGCCGGAAGACCGCCGCAAGCAGAACTACGACCACCCGGACGCTTTCGACTGGCCGCTGATGACCCAGCACCTGGCCGCACTGCGCAAGGGCGAAGCCATCGAGATGCCCGTGTACGACTTCGCTGCCGACAACCGCTCGACCGAAACCATCACCGTCAAGCCGGCGCCGGTCATCGTGGTGGAAGGCCTGTTCGCGCTGTACGACACCAAGATGCGCAACATGATGTCGCTGAAGATCTATGTGGACACAGCCTCCGACGTGCGCTTCATCCGCCGGCTGCAGCGCGACATCACGGAGCGCGGCCGCAGCACCGAGTCGGTGATGAACCAGTACCTGGAAACCGTGCGGCCGATGCACAAGCAGTTCATCGAGCCGACCAAACGCAACGCCGACGTCATCCTGCCCCACGGCGCCAACGGCCCGGCGGTGGACATCATCACCACCAAGGTGAGGAGCTTGCTGCAGGACTTCGAGCGGGGCTGAGCCAGGGCCTGCAGTGAAAAGCGCCGCGGGCCGCCTCGCCCCCATCGCCAGCGCCGGTCCTCAATCCAGCGACGCGAAATTCCTCCCAAACAGCCAGGGCCTCTGTATCCTTGGTTGAACAAGCGGCGCCCTGCAGCCGGGTGACGGGTCACGCCGTGATCTGCAGCGAACGGAGCCGGCCGATCGGTTCCTATTCAGGATCTCGGCGAAGAACCATCGACAGCGAGTACATGGGGGCTTTGGATGAATCTCGCTTGCCTTCGGCTGAAGGTCATGGCGCTGGCCGCCGGCCTGCTGGCGTGCATTCAAGCCATCGCCGGGCCTGCGTCGCTGGACGGCGCAGCATGGCTATCCCAAAGACGGGAAGCGTTCTACCAGGACGCTTCACGCGAGGTCGCATTGGCCCGGGCAGAGTTCTTCCGGGCGCGCCAGCAGGCAGATGAAAGCTCGCTGCGGCGGTGGGGCAGCTGGTATCTGGAGATCTGCGCGGGTCGGCGCCTGGCTCCTGATCTGCAGACGGTGTACGACGCCCTCACCGAAAGCGTCGAGGGCGAGGCCCGTGGCAAGGTCACCAGCGGCCTGACCGAGGCGTGGCTCGGCATGGCGCGGTTCGAAATCACGACGCGCCAGATGGACCTGGCCGCCCAGCGCATCCAACTCGCGCGCGAGCGTGCCACGACACTTGGACCGCAGGCCTTCGTGTGGGAGGCCAAGCTGATGTCAGCGTATGCCCAACTGGAGAGCGCGCGAGCCGCTGGAGCCACGGCCGAGCTGATCGAGGTGCTTCAAGGCGCCGATGACCCCTTCCAGAAGATCGAGGCGCGCAGCCTGCTCGTCAATGCAGCGATGTCTGCGGCGTCGTCGCCTGCCGAGTTCGCCCGGGTGGTGGAGCAGGCACGCGAGGCACAGGCCGAGATGAACGCATTGAAGCTGCCCTGGGCAGCTCTCACTTTCACCGTGTGGGAGGCCAATACCCTGGCGCGCGCCGGCAACGCGGATTCGGGCACGCAGTTGCTGCAGCAGCACCAGAGAGAGTTGGCCCAGCAGGGCATGGATGCCAGCGCCGTGATCCTGTATCGCCTGTCGCGCTCGGCGGACCTGGGTCTCGCCCTGGCCAAGGAGGCCCGGCGAGCTCCCAAGGACTCCCTGTGCGCGGCCCTCGTTTCGGGAAGGCTGACCGCACCGGAAGCCCCGGGAAGCAGCATCTCGCTCAAGAGGCTGACCGTGCTGTGCCGCGCGGCATTGCGCGACCCTGACGTGATGTCCGCGATACGCGACCTCGAAAGAGACGCCGCACGCCCGTTCGTGACGACCTCTGCGGCGTTTGAAGAGAGCCTCTGGAGCTCGATCATGAGCGCCTACGCCCTCCAGGACGCCCATGACGATGCCTACCGAAGCGCCCTGCGCTATCGCCTGGCCTCTCTGCGCCGTGTTGCCGACGCCAACGAAGCGGCGCGCGCCGAACTCGATACCAAGTACCAAGCCACGGCCCAGCGCCGGGAGAATGATCACCTGCGGGCCAGCCAGACCATCGAAGCGCAGCAGCGCCTGGTCCTGCAGTCGATGCTGGCGCTGCTGGCCGTGGCGCTTGGCATCGCAGCCGTGTCGTTGCGCATCCAGACCCGCCACAAGCGTCGTCTGGCCAAACTGTCCGAGCAACTTGTGCAGGCCAACGACAGCCTGACTCGTCTGCATGCCTCGCGCAACAGGCTCATTGCCGCGGCCTGCCATGACCTGCGCCAACCTGCGCATGCGATCGGCCTGGTGAGCGAAGTGTTGAGCTACGGTGCGCCGAAGGCATTGGCTTCGTCCGTGGACGAACTGCGGCGCGCCGGCGCCGTGCTGTCCGACATGCTCGACGTGATGATCGACATGGCCCAGCTGGAGTCGGATCGCTACGAGCTCCGCACGGGTACCGTCGCGATGGATGACCTGCTGCTGGAGGTGCGGGCACAGTTCGCGCGGGTGGCCGAGCGCAAGGGGCTGGCGCTCCTGTTCCAGGCGCCCGCGGGACTCGTGGTGCTGACAGACCGGCATCTGTTGCGCCGCATGCTGTTCAACCTGGTCTCCAACGGCATCAAGTACACGCGCCGGGGCCACGTGCAGCTACGTTGTGAACCCGCTTCGAAGACGCTGCGCATCGTCATCGAGGACACCGGCGTGGGCATTCCAGCAGACAAGCAGCAGGAAATCTTCAGCGAGTTCGTCAGGCTGGACGAACTGCGCCATGACGAACAAGGGTTGGGCATCGGGCTCTCCGTGGTGGCGCGGGCGGCACGCTTGCTGGGCGCGGAAGTCAGCCTGCAGTCCCGCGTCGGGCAGGGCTCGGCGTTCAGCGTGGAGCTGCCGCTGGCGTCAGCTGACGCAGGCAGCGAGACGACCGTCAGCCAACCCAACCGCTCATTGCGCATCGTGGTGCTGGAGGATGACGCGGCCATTCGCCGAGCCATGATCGAACTACTGCAGATCAACGGGCATGTGGCCCATGAGTGCAGCTCCTTGGACCAACTGGATGCCCTTGCGCTGGCCGAACCGACCTGTCCGGATCTCGTCATCACGGACCTGCACCTGGGCACTTCCATGGATGGCCTGCAGGTCATCGAGCACTTGCGGGCCTTGCCTGGCTGGCGCCGTCTGCCTGCGCTGCTCCTGACCGGCGATCTGGATGGCGAGATCGCGGCCCGCGCCGCGATGGCCGGGGTGGTGGTGGCTTACAAGCCCTTGCCCGCGCGGCGCCTGTTCGAGCTCATGATGCGTGCGGTCTCCACCGACGCGGCCCCTTCCACGGCGGCGCCCACCACGCCTGCGGTTGAATCGTCAGCGGATCGCCCCTTGGCTGCCCCGGAGGGATCGCCATGACCGGAGTCCTGCGCCATCACGCCGCTCCCCATGAGCGGTCCGCGCGGCTCGGCCAGGGCGGTCTCCGTTGAGTTCACAGCACCAGAAGGCAGCGCACCGCGCAGCGCGGCATCAATGCGCGCCATGCAGCATCTGCGACACGCCGAAGGCCACGGCCAGGCCCACACCCAGCCAGGCCACCTGGGCCAGCGTGTCGCGCCAGGCCAGACGTTGCTGCAGCTGGGGCAGCAGATCGGCCACGGAGATGTAGATGAAGCTGCTGGCGGCCAGCACCAGCAGGTAGGGCAGCACACCGTCGAAGCTGCCGATCAGGTAGTAGCCCAGCACGCCGCCCACCACGGAGGCCATGCCCGAGATGGCATTGAAGAGCAGCGCCTTGGCGCGCGACAGGCCGGCATTGAGCAGCACGATGAAGTCGCCCACCTCCTGCGGGATCTCGTGCGCCACGATGGCCAGCGCAGTGGCGAAGCCCAGTCGCGTGTCAGCCAGGAAGGCGGCCGCGATGATGGCGCCGTCGCAGAAGTTGTGGATGCTGTCGCCCACCAGCACGGTCAGCCCGCCACGACCGGCCTGTTCGGCGTCGAAGTGGTGGTGATGGTGGTGGCCATCGTCCTCGTGATGGTGGGTGTGGCGGTAGAGCTCCACCTTTTCGAGCAGCCAGAAGAACAGCAGCCCGCCCAGCAGCACCGCGAACAGGGTCTGCGGATGCGCCGAGTGGCTCTCGAAAGCCTCGGGCAGCACATTCAGCAGCGAGGTGCCCAGCAGGATGCCAGCCGACAGGCTGACCAGGCTTTTCACCAGCCGTGTCAGCACGCCGACCGTCAGGCTTGCCGCCACCAGCACCGACAGCAGCCCGCCCGCGAAGGTGGCGAGCACGATGTAGAGAAGGGTCATCCCGCCATTGTCAAGGAAGGCGCGCCCCTGGCGCGCCGACACCTCCAGCGACGGCCGCAGCGGCGGCTTTGCCGGGCAGCTGGCCGTGCCCCCTCGAAGGGGGCGCGCGAAGCGCGCAGGGGGTGAGTCAGATCACGCCGTTCTTCTTGAACCAGGCCAGGGCGCGGGCCCAGCCGTCATCGGCCGCCGCCTTGCGGTAGCTGGGCCGGTAGTCGGCATAAAAGGCGTGCGGCGTGTCGGGGTAGACGACGAACTCGCTGCGCGTGTTGCCCGCGGCCTTCAGCGCGGCTTCGAGCTGGGTCAGGGTGTCGACCGGGATGCCGGTGTCCGCCGCGCCGTACAGGCCCAGCACCGGGGCCTTGATGCTGGCCGCGCGGTCCACCACCGACTTGTCGCCGGCAAAGTAGCTGCGCGCCACCGGCCCGTACCAGGCCACGCCGGCCGTCACCTTCGGGTTGTGCGCGATGTAGGACCACGTGGTGCGGCCACCCCAGCAAAAGCCCGTGATGCCCAGCCGCGCGGTGTCGCCGCCGTTGGCCGCGGCCCAGGCGACGGTGGCGTCCAGGTCGCCATTGACCTGGGCGTCGGAGGCCTTGCTGACCACCTCCGCAATGAGCTTGGGGATGTCGGTGTAGGCGGCGGCGTTGCCTTGGCGCACGAAGAGGTCGGGCGCGATCGCGAGGTAGCCCTGCTTGGCCAGGCGCCGGCAGACATCGGCAATGTGCTCATGCACACCGAAGATCTCGCTGGCCACGAGGATGACGGGCAGGTTCTTCTTGCCGGCCGGCTGGGCGCGGTAGGCGGGCATCTTGAAGTCGCCCACCGGGATGGTGACCGAGCCGGCCTCCAGCCCCGTGGTGTCGGTCGTGATCGTCTGGGCCGCCACCGGCAGCACCGCGGCAGCGAAACCGCTGCCCACGGTGGTCTGCACGAAGCCGCGGCGGCTGAATTCACGTCCGGGGGCGAGGCTGTCGACTTCTTCCTTGAGCATGGGCAACTCCAGCGAGGCTGCGGTTACGAAGAAGCATCAAATTTTGCCCGGACAATCATTCCCCATGACGACACGCACCCTTTCCAGCAGCCAGCCCTGGGCGGCCATCGACATCGGTTCGAACAGCTTCCGGCTGGAACTGGCGCGCCTGAGTGGCGACCGCTACCAGCGCATCAGCTACATCAAGGAAAGCGTGCGGCTGGGCGCCGGGCTGGACGCCAACGGCATGCTGACCGAGGCCGCCATGCAACGCGGCCTGGACTGCCTCAAGGGCTTTGGCGAGCAGCTGACCGGCCTCCCGCCGGAGCGCGTGCGTGCGGTGGCCACGCAGACCCTGCGAGAAGCCCGCAACCGCAACGCCTTCCTGGAGCGCGCGCAGGCCGTGCTCGGCCATCCGATCGAAGTCATTGCCGGCCGCGAGGAAGCCCGCCTGATCTTTGCCGGCGTGGCCCGGCTGCAGCCGTCTGACAAGCCGCGCCTGGTGATCGACATCGGTGGTCGCTCCACCGAGATGATCCTGGGCCGCGGCCGCAAGCCCGTGCTGGCCGAGTCGTTTGGCGTCGGCAGCGTGGGCCTGTCGATGCGCTTCTTCGCCGACGGCCGCTTCACGCCCGAAGCCTTCCGCGCCGCGCAGGTGGCCGCGGGCGCCGAGCTGGAAGAAGGCCTGACCCTGTTCCGCCGCGAGCTGTGGCAAGAGGCGCTGGGCTCCTCGGGCACGGTAGGCGCGGTGTCGCAGGTGCTGGCCGCCACCGGCGTGACCGACGGCCGCGTGACACCCGCCGCGCTGCGCTGGTGCATCGAGCGCTGCATCGAGGCCGGCTCGCAGGACAAGCTGCAACTCGCCGGCCTGAAGGACGACCGCCGCCCCGTGGTGGCCGGCGGCCTGAGCATCCTCTACACGCTGCTGGTGCAGTTCGGCATCGACGAGTTGCTGCCCACCAAGGGCGCGCTGCGCCAGGGCGTCATCTTCGACCTGGCCGAGCGCCTGCAGCCCAGCGCCGCCCGAGACCCCCGCGCCGCCTCGGTGGCCGAGCTGCAAAGCCGCTTCAAGGTCGACACCGAACAGGCTGATCGCGTCGCCGCCCAGGCCGAGAAGCTCTACCGTCAGCTCAACCCCGAGCCGCTGCCCGAACTGCTGCGCGAGCTGCGCTGGGCCGCCGCCCTGCACGAGACCGGCATGCTGGTGTCCCACCACGACCACCACCGCCACAGCGCCTACCTCATCGGTCATGCGGACGCGGCCGGCTTCTCCAACAACCAGCTGCAACGCCTGGCCACGCTTGCCCTGGGGCAGCGCGGCCGCCTGCGCAAGGTGGAGGCTCAGCTCCAGGACGCCGCGGTGCTCGACCAGATCATTGCGCTGCGCCTGGCGGTCATCCTCTGCCACGCCCGCCGGCTGCCGGCCGGCAGCCCCAAGCTCGTGCGCCAGGGCAATCAGCTCACCCTGCACTGCCCCAAGGCCTGGGCCGCGGAGCAGGCGCGCACCCGCTTCCTGCTGAAGGAAGAAGCCGAAGCCTGGGGGCGCAGCGGTGTGGTCGAGCTGACGGTGGCGTGAGCCAAGCGGCGGTCAGGGCGTCCGCCGCTGCCGGCTGGATCAGCTGACGGGGAGATCGACGACACGCGCCGGCTTGCCCAACTCCTGCAGATGCACCTTGAGCTTGCCGGGCTCGCTGGCGTCGATGTGGAGCACCTGTTCGCGCGCGTACGTTGCGATGGTGCGCTCCCGGACCACCGCGAAGGCATAGGTCCGGCGCTCGACGACGCGGGTCCAGGTATTGCCCATGCCGCCCTGGCGCACGGCGGCGTAGCGCAGGTCCGGCGCGGGTTCAGCGCGCAGGCCGGTGTCTTGGCTGGCGCGCGGGAGGACGAGGAGCCCCAGCACGTAAACCAGCACGCTCAGGAACACGCCCGCCCCCAACAGCCCCTTGAACACGCCCAGGCCGCTGGGCACCACGCGCGACAGCACCTGGCCCATGAGCAGCAGGCCCAGGGCCATGACCGCGGCATGCCACAGCGGCTGCAAGGGCTCGATCAGGCCGAAGCCCTCCAGGGGCCCCAGCCACAGCAGGGCGTAACCCACCAGCGCCAGACCGAGCGCCCCCCACGACGTCCACCAGCGGCCCGCGCCCGGCTTGTCCACCCCCGCTGCTTGCATAGAAGCCTCCCGTGCCCGCATTAGAGCGCGTCCGGCCCCTGCACCGCATGCAGCGTGACCTCGGGCTCGCCGTCGCGCTGGCGCCAGCGCAGCCACCAGACGGCGCCCTTCTTGACGGCCCAGTCCTGCTCCACGCCGGCCAGCAGATGCGCCGCCACCTGGCCCAGCGTGGGCTGGTGGCCGCAGATCAGCACCGGCTCGCTGGCCTTGGGCCAGCGGGCGGCTTCGATGAGCGCGGTGAGGGGCGCATCCGGCGCAATGCTCGGCACGATGCGGTTCTCGCGCCCCAGGGCTTCGGCCGTCTGGCGGCAGCGCAGCGCGGGGCTCACCAGCACGCGGGTCGTGGCGGGCAGGCGTTGATTCAGCCAGGCGGCCATGCGCCGGGCCTGGCGCTCGCCCTTGGGCGTCAGCGCGCGCTGCAGGTCATCCTGCCCCGGGGCGGCGACTTCGGCTTCGGCATGACGCCAGAGGATCAAGTCCATGATGCAGCCTCGCGCGCAAAGGGCATGCCGATGGTCCTCACGAATACAGCCCCATCAGGGCCTGCTGCGCACTGACCCCGGTGCTGCTGATGCGCACCGAGCGCCCATCCGGGCCCAGCTGCCAGGCGTCCAGCGTGTCGTGCAGATAGGGCTGCAGGGCTTCGTCGATCACGCGCTGGCGCAGCCGGGCATCCAGCACCGGCCAGGCCACTTCGATGCGGCGGAACATGTTGCGGCTCATCCAGTCGGCGCTCGACAGGTACAGCGCCGTCTCCTCCTCAGCCTCACCCCAGCGGAAGTACAGCACCCGCGTGTGCTCCAGGAAACGCCCCACCACCGAGCGCACCACGATGTTGTCGCTCACGCCCGGCAGCCCCGGCGGCAGCATGCAGGCGCCGCGCACGATCAGGTCGACCTTGGCGCCGGCCTGGGCCGCGCGCAGCAGGCCGTGGATGAGTTCGGCATCGGTCAGCGCGTTAATCTTGACCACCACGCGCGCGCCCTTGTAGCCGCCGAGTGCGGCCTTCTCCACCAAGCCCAGCAGCTCCAGCAGCCGGGCATGCAGGTTGAACGGCGCGAGCAGCATGCGGCGCGGCGCCTTGAACTTGCCGAGCGACGCGAGCTGGCGGAACACCGAATCGGCGTCCGAGGTCAGGTCGGCATCGGCGGTGAGCAGGCCGAGGTCGGTGTAGAGCCGCGCCGTCTTGGGGTTGTAGTTGCCGGTGGAGATATGGGCGTAGCGGCGCAGCTTGCCGTTCTCGCGCCGGGTGATCATCAAGAGCTTGGCATGGGTCTTGTAGCCGACGATGCCATACACCACCTGCGCGCCCACGGCCTCCAGGCGCTCGGCCCAGTTGATGTTGGCCTCTTCGTCGAAGCGCGCCTTCAACTCCACCACCGCCATCACTTCCTTGCCGCGGCGTGCGGCCTCGATGAGCAGGTCCATCAGCTCGCTCTTGGCGCCGGTGCGGTAGATGGTCTGCTTGATGGCGAGCACCTCCGGGTCCATCACGGCTTCGCGCAGCATCTGCACGACAGGCTCAAAGCTCTCGAAGGGATGGTGCAGCAGCACATCGCCCTTCTTCAGGCGCTCGAAGATGGACTTGTGCCGCGGCAGCCGCCGCGTCGGCCACGCCGGCTCAAAGGGCTGGAAGCGCAAGGGCGGCGCGTCGGTCTGGTCGATCAGCTCGTTCAGGCGCACCAGGTTGACCGGACCGTTGACACGGTACAGCGCCGCCGCCGGCAGCGCGAACTGCTCCAGCAGAAACTCCGACAACTCCGCCGGGCAGGTATTGACCACCTCCAGCCGCACCGCGCGGCCGAAATGACGCGTGGTCAGCCCCGATCGCAACGCGTGGCGCAGGTTGGCGATCTCCTCCTCGTCCACCTCCAGGTCGGAGTCGCGCGTCACACGGAACTGAGAGAAGGCCTCGACCTTGCGGCCCGGGAAGAGTTCCTCCAGATGGGCACGGATGACACTGGTCAGCAGCACGAAGGCCTGGCGGCCCTCGCTGACGGCCGCCGGCAGCTTGATGACCCGCGGCAGCACCCGCGGCACCTTGACGATGGCGATGCGGGTGTCGCGCCCGAAGGCGTCCTTGCCCGACAGCCGCGCGATGAAGTGCAGCGACTTGTTGGCCACCTGCGGGAAGGGGTGGGCCGGGTCCAGACCCACGGGCACCAGCAGCGGGCGCACTTCGCGCTCGAAGAACTTCTGCACCCAGGCCCGCTGCGCGTCGTCCCGGTCGGCGTGGTTGAGGATGACGATGCGCTGCTGATTCAGCAGCGGCATCAGCTGCTCATTGAAGACGTGGTACTGCTCGTCGATCAAGGTGTGGGCCGCACGGCCGACGCGCTCGACATCAGCAGCGCTCACCGGGCTCAGCGGGTCGCGGGCGGCGTCGAGCATGTCGGCGAAGCGCACCTCGAAGAACTCATCCAGGTTGCTCGACACGATGCACACATAGCGCAGCCGCTCCAGCAAGGGCACGTCCTCGCGCTGGGCCTGGGCCAGCACCCGGCGGTTGAATTCGAGGATCGCCTGTTCGCGGTTGAGGAGCTTCAGCGGAGTCGGGTCGGTCATGGCGAAAAGTGTATGAAGCTTGTGTGACAACGCCTTGAATCACCCTCGGGATAATCCGCCCCCATGCATTTGATGATCCCCCATGCCGGCGCACTGGACGATGCCGCCCGGCATGCCTTTTCCGGCCTCGCGCTGCCCAACCTCGCAGCGCAACTCGGCCGCCTCAGCCCGGCCGAGACCTGGGGCGGCGACGAGTATTCACCGCACCCGCCGCACCACGTGGCGCTGGCCGCCCTGCGCGGCCAGGCGGCGCCGAGCGCCGCGGCCTGGGCCGTGGACGCCGATGCCACGCTGGCCTGGGCGCTGATGACGCCGGTGCACCTGTCGGTCGGCACCGATGGGGTGGACGTGCTGCCGCCGGACGCGCTGGCCCTGTCGGAGTCCGAGGCGACCCGCTTCGTGGCGGTGCTGAAGGAACTCTGGCCCGAGACCGAAGGCTGGCAATGGCGCCTGCTGTCGCCCACCCGCTGGGCGATTGGCCACGCGCATGCGCTGGACGGCCTGCAGGCGGCCAGCATCGAGCGCGCCGCCGGCCGGCCGATCGAGCCCTGGCTGCCCGACAGCCGCGTGCTGCGTCGCTGGCAGAACGAGGCCCAGATGCTGCTCCACGGGCACGCGCTGAACCTCGAACGCGAGGCGCGTGGCGCGCATGCGGTCAACTCCGTCTGGATCGGCGACATCGGCCGCGCCGGCCCCGCGGCGCTCGACGTGACGGTGGACGACCGCCTCACGGCCCCGCTGCTGGCCGGCGACCTCGCCGCCTGGGCCGAAGCCTGGCAACGCCTGGACGCCGGCCCGCTGGCCCAGCCGCTGGCGAGCCTGACGCTGTGCGGCGAGCGGCATGCGCGCCGGTTCACGCAGCAGCCGCTGTCCTTTTTCGACAAGCTCAAGCGCCGGCTGCAGACACCGGACTTCACCACCGTGATGGAGTCGCTGTGAACGCACCGCGGCTGATTGAACGCGAGGTACCGCCGCGCACCGCCTGGGCGCTGGAGCAGGCCGGTGTGGCGCCACTGCTGGCCCGGCTGCTGGCCGCGCGCGGCGTGCGCGAGGCGGCGGAACTGGACGACAGCCTCGCCCAGTTGCTGCCTCCGAGCGGCCTCAAGGGCCTGCCCGAGGCGGCCACGCTGCTGGCCGACAGCCTGCAGCGCGGCGAGCGCATCGTCATCGTGGCCGATTACGACTGCGACGGCGCCACCGCCTGCGCCGTCATGCTGCGCGGCCTGCGCCTGCTCGGCGCGCAGCCGGGCCAGCTGGGCTATGTGGTGCCCGACCGCGCGGTGCACGGCTACGGCCTGACGCCCACCATCGTCGACCTGGCGCTGGAGCAGCAGCCCGCGCTGCTGGTGACCGTGGACAACGGCATCGCCAGCCTGGCCGGCGTCGCCCACGCCCGCGCCCATGGCCTGAAGGTGCTGGTGACCGACCACCACCTGCCGGCCGTGCTGGACGGTGCCGTCGTCGTGCCCGAGGCCGATGCCATCGTCAACCCCAACCAGCCTGGCTGCAGTTTTGCCAGCAAGTCCCTGGCTGGCGTGGGCGTGGCGTTTTATGTGCTGATGGGCCTGCGGGCCGAACTGCGGGCACGCGGCGCCTTCACCGAAGTGCCGCGGCTGGACGGCCTGCTCGACCTGGTGGCCCTCGGTACCGTGGCCGACGTGGTGAAGCTCGATGCGAACAACCGCCGCCTGGTGGCCCAGGGGCTCAAGCGCGTGCGCGCCGGCCGCGCCCAGCCGGGCGTGATGGCGCTGTTCTCGGCCGCCAAGCGCGACGCCAGCAAGGCCCAGGGCTTTGACCTCGGCTTTGCCCTCGGCCCGCGCATCAACGCCGCCGGCCGCCTGGCCGACATGACGCTGGGCATCGAGACCCTGACCACCGACGACGCGGAGCGTGCCCTGACCCTGGCCACGCAACTCGACACCATCAACCGCGAGCGCCGCGACATCGAGGCCGGCATGCGCGAGATGGCCGAGGCGCGCCTGGAAGGCCTGATCGAGGCGCTCTCCGGCGCGCTCCCGCCCGCGGTGGCGCTCTTCGATGCCGACTTCCATGAAGGTGTGGTGGGCATCGTGGCCTCGCGCATCAAGGACCGGGTGCACCGCCCGACCTTCGTGTTCGCGCGGGGGGCGGATGGGCACCTCAAGGGCTCGGGACGCTCCATCCCGGGCTTTCACCTGCGCGATGCGCTGGACCTCGTCAGCAAGCGCGAGCCCGACCTGCTGGCCAAGTTCGGCGGCCATGCCATGGCGGCCGGCGCCACGCTGGCGGTGGACGACGTGAACCGCTTTGCTCTGGCCCTGGCGCGCGTGGCCGATGAATGGCTCAATGAACAGGACCTGACCCGCACCCTGCGCCACGATGGCACCCTGCCGCCCGAGGCCGCGACGCCCGACACCGCCCGGCTGCTGGACGGCCAGGTCTGGGGCCAGGGCTTCGAGCCGCCGGTGTTCTGCGACCGCTTCGAGTTGATCTCGCAGCGCCTGGTGGGCGAGAAGCACCTCAAGCTGCGGCTGCGCCAGGCCGGCCGGCTGGTGGACGCGATCTGGTTCAACCACATCGAGATGCTGCCCGAGCGCGCGACGCTGGCCTACCGCCTGAGCCTGGACGAATGGCAGGGGCAGCAACGGGTGCAATACGTGATCGAGGCGGCTCAGGTGTGATGGTTTTCTCACCCGGGCCGGGGGCCGGGTGTCATGACACTGAAATGTCACAGCTGGTTTCAAGAATGCCCCAAGGCAGCGCGGCGGATGTCTCGCCCGCGCTCGCCGACCGGAGCCCCTGCCCATGCGCGTTTCCGCGCTCGACCCGCTTGCCGCCGCGCTGGATCGCCTGATCGAGCAACGGCATTTCGACATTCATTTCCAACCGCTGGTGGCCATCGACCGGGCGGAGATCTTCGGCTTTGAGGCCCTGACCCGCGCACCGGCTGACGGCCCCTTGCATTCGCCGCTGGTGCTGTTCGAGACCGCGGCGCGCTGCGGGCGCCTGATCGAGCTGGAAAAGCTGATCGTGCGCCGCGCCGCAGAGCGCTTCAAGGCCCTGGCGCTGCCCGGCCTGCTCTTCCTGAACGTGACTGCCGACACCCTGCTGGCGGCCCGAGAGCGCGTGGGTGCGCTGGCGCAGGAGCTGCGGGCGCTCGGCCTGCCCACATCGCGCATCGTGGTGGAGCTGACCGAGACGCGCCCGATCGAGGACCTCGTGCAGCTCGGCGGCACGCTGGAAGCCTTGCGCGCCAACGGTTTTCGCATCGCGCTGGACGACCTCGGGGAAGGCTTCGCTTCACTGCGGCGCTGGATCGAGATGCGGCCTGACTTCGTCAAGATCGACCGACATTTCATTGACGGCATTGCGCAGGAACCGCTGAAGCAGCAGTTCGTGCGTTCCATCGTCGAAATGGCGGCCACCAGCGGCGGCGAGGTCGTCGCCGAGGGTCTGGAGCAGGAGCCCGACCTGGACGTGCTGCACCGCCTGGGCATCACCATCTGCCAGGGCTACCTGTTTGCCCGGCCGAGCGCCACACCCCGCGCGCAGTTGGGCGCGCAGTGGAGCGGGCGGCTCGCCACCGCCGCCCAGCCCCGCCTGCTGCAGAACGACCTGGCCCTGCCGCTGGACCTCGGCGCCATCACCACCGCCGCTCAGCTGGCGCGCCGTGTGCAGACCACCACGCCCGCAGCCACCTGCCGCGAAGTCGTGGAGCTGTTCCAGCGCGATGAGCACCTGCTCGCCATCCCGGTGCTGGATGCGCAGCAGCGGCCCGTGGGCCTGCTGCGCTCGCTGCAGGTGCTCAAGCGCAGCACCGAGCGCTACTTCATGGACATCTTCGCCAAACGCAGCTGCGTCGAGGTGATGGACGCGAACCCGCTGGTCTTCGATGTCTCCACCCCGCTGCGCGCGATGAGCGACGCGGTGGCCAGCCTCGACGAACGCCTGCTGACCGATGGCTTCATCGTGACCCGGGACGGCGCCTACCACGGCTCGGGCCGCTGCTCAGACTTGCTCAAGGCCGTGTCCGACCTGCAGGTGCACGCGGCCCGCTACGCCAACCCGCTCACGCTGCTGCCCGGCAACGTGCCCATCGACAACCACCTGGACCGGCTCATCGAAGGCGGCGAGACCTTCCTCGTCGCGGTCTGGGACATCGACCATTTCAAGCCGTTCAACGACGTGTATGGCTACCGCGTGGGCGACGACATCATCCGGCTGGCCGCGCGCACGCTGACCCGGGCAGCCGATCCGCAGATCGATTTCGTCGGCCACATCGGGGGTGACGATTTCGTCATGGTGCTGCGCAGTGCCGACTGGGAAGACCGGCTGGACCGCGTCTGCGCTGCGTTTGATACCGGTGTGCGCAGCTTCTTCTCGGCCGAACACCTGGCCGCAGGCGGCTACATCACGCTGAACCGCCAGAACCAGCCCAGCTTCCATCCCCTGCCCACCATTTCCTGCGGCGCGCTGCTGCATCAGCCCGGCAGCTTCGACAGCGCCCGCGCGCTGGCCGCCGCCCTGGCCGAACCCAAGCGTGTGGCCAAAGGCCGTGCCGGCGGCAGCCGCTTCTTCGTGGACCGCCGCCAGCGGCCCGCCCATCAAGTCACTTCCTCACGCCCTCATGTCTCTGCTGAAGTTCTCTGAGCACTGGAGCCTGCGCACCCGGCTCGCACTGGTGGCCGTGCTGTCGTTGCTGATGGGCCTGCTGCCCAGCGGCATGCTGCTGCGGCATTACGCGAGTCAGTTGACGGTCGTGGCCGACGAACAAAGCGGCCTGCCCGCCAACCGGGCCTGGCAGCAGGTGCTGGCCGCCCTGCAGCAGCAGCGGGTGCTGGGTGCGGAGGGCTTGAGCACCCGGCCCGACGCCAAACCCCAGGCGCTGGCCGCGGCAGACAAGGCCCGCCAGGCGCTGGACGCCCTGGAAGCCCTGTTGGCCGAGCCCACGCTCGATCCGGCACTCGCCGCACGGCAGCGCGAGCTCATCAAGCCGCTGCGCGAGCAGCAGGCGGCCCTGCTGAAGGCCCTGACCGAGGGCCCGCTGGACGCCCCCAAGCTGCTGGCCGCCCAGGCGCGGCTGGCCCACGCCGCATTCGATGGCATCACGCAGCTCAATGCCGGCACCGGCCTGCTGCTGGACCCCGAGGCCGCGTCCTACTTCGCCATCGTGGCCGGTCTGCAGTCGGCCCCACGGGTGCAGGACGCGCTGTCGGAGCTGACCGCCCTCGCCCGCGCCGCTGCGGTGGACGACCTCGCCAGCATGGCTGCTGCCCACACCCGCTACCGCGAGCATGCGACGCAGATGCTGGCTCATCTCCAGCTCGCGCTGGAAGCGGGCGACGCCGGCCTGAAGGACAAGCTCCAGCCCCTGGCTGACGCGGCCCGCAGCCAGCGCCAGCAGGTGGACGACACCCTGGAAGCCGCCGCCAAGGACGTGAACTTCCCGCTCGACCAGCTCGCCACCCGGCTGAGCGACGCAGGCGCCGTGCAGGCGCGGCTGAGCGAGCAGGTGATGACGGTGCTCGACGCCGAGCTGCAGGCCCGCGCCGAAGCGGCCCGGTGGCGCCGCAATCTCGTGCTGGTCCTGCTGCCGGCGGCGCTGGGCTTGATGATCTTCATCATGATCCGCTCCATCCGCCAGCTGCTCGGGCCGGTGCGGCAGATGGTGGACGTGACGGAGCGCATTGCCGCGGGCGACCTCAGCCAACCGGTGCCCGCCGGTCGCCACGACGAACTCGGCCGGGTGCTGACGGCGCTCGACCACATGCAGCAGCGGCTGCGCGCGCTGGTGGAGCGCATCCATGCGGATGCCGGTGGCATCCGGCACGCGGTGCAGGAGATCGCCGCCGGCAACCAGGACCTGGCCCACCGCACCGAACAGGCCGCCGCTCGGCTGCAGCAGACGGCGTCCAACGTGCAGTCGCTGACCGCGGCGGTGCAGCACAGCCGCGATTCCGCCCGGGATGCCGAAGTGCTGGCCCAGGAAGCCGCCAGCGTGGCCTCAGAGGGCGGCCGCGTGGTGCAGGCCGTGGTGGGCACGATGCAGGGCATCGACGAGGCCAGCCGCCACATCGCCGACATCACCGGCCTGATCGACGGCATCGCCTTCCAGACCAACATCCTGGCGCTCAATGCCGCCGTGGAAGCCGCCCGCGCGGGCGACGCCGGGCGGGGCTTTGCGGTGGTGGCGTCCGAAGTGCGCGCCTTGGCCCAGCGCAGCGCCACGGCCGCGCGTGAGATCAAGTCGCTGATCGCCCAGTCGGTCGAGCGGGTCGAGACCGGCACCTCGCAGGGCGCGGCCGCCGGGGCCGCGGTGCAGGCCATCCTGGGCAAGGTGCAGGACATGAGCGGTCTCATCCACACCATGGCCGAGCAGACCCGCGCCGAAGCCCAGCAAACGGCGGAAGTGGGGGACGCCGTCCAGGCCATCGACGCGATGACCCAGCAGAACGCCGCCCTGGTGGAAGAAGCCGCCGCAGCCGCAGACAGCCTGCGTGCCCAGGCCCAGGGCATGGACGAAACCGTCAACGCCTTCCGGCTTTAGCCGCGCTGACACAATCAGGGGGTGATGCTCGAAACCACCCTGAACGCCGATCTGCACTGCCATTCCGTCGTGTCGGACGGCACGCTGACGCCCGAGGCCCTGGCGGCGCGGGCCAAGGCGGCCGGCGTGCAGCTGTGGTCACTGACCGACCATGACGAGATCGGCGGCCAGCAGCGCGCCATCGACGCGGCCAAGGCGCTCGGCCTGCCCTACCTGACCGGCACCGAGATCTCGGTGACCTTCGCCGGCCGCGTGGTGCACATCGTCGGCCTGGGCTTCGACCACACCTCCACCGAGATGGCCGAGGGCCTGCGCGCCACGCGCGGCGGCCGCGAGGCCCGCGCCCGCGAAATGGCCGAGGGCCTGGCGCAGGTCGGCATCCGCGGCGCCTTCGAAGGTGCGCTGAAGTACGTGGGCAACCCGGAGCTGATCTCGCGCACCCATTTCGCCCGCTTCCTGGTCGACGCCGGCCACTGCGCGGATGTGCCCGAGGTCTTTCGCCGCTTCCTGACCGAAGGCAAGCCCGGCTTCGTGCCGCACCGCTGGGCGGCGCTGAAAGACGCGGTCGGCTGGATCACCCGCGCCGGCGGCATCGCCGTCATCGCCCACCCGGGCCGCTACGACTTCACACCCACCGAGGAGTACGCCCTCATCACCGAATTCATCGCCCACGGCGGCCGTGGCATCGAGGTGGTGACCGGCAGCCACACCACGGCCGAGTTCCAGGAGTACGCCGAGACGGCCCAGGAGTTCGGCCTGCTGGCCTCGCGCGGCTCGGACTTCCACAGCCCCGAGGAAAGCCGCGTCGACCTGGGCGCACTACCGCCGCTGGCGGCCAGCCTGCAGCCGGTGTGGGCGGCGCTGGCCGAGCGCATCCACTGAGCGCATTCACTGACAGGAACCCGCCCGCCGACGGGTTTAACCTAGCGGCATGGCCCAGCTCTTCGAAGTCCACCCCGACAACCCGCAACCACGCTTCCTGCGGCAGTGCGTGCAGATGCTGCAAAGCGGCGGGTTGGGTGCGGTGCCCACCGATTCGAGCTACGCCCTGGTCTGCCACCTGAACGACAAGGCCGCGGCCGAGGCGCTGCGCCGGGTGCGCGGGGTCGACGACAAGCATCACCTCACCTTGCTGTGCCGCGACCTGTCGGAACTGGCCACCTACGCGATGGTGGACAACCGCCAGTACCGGCTGCTCAAGCTCGCCACGCCCGGCCCCTACACCTTCATCCTGCCGGCCACCAAGGAAGTGCCGCGCCGGCTCTCCCACCCCAGCCGGCGCACCATCGGGCTGCGCGTGCCCGAGCATCGCGTGATTCAGGACCTGCTCGCGCTTTTCGGTGAGCCGCTGCTGTCCACCACGCTGATCCCGCCCGGCGACACCGAACCCATGAACGACGCAGCCGACGTCTGCGACCGGCTGGACCGGCAGCTGCAGTTCGTGCTGGACGCCGGCGCCTGCCCGGCCCAGCCCACCACCGTGCTGGACCTCAGCCAGGGTGACGAGCCCATCCTGGTGCGCCAGGGCCGCGGCGAGGTGGGTCGCCTGGGCTTGCAGCTCGACTGAACACGGCCGACAGCCCGGCGCCGCCCTGCGCCGGCCGCAGTTCATCCACGGCTTTTGCAGTTCATCCAGCGCGGCTGGCGCTTGATCGCAGCCGCCTGGAAGGGCCGATGGGCATTGACGAAACTGACTCCATCGAACAAGCAATCACGCGGTTCGAAACCCACCGAAACGGAGTCCATCATGAGCCTGAACATCACCCTCACCGCCGCCGTCCTGAGCCTCGCCGCCGTTGCCGCGCAGGCCGCCCCGCAAGCCACGGTCAAGCTTGACCGTGTCGTCATCACCGGCAAGGCCGTGCGCGCCGAAGCGCCGGTTGTGGCCCAACTGCCCCGCGTGGTGGTGACCGGCTACGCCCAGCGCGACGAGGCGCCGGTGGTCGCGCAACTGCCCCGCGTCGTGGTGGTGGGCTACAGCGAAGCCACGCTGATGCGCCAGACTCTGGCTGCCGCCAAGACCTCCACCAAGCGCGGCTGAGCGAGGCGTCGTCTCCATGCACATGACGCCTTTTTCCACCGTCGCAGAGCCGAGTCGCCAGCGCTGCTGAGCAGCGTTGCCGACTCGGCTCTGCCCATTGACCTGCGCTGAACGCGGCCTGCGGCTCAAGTGCCGCGAGCGGGCGGCGCCGCCAGCACCCGGGCGATGGCCTCTCGGTCGAAGCCGAGGATGCGCTGGCCGCGCACCACGAGTGTGGGTGTGCCCATGCCCCCGAGCGCCTCGTACTCGGCCTGGCAACGCGCCTCGCGCTCGATGAAGCACTCCTCGAACGGCAGGTTCTGCTCGGTCATCCAGCGGCGCGCGGCCGTGCACCAGCCACAGGTCTCCGACGAGATCATGCGGATGTCGCCTGCCTGCACCAGCGCGGCCAGGCGCTGCCCCTCCGCGTTGTCGACATGCGCTCGCCAGGCCCAGGAGGCCAGGGCGGCAACGAGGATCACGACCAACAGAGAGCGGGGCATGGCCCATCCTAGGGCTTTCCCAGGCCCCCTTCCAAACCTGGGTGACGGTGCCATCTGCATGGTTCTGCTGATCTCCCCCCGCCCCATGAAGCTCTCCACCCGATGCCTACCCTGGATGCTCGCCCTGACCTTGGCCATGGGGCCGCTCGGCGCGCAGTCGCAATCCGCAACGGCCGAGGCTCCCGCGGCTCTGCTCGAGTACGCCGCCAGCGACTTTCGGCAACACATGAAGCCCCCACCCGATCGGTTCAGGCAAGTTCGACTGGGGCAGTTCATCGCACCCGACGGTCAGACGCGTCAGGTGCTGTGCGGCCATTTCAAGGTGGGCAAGGCCGGACCGTGGACCGCGTTTGCCACGGTCGCCACCTCACCGTATGAGCAATGGCAGGGCGGTGGCGCCGAGGGGTTCTGCCGGGCGCCTGGCTTCAAGCCCGGTACGGGAGGTGACCTCTCTGCAGCCTTGACACGGGCCGTCGCGGCGACGCCCGCTCCGATCAGTAGCGCTCCGGCACGATGATCTCCGCCGGCACCGGGTGGCGGATGTAGTCCTCCCGGCGCTGGCGGGCCGGCAGCTCGATGTCGGCATGCGGCACTTCTTCGTACGGCATCTGCGAGAGCAGGTGGTGGATGCAGTTCAGGCGCGCGCGCTTCTTGTCGTCGGCGGGCACCACCCACCACGGTGACTCGGGGATGTGGGTGCGCTCCAGCATCACTTCCTTGGCCTTGGTGTATTCCTCCCAACGGCGGCGGGACTCCAGGTCCATGGGGCTCAGCTTCCATTGCTTGAGCGGGTCGTGGATGCGCCCAAGGAAGCGCACCCGCTGCTCGTCGTCGCTGATCGAGAACCAGTACTTGATGAGCTGGATGCCCGAGCGCACCAGCATGCGCTCGAACTCGGGCGCGGAGCGGAAGAACTCCTCGTATTGCTCGTCCGTGCAAAAACCCATCACGCGCTCGACGCCGGCACGGTTGTACCAACTGCGGTCGAACAGCACGATCTCGCCGGCCGCCGGCAGGTGGGACACATAGCGCTGGAAGTACCACTGCGTGCGCTCGCGGTCGTTGGGCGCCGGCAAGGCGGCCACACGGCAGACACGCGGGTTCAGGCGTTGGGTGATGCGCTTGATGACGCCGCCCTTGCCGGCCGCATCCCGCCCCTCGAACAGGATGACCACCTTGTGGCCGGTGTGCACCACCCAGTCCTGCAGCTTCACCAGCTCGCTCTGCAACCGGATGAGTTCGCGGAAGTAGCGCTGGCGGGCGCTGCGCTCCTGTTCAGTCGTATCGCTGGGCAGGTCGCCGTAGTCGCGGTCTTCGAGTTCGAGTTCCAGCTCCTCGTCGTAGTCGTCCTGCAGGTCGCGGTGAATGCGCTTCACCAGGTCTTCATCGATGGGGCTCACGAGGGCGTCTCCGGGCCGCAACGGCGGCGCTCGCCGCCAGACTAGGGGGGCCGCAAGACGGGCGCGTGACAACCCGCTTGACCCGATCGATTACATGCGTAATCATCGGTCTACGTTTACAGGCGTAATCAATGAGCAAGTCAGCACCCCCCCCCATCAGCGAGGCCGAGGCCCAGGTCATGCGCCAGCTCTGGCAGCGCTCACCCCAGGCGGCCGACGAGATTGCCGCCGCGCTCGGCCCGCAGCAGGGCTGGGCCCTGGCCACCGTCAAGACGCTGCTCAACCGCCTGCTCAAGAAGGGCGCCGTGACCGCCGAGCGCGACGGCCGGCGCTTTCTGTATGCACCCGCCATCCCCGAAGACACCTGGGTGGCCGACACCGGCCTGTCCCTCATCGACCGGCTCTTCGGTGGCCGGCTCGCGCCGCTGGTGGCGCAGTTTGCGTCCGAGCGCAAGCTGGGTGACGACGACATCGCCGCGCTGAAGGCGCTGCTCAAGGAGCAAGGCCATGACTGATCTGCTGCTCGCCCTGCTGGCCCGTCAGGCGCTGGCCTTCAGCGCCGCGGTGCTGCTGCTGGCCCTGCTGAGGCCGCTGCTGCGGCGCCTGGGCGCGGGGGCGCTGTACCTGGGCTGGCTGCTGCTGCCAGCCCTGCTGCTCACCCCGGCCCTGCCCCGCCCGTCGACCGAGCCGCTGCTGCTGGTGCTGCAGGCCGCAGGCGCTCCCGGCCCGGCGGCCACCGCGGCTCAGCCGGTCAGCGCAGGGAGCGCTGCCGGGCTGTGGCTGATGGTGTGGCTCGGTGGCACCGCGGTCGTGCTGCTGGTGCAGGCGCGGCGGCAATGGCGGCTCAGTCGACTGGTGGGCACCCAGGGCCGCCTGCCCGCCGGCAGCAGCCCGGCGTTGATCGGCCTGTGGCGCCCGCGCGTGGCCCTGCCGGCGGACTTCGAGCAACGCTTCCCGCCCGCCCAGCGCGAACTCATCCTGGCCCACGAGCAGGTGCACCGCGACCGGCTCGACAACCTCTGGAACCTGCTTGCCTGCGGCCTCACCGCCCTGCACTGGTGGAACCCCCTGGCCTGGTGGGCGGCGCGCCGCTGGCGGGCCGACCAGGAACTCGCCTGCGATGCCGCCGTGCTCGCCTCTCGCCCGGAGGCTCGCACCGACTACACCCGCGCCCTGCTCGCCGCGCACGACCTCCATCACCTCGGCGCGCCGCTGGCCAGTCGCTGGGGCACGACTCACCCCTTGATCGAAAGGATTGCCATGTTGAACCACGCCCGTCGCCTGTCTCGCCTTCGTGTCGCGGCCCTGGGCGGCAGCCTGCTGGCGCTGGCCGGCCTGGCTTATGCCGTGCAGACACAGCCCCCCCAGTACGACACCCCGCTGGTGGAGCTGAAGGTCGAGCTGAGCTACCGCACCGGCAAGGCGCCCGAGTTCAAGACCGAATCGGCCAACACCACGATGCGCGTTCACCTCGGCGAGCGCGCCCTGCTGATGCTCAACGGCCGCCCGGACGCCCCCACCGCCGACCAGGTGGCCGTGGCCATCGTCGCCAACGACCTGGGTGACAACAAGATCGACCTGCGCACCGAGGTCAGCAAGGGCCATCCGTTGAGCGTGGTGGCACGCCCGCGCCTGATCACCGCCAACGGCGTGAAGGCCCGCATCGAGCAGGGCCGCAACGACCCGGCCGACACAGAGATGCTGTCGCTCACGATCACGCCGACGCTGATGGCCTCCGCCAAGCCTTGAGAGGAACAATCCATGAACGCTGAACTCCTGCTCACCGCGCTGCTGCGCCTCACCCTGCTGGCGAGCTTTGCCTTGCTGCTGTTGGCCGCAGGGCGCCCTTTGCTGCGCCGTGCGCTCGGCGCGCGCGCGACCTACGCCGCCTGGCTGCTCGTGCCGCTGCTGCTCGCCAGCCCCTGGCTACCCCGCACCTCGCTGCCTGCGTCCGCCGCACTTGCGCTGCCCGCAGCGCTGCCGCTCGCTCCCGCTCATGCGAAGCCGGTGAACGCTGCTGTCGCGGCCCGACCCGCCTCGCACGGGCCGATGGCGCTGCTGCTCACGTGGATGCTCGGCGCCGCCACGCTGGCTGCTGCGCAATGGCGGGCACAACGCCGCTACGAAGCCGGCCTCTGGCGCGATGCCCACGGCCAGTGGCTCGCTCCCGCCGGACAAAGCCCGGCCGTCGTGGGCCTGTGGCCGGCCCGGCTGGTGCTGCCCGCCGACTTCGAACGCCGCTTTGACGCGCCGACCCGCCAACTGATGCTGGCCCACGAAGCCGTCCACCTGCGCCGCCACGACACCGCCTGGAACCTGCTCGCCCTGCTGCTGCTGTGCCTGCAGTGGTTCAACCCGCTGGCCTGGTGGGGCCGGCGCGCGTTGCGCGACGACCAGGAGCTGGCCTGCGACGAGGCCGTGCTGGATGCCGCCATCGACCCCGCCGCCCGCGCCCGCTACGCGAGCGCCCTGCTGGCGGCGCACCAGGGGCCGGGCCACCCGGCACTGGCCAGTGGCTGGACGAGCTCGCACCCGCTGGTGCAGCGCGTGCAGTGGCTGTCGCGCTGGCGCCGTACCTCACGGGTGCGTCGCCTTGCCGCGGCGGCCCTGGTGGCCGGCCTGGGTGCGGCGGCAGGGCTGGTGGCCCGGGCCGCCCAGGAGCCCACGGTGCCGGCACCGGTACCGGCGCCGACGTCTGCGGGCGGACAGGGCCTGGTGTTCGAGGTCGCCTCGCAGGTGGGCCGCCGGGACTGGCATCACGCCGACATGACCTTGCCACTGAACCGGCCACTGCTGGGCGGGCCCGCGGGCGTGATGCTGCAGTCGATGCTGCCGGGCTGGTGCCTGTACGTGTCGCTCTATACCTTCGCCGATGGCAGCGTGCGCCCCACCGCCCAACCGATGGACGAAACCTGCCAGCGCCCCCTCGCCGACTGGCAGGAGCTGCCCACCAACGGCCGGGTAGCGCAGTTCGTCGCGCAGACGGCGCAGGGGCCCTTGCAGGCCCAGGTGTCGGCGCGCTGGACGCTGCCGCAGCATCCCGCGGTGCCATCGCTGACCCGGGCCGAGACGGCGGCGCTGCCGCAACTCTCGGCCGCCCAGCAGGCCGAGATCACCCGCCAGCGCGAGCACATCGCCCAGATCCGCCGCGACATGGACGCCCAGGACCGCGCCTGGCGCGCCGCCCGCGAGGCTCAGCCCGGCACGCGGTAGTTCGCCTCGCCGAACAGGTCCACCCCGCAGGCCAGCTGCTCGACCCAGTCGATGAACTCCCGCACCGCGCCGCCCACCAGGGGTGCGCCGTGCTGGGGCGCGATCATGTCGATGTCCAGCTGCCGCACCATGGCCGCCCACAGCCGCAGGATCTTGTTGCTGACCATGTAGCGGCGGTGAAAGCCTTCCATCCGCGGGATGTGGCTGGCCAACGAGGTGACCGGCTGTTCAGGGTTGAGGCTGGCGCCGAGCGAGGCACCCAGGTCGCCGGAGAACAGGATGCGGCTGACCGGGTCGTAGAACTGGAAGTTGCCCTCGGCGTGCAGAAAGTGCGCCGGCAGCGCCCACAGCTCGAAGCGATCCCGCCCGGCACCCAGTTGCAGCCGCTGCCCTTCGTCGGGCAGGCCCACCACGCGCCCCACGGTCTTGCCCGGCTTGCAGAAGTGCGGCGCGAACCGCTCCCACAGCCGCGAGATGTAGACCGGCGCCTCGGTGGCCGTCATCCAGCGGTCCAGCGAGGCAATGATGTCGGGGTCGGCATGCGAGGCCAGGATGGCCGCCAGCTTGTGCGGCGGAAAAAAAGCCGACATGCCCAGGTAGAGCTCGTTGTACGCAATGTTGCCGCCCGGGTCGAGGATGGCGCCGGTATCGCCGTTCACCAGCAGGAACTGGTTGGACTGCACCGCGTCGCCGCCCTCGTCGCCCAGGCGCGAGAACATGATGCAGACGTGGCGGTCCTGACGGAACAACTCGATGGACATGGCAGGACTCGGGCAGTGGGGTTGGGGACGCAGGCTAAGGCGCAGGCGGGAGGACGGTCTTGTCCGAGGTCAAGAAGCACGCAGATGCCCGCGGCATGAGCGCCAGGCACCGCCTGCTTTCGGTCCCCGCCGCGCTGATGACGACCCGTCTGCGCAGCTGTCCGACGGACCCACCCACCTCACACAGACCGGCCCGACCTCACGCTGAACGCCTGGAGCGCGCATTCCTCACCGACACGGCTGTGCTGCCCGCCCCAGAAGCCAGAGCAGGGTTTGCCCGAGGCGGCGGACCTTGCGGGCCGGTTCTCTCCGGGTGAATACGGAGCATGTTGGCCCCCTGCTGCAACTTGCCGTCCTGCCACCCTGGAATTCCCTCCCCTCCGGTTGAGGGGAGTGATTGATTTGCGGGGCCGGCGACCCGCAGAGCGCATGGGATAAGCCTGTTTCGCGCATCGGCCGTGCAGCCACCGCTGCCTCCAGGCGCCCGCAAGTTCCATCCCACGCTTCACAGGAATCACCGGTCATGAGCACTTCTTTGACAACCCTTCGCGCATCGATCTCGCGCTGCGCTCGAGCCCTCGCAATGACGGCCATCGCCTGCAGTGTTGCGCCGGCCATCGCGAATCCCGTCGCGACCGTCACGTGGCATGAGGTCGGCGACGCGGGCCAGACCCTGGCCAGCGTTCAGCAAACCAGCAACCCGAATGGCAGCTCTCAGCCGTTGACGACGATCGCCGGCAACCTCGAATCGGGAACCGACGCGGACCTCTACATGATCAGCATCTACGATCCCGCCGCCTTTTCGGCGACGACGGTCGGCACCACCGGCTTTGGCGATACGCAGCTCTTCCTGCTCACGCTGACGGGCCAGGCCATCTACCTGAACGACGACGCTGACTCCGGCACCTTCTTCTCGACCTTGCCGGGCGGCAGTCCGCTCGGTCCGATCTCCGCGGGTCTGTACATCCTTGGCGTGGCCAACGCCGGCTACGACCCGGTCAACGCGTTCAATGAGCTGCTCTTCGACATCGGCTTGTTCACCGACGTCCGCGGCCCGGCCGGCAACCTGCAGCCCACGTCGCTCGCAGGCTTCACCGACAACACCTTCGGCTTCGGCGCCGCTGGCGACTACACCATCACCTTGACCGGCGCGGGCGCGAGCGTGCCGGAACCGGCCAGCCTGCTGCTGGTGGCGATGGCAGGCGTGGGCTGCACGCTCGGCAGCCGCCGCCGCAAGCCTGCCGGCACCTCCGCCGACACGCTCGCCGCCTGAGCGCCGCCCCGCCCGACCCGTCCGTGCCGCCGCCCCCAATGCGTCGGCGCTACCCCACCCCCCATGTCCATCGGGAATCGTCCATGAACAAGTCTTCGCACATTGATCAGGTTCTTTCTGACCTCGCTGCCCGCGTCTGGCCCGTTGCCGGCGCACTGCTGATCGCGGCCGGCAGCGCCCACGCGGGCACCGTGCCTCAGAACATCAGCCACTCGCTGGGTGATCTCGTCACGTCCAGCATCAACGCCAAGGCCGCCAGGGCAGGCCTCAGGTCCCAGCTCCGCACCGCCGCGGGCAGCGACACCGGCATGCTCACCATCAGCACCGACGACTCGCTGATGCGCGACGACGCCGGCCGCGTGCTGGTCAATGTCATCGTGGATGGTCAGTTCAACTTCGACAACGTCCGCTCCACCGTCAAAGGCCTGCCGGGTATCGCCATCACCGCGGAAAGCCGCAACTATCGGGCGGGTGTGATCGAAGGCTACGTACCGGTGGACACCCTCGCCGCCCTGGCCAAGTCGGCCGGCGTGTCGGCGGTGCACGCGGTGAACCGCCCGATCACCAACGTCGGCCTCGTGACCCAGCAGGGCGTGGTGCAGCACAAGGTGGATCAGTTGCCGGCCAACCTGAACGGCAGCGGCGTGACGATCGGCGTGCTTTCAGACTCCTACAACAACTCCACCGTCACGATCAAGGCACCGGCTGATGTGCTGAGCTGCGATCTGCCGGGCACCGGCAACCCCTGCGGCAACACGCTGCCGGTGGAAGTCCTGGACGAGTCCGCGTCCGCCGGCAGCGACGAAGGCCGCGCCATGGTTCAGTTGATCCACGACATGGCGCCCAAGGCTCGCCTGGGTTTTGCCAGCGCGTTCAACGGCGACGTCGCTTTCGCGAACAACATCCGCGCGCTGGCCGGCGTGCCGGGCATGCCCAACACCAAGCCGGGCTTTGCCGCGCAGATCATCGTCGACGACGTGCAGTACTTCAACGAAGGCATGTTCGCCGACACCATCATTGCGCAGGCGGTGGACGACGTGACGGCGCTCGGCGTGTCCTACTTCTCGTCGGCCGGCAACACCCCGCCGACGCAAGGCTACGCATCGGACTTCCGCCTCGTGCCGGCGGGCCCCACGGCCACGGCCAACACCAACATTTCGTTGGCGGGTGTTCCGACCACCCTGTATGCAGGCGGTTTCCACAACTTCCGCAGTGATGGCGGGCAGGACATCGCCCAGACCATCACGCTCGGGACCAATCGCCAGCTGCGCATGACCATGCAGTGGGACGATCCGTACGACGTCACGCCCAAGACGATCGGTGCACTGGTCTTCCAGGCCACCGGCACGCTGTCGGCAGCCACGCCGACGGTGAACTCGACGGTGGCCCTGAACGCCGGCACGCAATACCAGATCGATGTCCGGGGCGACTCGATCTATGACGGCGCCGGCAATCTGGACGTCATCGTCTCGGTGATCCAGCCCGACGGCACCGTCCTGCAAACGGTCGACACCGGGGCCTCCGAGACGTTCTCCCTGTATGCGCCGCAGTCGGGCAACTACACCATCCAGGTGACCGGCTTCAACAGTGACCGCGGCCCGTTCACGGTGAAGGTCAATGTCGGCAGCGGCGTCTCGAAGATGACCAGCGACTTCAATCTGCTGTTCTTCCACCCGACCACGGGCGCCTACCTCGGCTGCGTCTGTGAAAACAACCTGGCGACGAACCGGCCGGTCGAACTGCCCGGCTCCATCACCTTCCCGACGTCGGTGACCACCAACCAGGTGCAGCTGGTGATCGCACGCGCCAACATCCCGACCGCGCCGGTGCCGGCCAGCCGGCTGCGCTACAAGATGCTGTCGTCCAGCAACGGCTCGACCGGCTTCCCGTCCGAGTACTTCTCCTACACCACGCCCATCACCTACGGCCACAACTCGGCCGCGGGCGCCAACGGGGTCGCGGCCTACGGCCCCTTCAAGCCGGCGCTGCCGGAGGACTTCACGTCCACCGGTCCGGTCCGCATCGTCTGGGACCGCAACAACAACCGCATCCCGGACGACCAGCAGGTGCGCCTGAAGCCCAACCTGGCGGCGATGGACGGCGGCAACACCACGTTCTTCACGTCGGACACCAACCGCGACCTCGACACCTTCCCGAACTTCTTCGGCACCAGCGCGGCGGCGCCGACCGCGGCGTCCATCGCCGCCCTGGTCCTGCAGGCCAAGGGTGGGCCGGGTTCGGTGACACCGGCGCAAATGCGCACCATCCTGGAGAACAGCACCTACCCGAACGACCTGGACCCGTACAGCTCGTCGTCGGTGGCGCAGGCACTGCCCAACCGCGGCAAGGTTGCGGTGACCCTGGTGGGCGACAACTCCGTCACCGGTCGCACCGACCCCAATGCCTTCACGGTGTCCTACAACGGCCCCAGCTACATCACCAGCATCACGTTCAATGCAGCGACGGGCAATCCGGGCGGCGGCAACGTCGTCGTGCCCAGCACGCCGGGTCTGGTCTTCGACGTGCGCACCGCAGGCCTGCCCTTCACGTTCGGCCCGGCCAGCGTCGGCCTGGTCGCCAGCAACGTGACGGCACAGTTCACGAACCAGGCGCCGGCTCCGGCGGTGGCGAACATGTTCTACAACATGACGTTGAACTTCCAGCCGGGCACCTTCACCAGCGGACGCGTGCTGCGCTTTGGCGTCGGTCGGTCGACCTTCCGTTCGGCCTTCTCTCCGCCGAACGGCGATTCGCGCGCCGCGAACTCGGCTGACATTGCCGGCCAGAACGTCCGGCTGCCTGAAGGCACCGTGGCAACCGGTGGCATCAGCTACACCGGCACGCTGGCAGACGGCTCGACCTTCAGCGGCACGCTGACCAACCGTTATGGCAAGGGCTATTCCGGCCTCAGCGGCTTCGGCTTCATCAATGCGTTGACGGCCGTCAACGCGCCCTTGCCCTGACCCACTCGCCGGGCGCCGCAGGGCGCTCCCGGGCGAGTCCAGGCGGACGGTGGCAACACCGTCCGCTTTTTCTTGGGCGCATCAGGCGCACGCAGGCGGCTTCACGCCCGGCGAGAAGGCCCGCATCGCCGGCTGCCGGGTGAGGGCGATGAGGCATGACCGATCGGGCCGCACGCAGGGCGAGTGCAGATACAGTCGCGCCCTTTCCCGATTTCCGCGATCTTCCCGATCTCCCCGCTCTCTTCCTTCTCCACCCCGCATGAGCCTGGCCGACGTTCGCGCGGCATTGAGTGCCGAGCTGTCGGCCACGCCCGAGTACTACGACTTCAAGGTGCTGCACGCCGAGCGTGATGGCGTGCTGTGGCGCGTCACGCTGGAGCCCGGCTATGTGTTCGCCGAGGGGCAGCGCCCCGGTGCTGCGTCGGCCCAGGCGCTGCTGGACGACAGCCTGGATGGCGCCTCGGCCTGGTGGGGCGCGCCGGCCAAAGGGGGTGCCAGCGTGCTGGCCGTGGTGGCCGAGGAGGACCTGCTGGTGCTGCAGAACGCGAGCAGCGCGCCGCCGCCCGCCGGCCACCTGATCCGGCTCTACCCAACGCGCTTTCTCAACGCCGTGGCCGATGCCTGGTGGGACACGCCCTGGGCGGAGCAGGCACTGGCCTGCCTGCTGGATCTCTCGTCGCCCCGCCCGCTCCGCGGCGGCACACCGCTGACGGGCGAGCCCTTTCGCTGGCTGCGGCCCGCCCAGCGCGCGGCCCTGGCGCTGGTCGGCCACAGCAGCGGCTTTCTGTGGGGCCCGCCCGGCACCGGCAAGACCACGACGCTGGGCGTGCTGCTGGCCGAGTACCTCGACCGCCACCCGGCCGCGCGCGTGCTGCTGCTGTCCACCACCAACCAGGCGGTCGACCAGGCCACGCTCGCCGTCGACAAGGCGCTGCACAAGGGCCGGCGCGAGGCACTGCGCGCCAGCGTGCAACGGTTGGGCACGCGCTTCGACGCGGCGGCCTATGAAGGCCGCGAGCACCTCATCCCGACCCAGGACCGCGACCTCATCGCCCGCCTGGCCCACGTGGAGGCCGCGCGCCCGCCAGCCCGCGATGCCCAGGCGCTGAAGGCCTGGGCCGACCGCGTCGCCAGCCTGCGCGACGAGCTGCGCAGCGCCTCGCTGAAGGTGCTGCAACGCTGCCGCCTGGCTTGCATGACGACCACCCGCGCCGCGTTCACGCTGAAGACGCTGCGCGAGCTGGCGAGCGGCGGCGAGCCGCCCTTCGACCTCGTCGTCTTCGACGAAGCCAGCCAGGTGAGCCTCGCGCATGCGCTGGTGCTGATGCCACTCGGCCGCGCGCGGCTCTTTGCGGGTGACCCGCAGCAGCTGTCGCCGGTGCAGCGGGCGGATGACCGCGGCGCGCGGCGCTGGCTCGGGCGCTCGCCGTTTGCGGAAATGCCGCCGCGCAGCCCGGCAGTGGCGCTGCTGGACGAACAGTCGCGCATGGCGCCGCCCATCGGCGAGTTGGTGAGCGAGCTGTTCTACGACGGCGCCCTGCGCGTGGCCGCTGATGCGCTGGCCTCCGCGGACTGGCGCGCCGCACGCGCGCGCACGCTGGGCGACATCGGGCCCGAAGTCCATGTGCAGCTGCAGCGCATGACCACCGATGGCGGCTGGGTCGCGCAGGAGCGCGGCCCGGTGCGGCGCGAGTCGGCCGAGGCGATCGCCGCCCTGCTGCACGAGGCCCTGGCCCACGGCGACTGGCAGCCTGACGAGTTGATCGTGCTGACGCCGTTTCGCGCCCAGCGGGCGCTCATCCGCCAGCGGCTGCGGGCCCGTGGCCTGCCGGAGTCGATCCGCGTGAGCACCGTGCACCGCGCGCAGGGCAGCGAAGCCCCGGTGGTGCTGTTCGACCCGGCGGACGGCGCGCAGCCCTTCTTGCACGGCGAGGCCGCGCAGCGCCTGCTGAACGTGGCGCTGAGCCGGGCCCAGGCCAAGCTGGTGCTCTTCGTATCGGCCGCCGATGCCGCCAGCCCGTTGCTGGCACCGCTGGTGCGACGCTTGCGGCTGGCCGGGGATGCGCGCCCGGTGACGCCCC
>JAIPCJ010000133.1 GCA_021738245.1 Methylotenera sp. | reverse complement strand
CGCCGCAAGCCGTCTGGCGGTGGGGCCGGGGCCTCGGCCGCCGCCGCGGCGTCTGCCGAGTGAGCTCGCGCGCATTCATCGGCCTCGGCGCCAACCTGGGCGCCGACCTCGGCGCCACACTGACGCAGGCCGCCCTGCAGTTGGCCGCCCTGCCGCAGACGCAGGTGGGCGCGCTGTCCAGCCTGTGGCGCAGTGCGCCGGTGGATGCCGACGGGCCGGATTTTGTCAACGCGGTCGCGGCGCTGGACACCGAACTGGCGCCGATGGACTTGCTGGCGGCCTTGCAGGCTATCGAGCTGGCGCACGGGCGAGAGCGGCCGTACCGCCATGCCCCGCGCACTCTCGACCTGGACTTGCTGCTGTACGGTGATGTGGTGCTGGACACGCCGCGCCTGACGCTGCCCCATCCGCGCCTGGGTGAGCGCGCCTTCGTGCTGCGGCCCCTGATGGAGATCGCGCCGGAGCTGGCTCACCTCGCGCGGGGCGACGACTGGGTCAGCCAGCGCCTCGAGCGCCTCGGCCCTCTGTCGCTGTGATCGGCCTGCCTGCATGCTGATGCAAGCTGTTTTGCGGGTGCTGCAGGGGCTGGCGGGTGACCGCTTCTTCCTGATCTTGTTGGCGGGCTTGCTGGTGCTGGCTGGTGTGTCCCCGACGCCCATCGCGACTTATCCGTCCCTGATCGACGGCGGCACGCTGGCTGCGCTGACCGGCCTGCTGCTGCTGACCAAGGGCTTGGAGCTGAGCGGTGTCCTGCAGCGCCTGGGCCTGCGGTTGGTGCGGGCCATGGCGAGCGAGCGCGCGATCGCACTCAGCCTCGTGCTGGCCGCGGCCGTGCTCTCGATGGTGCTGACCAACGATGTGGCCCTATTCGTCGTCGTGCCGCTGACGCTGGGGGTTTGCCGCCTCACCCGCCTGCCGGCCACGCGCCTCATCGTGTTCGAGGCGCTGGCTGTCAACGCCGGCTCGGCCCTGACGCCCATCGGCAATCCGCAGAACCTCTTCCTGTGGCAGCTTGCCAAGGTGTCTTTCGGTGAGTTCGTGCTGCACCAGGCACCGCTGGTGGCGGCGTTGTTGGCGGCCCTCGCGGCGCTGACCTGGCTGGCTTTCGGGCGGGGCGAAGTTCATCTGTCCGCCGCACCGGAGTCGCCGCTGGACGGGCGGCTGCTGGGCTTGTCGGCGGGCCTGTACGCCCCTTTTCTGGTGGCAGCCGATCTCGGGCAGGCACCGGCAGCGGTGGCGGTGCTGTTGATCCTGTTCCTGGTTGTGTGCCGGCGAGTGGTGCTGGATCTGGACTGGGGGTTGCTGCTGGTCTTCGCGTTGATGTTCATTGACCTGCGCCTGCTGGCGCAGTTGCCCGCGGTGAAGGCGGCCATGGCCGGGTTGGATCTGCAGCAGCCGCTGAATCTGTACCTGGTGAGCATCGGTGCCAGCCAGCTCATCAGCAACGTGCCCGCGGCGATCGCCTTGTCGGAGTACACGGCGGATTGGCACGTGTTGGCCTATGGCGTCAACGTTGGGGGCTTTGGCTTCATGGTGGGTTCGCTGGCCAACCTGATCGCCCTGCGCATGTCCGGCGACGCGCGGGCCTGGCGGGCCTTTCACGCGTATGCCGTGCCCGCGCTGCTGCTGAGCGCGATGCTCGGTGCGGCCGTCTTGCATTTCACAGGGCTGCTCTGAGGGGCGGCTTCAGAGGCACCCGTCTGGATGTGACGCGTCTGTGACGAAGATGTGACAGAGCCCGGTAAACTCCGCGGCTTCCAGAAATCCAAGGATGGCCATGTTGTTTGGCAAGCTGCTGCCCCGTGAGGGCAATTTTTTTGAGCTCTTCAATGAGCACGGTGGCTTCATCCTGGAAGGTGCGCGCGCCTTCCAGAAGATGATCGAGAACTACGCAGACCCGACGCTGCGCCAACAGTTCGCGGACGAGGTCGACAAGGCCGAGCATGCCGCCGACCGGGTGACGGCCGAGGTCAACCGCCTGCTGCACCGCACCTTCATCACACCCATCGACCGCGAGCAGATCCATGGCCTGATCAACGCGATGGACGACATCCTGGACCTGCTGCAGGATTCTTCCGAGACCCTCTCGCTCTACGACGTGCGCGCCGTGCCCGAGCAGGTCCTGCAACTGGCCACGCTGTCGGTGCGCTGCTGTGAGCGCGTGCAACATGCCGTCACGCTGCTGCCCAACCTGAGCAAGCCCGCCACCACCGAGGCGGCGCTCAAGACCTGCGAAGAGATCGACCGCCTGGAGTCCGACGCCGACCGCGTCATGCGCTCGGCGATGTCGCGCCTCTTCCGTGAAGAGGCGGATGTGCGCGAGCTCATCAAGCTCAAGGCGATCTACGAGCAACTGGAGTCCATCTCCGACCGCTGCGAGGACGTGGCCAACCTGATCGAGGGCATCGTCCTCGAGAACTCCTGACCGAGCCCCATGGCATCCGCTGAGATCGCCTTCTGGGTGGTGGCCCTGCTCGTCGTGCTGGCCCTGCTGTTCGACTTCATGAACGGCTTCCACGACGCCGCCAACTCCATCGCCACCGTCGTGTCCACCGGGGTCCTGAAGCCCCAGCAGGCCGTGCTGTTCGCCGCCTTCTTCAACGTGCTGGCCATCGCCTTCTTCCAGCTGAAGGTGGCCGCCACCATCGGCAAGGGCATCGTCGAGCCGGGCATCGTCGACCACCATGTGGTGTTCGGCGCGCTGATTGGCGCCATTGCCTGGAACGCCATCACCTGGTGGTGGGGCATTCCTTCCAGCTCATCTCACGCGCTGATCGGCGGCATCGCCGGTGCGGTGGTCGCCAAGGCCGGGCCTTCGGCCCTGGTGGCGGGGGGCATCTGGAAGACGGTCGCCTTCATCGTCATCTCGCCGCTGCTGGGTTACCTGCTGGGCTCGCTGATGATGGTGATCGTGGCCTGGGTCTGTCGGCACAAGTCGCCGCTGCGCATCGACCGATGGTTCAGACGCCTGCAGCTGGTCTCGGCCGGTCTGTACAGCCTGGGCCACGGTGGCAATGACGCGCAAAAGACCATCGGCCTCATCTGGATGCTGCTGATCGCCGCGGGCATGGTCAGCGCCGGCGACAAGGCGCCCCCGAGCTGGGTCATCGTGGCCTGCTACATCGCCATCGGCCTGGGCACGATGTTCGGTGGCTGGCGCATCGTGCAGACCATGGGTCAGCGCATCACCAAGCTCAAGCCAGTGGGCGGCTTCTGTGCTGAAACGGGCGGGGCGATCACGCTGTTCCTTGCGACCGCGCTGGGCGTGCCGGTGTCGACCACGCACACCATCACCGGCGCCATCGTCGGCGTGGGCTCGGTGCAGCGGCCCTCGGCCGTGCGCTGGGGCGTAGCCGGCAGCATCGTGTGGGCATGGATCTTCACGATCCCGGCCGCCGCGCTGATGGCCGGCGTCTGCTACTGGATCAGCTTCGCGCTTTACTGATCCAGCTGGGACTCGAAGTAGCGCTGGGCGCTGAAGGCGATGGTCGCCATCAGCGCCGTGCCGCCGACAAACAGGCAGATCACTACGCCGATGACTGCCGGCCAGCCGCCGATGCTCACGGCACGCCCTCCGTTGAAGCGCTCGTTCCAGCGTTCATCGGGAGTAAGCCCATAGACGATGCCGCCGAGCAGAGCCGCGACAAGGCTGATGCCCAGCAGCGGGATCAGCACCCAGGCCAGGCGGTCATCCTGCCCGAGATGCTCCATGCGCTGCAGGCCTGTCAGGCCCAGCAGCGTCGGCAAGGGGAAGGCCCAGCCCCAGCGGTCCTTCAGGCCGTGCAGGTAGAAGCGATGGACGCCGAACACGCCCACCAGCAACGCCAGCCACGTCGCCAGCGCCTTGTGCTTGACCGCGCTCATTCGGCTGCCGCGCTGTCGCCGAGACCGAGCGTGCGCTGCATCAGCACCACGTCCAGCCAGCGGCCGAATTTCCAGCCGGCACTCTTCAGCACGCCCGTGTGCTGAAAGCCCAGCGCCGTGTGCACGCCGATGGAGCCGGCATTGTTCGCGTCACCGATGACGGCAAGCATCTGCCGGGAGCCTGCCGCCTCGCAGCGCGCGATCAGCTCGGCCAGCAGCAGCCGCCCGACACCCTGACCTTGGGCCGTGGGGGCCAGGTAGATGGAGTCTTCCACGCAGAAACGGTAGGCCAGGCGAGGGCGGAAGTAGTTGGCGTAGGCATAGCCCATCACCTCGCCGCCGCGTTCAGCCACGAGCCAGGGTAGCTGGCGACCCAGCACTTCGGCGCGGCGCCGGGCCATCTCGTCGACACTCGGCACCTCGGTTTCAAAGGTGCCGGTGCCGTGCGCCACCGCATGGGCATAGATGGCCTGGATGGCTGGGAGGTCGGCATCGGTGCTGGGCCGGATCACGAGGGGCGCTGGCGCCACGGCGGGGGCGGGTTGTGACATCTGTCGTTCGGGCACTTGTCAGAGAGCAGTTGAGTCGAGTTTATAATGCTGGGTTTTGGCGCTGGTCGCAGATGGCTGCGGCGTATCTACGGTGCCGACCCCGGCAGGGGTTCCTGCCTTTCGACTCGCTCGCCACTTGAGTGTCTCCTTGTGCGGTGGTCACCCAAATTTTTCAGGAAACATCATGGTTGTGATTCGTCTGGCCCGCGGCGGCTCCAAGAAGCGCCCTTTCTACAACATCGTCGTGGCCAACAGCCGCCAGCGCCGTGACGGCCGCTTCATCGAGCGCGTCGGCTTCTACAACCCCGTGGCCTCCCCCGCCGCTGAAAAGCTGCGTGTCGAGCAGGACCGCGTGAGCTACTGGATCGGCGTCGGCGCCCAGCTGTCGCCGACCGTCGCCCGCCTGGTGGGTGAGGCCAAGGCTGCTGCCGTGGCGCCCGCTGCTGCCGCCTAATCTGGCGTGGCAGGCAACAAGCCTCAACAAGACGGCGCCTCGGCGCCGTCTTTTGCTTCTGACGTCGCCTGGCCCGAGGACGCCGTTCAGGTTGGCCGCATCCTCGATGCCTGGGGCATCAAAGGCTGGTTCAAGGTCCAGGCCTACTCTTCGCAGCCGGACGCGATCTTCAATGCCAAGCACTGGTTCCTGAAGAACGATGGCCCCAAGCCGGGCCGGCTGACACTGAAGATGCTGTCCGTGCGCGAGCATGGTGAAGGCATCGTCGCCAGTGCCGATGGCATCACCGACCGCAATGGCGCCGAGGCGCTGCGTGGCTGGGAGCTGTGGGTGTCGCGAGCTGACTTCCCCCGCACTGACGATGACGAGTACTACTGGATCGACCTCATCGGCCTGGACGTCATCAACCGCGAGGGTCAGGCGCTGGGTCGCGTCATCGGCCTGATCGAGACCGGCCCGCATGCCGTGCTGCGATTGCTGCCGCCGGGTGTCGAAGAGCCGGCCAAACCCGATCAGGAGCGTCTCATCCCTTTCGTGGAAGCGTTCGTGGACGAGGTCAGCCTGGCGTCGCGCCAGATTCGCGTGGATTGGGGCGCGGACTTCTGAGATGCGCTTTGACGTCCTGACGATCTTTCCGGAGCTGTTCGCGCCGCACCTGACGCACGGCGTCACGCGGCGCGCATTCGAGAGTCGCCAAGTGGATGTGCGGCTTTGGCCGCTGCGCGAATTCACGGATGACAACTACCGGCGCGTGGACGACCGCACCTATGGCGGCGGCCCGGGCATGGTGATGCTGGCCGAGCCGCTGGAGCGCGCATTGGCCGCCGTGCGCGCCGACCGCGGTGAACTGCCCGCGGTCATTCACTTCACGCCGACTGGCGCGCGCATCGATCAGGCCTGCGTCGCCGAGTTGGCCGCAGGGCCGGGTGCCGTGCTGCTGTGTGGGCGCTACGAAGGCATCGACCAGCGCGTGCTGGACCGGTACGTGACACGGGAACTGAGTCTGGGCGACTTCGTGCTGTCGGGCGGCGAACTGCCCGCGCTGGCGCTGCTCGACGCGGTGGCTCGACTTCAAGATGGCGTGCTGGGCGATGCCCAATCGCACCAGCAGGACAGTTTCTCGGATGGCCTGCTCGACTGCCCGCACTACAGCCGGCCCGAGGTCTTGCCGGACGGCCGTGCGGTGCCGCCGGTGCTGCTGTCGGGGCACCACGCCGACATTCGCCGCTGGCGGCGCGAGCAGTCGCTGGCCATCACCGCGGCGCGTCGCCCGGATCTCATCGAGGCTGCGCGTGCGGCGGGCCGGCTGAGCAAGGCGGACGAGGCGTTCCTGGCGCGGTCTAGGCAATACCCGTAATTGCGGGCTATACTTGCGGGCTGTCCGATCCTCTGGCGGGTCGAGTGGACCAGGTGCTTAAGAAGCGACCCGGCTGCAAACCCAACCGATAAATAGCGGTCCGCCAAGATCCTTAGGAGTACAGATGGACCTGATCCAAACCCTTGAGCAAGAAGAAATTGCTCGTCTGAACAAGACCATCCCGGCCTTCGCCCCTGGCGACACCGTGATCGTCAGCGTCAACGTCGTTGAAGGCACCCGCAAGCGCGTGCAGGCCTACGAAGGCGTCGTGATTGCCAAGCGCAACCGCGGCCTGAACAGCAGCTTCATCGTCCGCAAGATCTCCAGCGGCGAAGGCGTGGAGCGTACGTTCCAGCTGTACAGCCCCCTGATCGCCTCGATCGAAGTGAAGCGCCGTGGTGACGTCCGCCGCGCCAAGCTGTACTACCTCCGCGAGCGTTCGGGCAAGTCGGCCCGCATCAAGGAAAAGCTGGCTTAATCAGCCGGCGCCTGCCACTCAAGCCGCCCAGAGCTACGCTCTCGGCGGCTTTTGTTTTGCTGCTGCATGAGCCGCCCCGTCATCACCCAACCCCAGCTCGTGCCGGTCACGAGCATCGACACCCACCTCCCGCCTGTGCCAGCGTCTGCACTGACGCCTGCGGCCATCCGCGGCCGCCTGGTCCAGGCGGCCGGCTGGACGCCTGAGTTTGCCGGTGACGGTGGTCGCTTTGCCGATCGCGCGCCCGCCGGCGCTGCGGTGCTCGTGCCCCTCGTGCAGCGAGATGCCGGGCTGCACCTGCTGCTCACCCGCCGAACCGATCATCTGCGCGACCACGCCGGGCAGATCAGCTTCCCCGGCGGGCGCGTGGAGTCAGAGGACGACGGCCCCGTGGCCACCGCCCTGCGCGAGACCGAGGAAGAGGTCGGGCTGCCACGGCGCTATGTCGAGGTCCTTGGACGGTTGCCGGTGTACACCACGGTCACGGCCTTCCAGGTGACCCCCGTGGTGGGGCTGGTGGAGCCGGGCTTCACCCTGGCACCGGACCCCGCTGAAGTGGCCGAAGCCTTCGAGGTGCCGCTGGCCTTTCTGATGAACCCGGCCCACCACCGCCATCACCGCGTCGAGTTCGCGGGTGCCGAGCGGCGCTTCCTGTCCATGCCGTGGCAAGGCCCGGAGCGCGAATACTTCATCTGGGGTGCAACCGCTGCCATGTTGCGCAACCTCTACCGACTGCTCAGCGGCGCCTGAGGCGCCACTATCATCCCGGCCCATGAATTTCTTTGCGGTGCTGTTGGCCCTGTTGTGCGAGCAACTCAAGCCTTTGAGACATGGCAATCGGGTGCACCAGTCCGTCATCGCGTGGGTGCGCTGGACAGGGCGCAACTTCGATGCGGGTGATGAGCACCATGCGGCCATCGTCTGGTGCATCACGGTGCTGGTGCCAGGTCTGGTGATTGCGCTCATCTACCTGGCGCTGCGTCACTTCAGTTTGCTGCTGGCACTTGGCCTGGACGTGCTGGTGCTCTACCTGACGCTGGGCTTCCGGCAGTTCAGCCACTACTTCACCGACATCCGCGATGCGCTGGAGCGGGGCGACGACGCCACAGCGCGCCAGTTGTTGGCCGAATGGCGCCATCTGGATGCCAGCGAGCTGCCGCGCACCGAATTGATCCGCCATGTCATCGAGCATTCGCTGCTGGCGGCGCATCGGCATGTGTTCGGTGTGTTCTTCTGGTTCATCGTCTGCTCCACCGTCGGCCTGGGGCCGGCCGGGGCAGTGGTCTACCGCATGGCCGAGTTCGCGGGGCGCTACTGGGCCTTCAAGAGCCGCACGCTGGATGCGCCGACCAACGAGCGGCTGCTCGCACTGTCGCGCCAGGCCTTCAGTTGGATCGACCACCTGCCTGCGCGGCTGACGGCGACCGGCTTTGCCATCGTGGGCAATTTCGAGGAGGCGGTGAATGGCTGGCGCCGGGATGCCTCGCTCTGGCTGCATGCCAACGAGGGCATCATCCTCGCCTCCGCTGCGGGTGCGGTCGGGCTTCAGCTCGGCGGCGCCGCAGCGCCCGGCATCACGCCGGACCGCAGCAAGACCTTCGACGCCGGTTCCGAGCCGGGGGCCACCGGTGCGGCCGGCTCCACGGCCGGGGCCTTGCCGCAACTGGGTCATCTGCAAAGTGTCGTGGGCCTGGTGTGGCGCTCGGTCGTGCTCTGGATGCTGCTGCTGGCGTTGCTGACTCTCGCCAATCTCGTCGGCTGAGTGGCCGACTCCGCTCCCATGAATATTCCTGACTTGCCAGCCCTGGCGGCGCCTGAGCTGGCGGCGCAGGTGCAGCATGCCCTGGACCACAAGACCAAGCCGCTCGGCGCCCTCGGTCGTCTCGAAGCCCTGGCCCTGCAGCTCGCGCTGATCCAGGGCCGTGAGCGCCCCTCCCTGGAGTCACCCCAGCTGGTGGTCTTCGCTGCCGATCACGGCCTGTCGCGTCGCGGTGTGTCGGCCTTTCCGCGCGAGGTCACGCCGCAGATGGTGGTCAACATGCTGGCTGGGGGCGCGGCCGTGTCCGTGCTGGCGCGACAGCACGGCCTCGCCCTGACGATTGCCGACTGCGGCGTCGATGCGCCGCTTGCACCCGGCGCCGTGGACCTGCGCATCGCGCCCGGTACCGCCGACGCCAGCGCCGGCCCGGCCATGACCCTGGCCCAGGCCGAGCAGGCGCTGCGCAACGGCATGGCGCTGGTGGAGCGCCTGCCCGGCAACGCGCTGTTGTTGGGCGAGATGGGCATCGGCAACACCTCGTCGGCCAGCCTGCTGATGCAGCGACTTACCGGGCTGCCGCTGGCGGATTGCGTCGGCCGCGGCACGGGCGTGGACGATGCCGGCCTGCAACGCAAGCGCGACGTGCTGGGCCTGGCCCTGGCGGCCAATGCCGGGGCGCAGTCACCGCTGGACGTCGCAGCGGCTCTGGGTGGGTTCGAGATCCTGACCATGGCGGGCAGCGTGATCGCCGCCGCAGCCACGCGCCGCGTCGTGCTGGTTGACGGCTTCATCACGACCGCCGCGGTGGCCGTGGCCGAGGCTTTGCGTCCGGGCGTGCTGGCTGCCTGCGTGTTTGCGCATCAGTCGGCTGAAGGGCCGCATGCGCTTTGGCTGCGCCATCTGGGCGTGCGCGCTTTGCTCGACCTGGACCTGCGCCTGGGCGAGGGCAGTGGGGCGGCTCTGGCCTGGCCGCTGTTGCCCGCCGCATGTGCCGTGCTGGCCGACATGGCCAGCTTCGAGAGCGCCGGCGTCAGCAATCGGGCCTGACGGCATGCGCCTGTTCCTGGTTGCCCTGCAGTTCCTGACCCGGCTGCCGGTGCGGCTGAGCCGGTTCGACCCGGCCTGGCTCAACGATTGCGTGCGCCACTTCCCGCTGGTGGGCCTGGTGGTCGGTGGCTTTGGCGCGGCTGTGCTGGTGGCGGCGTTGCAGGTCTGGCCCGCCTGGGTGGCGGCCCTGCTGGCGCTCATCGCCACGGTCGCCCTGACCGGCGGCTTCCATGAAGATGGCCTCGCGGACACCTTCGATGCGCTCGGCGGTGTGGTGTCGCGCGACAAGGCCCTGGCCATCATGAAGGACTCGCGCATCGGCAGTTATGGCGCGCTGGCGCTGGTGCTGTCGCTGATGCTGCGCGCTGCGCTGGTGGCGGCACTGGCGACGAGGCCGCTGCAGGGCGCGGTGGCGGCGCTGCTGGTGAGCCACGCCTTTGCGCGAGCGGCGGCCGTGGGCGTCATGGTGAGCCTGCCCTACGGGGGGGACGCTGATCACGCCAAGGCCAAGCCGCTTGCGCTGGCGGTGCCGGCACGCAACCTGTGGATCGGGTTGGGCTGGTGTGCCTTGCTGGCGCTGGGCCTCTGGGCGCTGGGCCTCTGGTGGCCGCGGCTCGTGCTGGCTGCCGTCGCCGCGATGGCGGTGGCGTTTGTCATGCGGCAATGGCTGCGCCGGCGGCTCGGCGGCTACACCGGTGACGGCCTGGGGGCGACGGAGCAGTTGGCGGAGATCGCCGTGCTGCTGGCCTTCGCGGCGTCGGTCTGATGCCGGCGTGGACCATCTGGCGGCACCCCGCACCGATCGGGGCCCGGGGCCGCTGCATCGGCGGTCGCACCGACCTGCCCGTCGACCACCGCAAGGCCAAGCGTCTCGCTCACCGGATACGGGCTCACGCACGACGCCAGGGTTTGCCGCGCAGGGTCGTGACGTCGCCGCTGAGGCGGGCCGCCGACGTGGGCCGCTGGCTGCGTCGCTGGGGCTTCGACTGGTGTGTCGACCCCGCGCTGGTCGAAATGGATTTCGGCGCCTGGGACGGGCAAGCGTGGTCAGCCATCACGCGCGACGAGTTCGACCGCTGGATGCATGACTTCACCGGCTTTGACTTCGACGGGGGCGAGACCCTGGCCGATCTGATGGCGCGGGCTCGTGCCTGGCAGCCGCCATGCGCGCTGGCGGTGGGCCACGGCGGCTGGATCACGGCCCGGCTCTGGGCCGCGCAGCAAAAAGGCCAGGCCCCGCTGCCGGGCACCTGGCCTGCGCCGCCGGGCTATGGGCGGGCTACTTCAATACCGTCTGCTGCATGAACAGCACGGTGGCGTAGAACTGGTAGTCCTGGTTGTCCTTCTTCTGGAAACCATGGCCCTCGTTCTCGGCACGCAGGTACCACACGGGCGTGCCGCCCTGGCGCACGGTCGCCACGATCTGCTCCGCCTCGGTGTAGGGCACGCGCGGGTCGTTCTTGCCCTGGATGACGAACAGCGGCTTCTTGATCCGGGCTGCGTTGGTCAGCGGCGAGATCTTGTCGAGGAAGGCCTTCATTGCCGGGTCGCGCTCGTCGCCGTACTCCACCCGGCGCAGGTCGCGACGGTAGCTCTCGGTGTTGTTCAGGAAGGTCACGAAGTGCGAGATGCCCACCACGTCGATGGAGGCGGCGATGCGGTCCGCGTAGTTTGTCGACACGGCCAGCGTCATGTAGCCGCCGTAGCTGCCGCCAGTCACCAGCACGCGTGAGGCATCCAGGTCAGGCTGGGTGGCGATCCAGTCCAGCAGGGCGCCGATGTCCTTGACCGAGTCCTCCCGCTTGAAGCCGTTGTCCATCGCCAGGAAGCTCTTGCCGTAACCGCTGGAGCCGCGCACATTGGGCTGGATCAGCGCCATGCCAAGTTCCTGCACGAAGTAGGCGCTGCGGCCGAGGAAGCCGACCGTCGCCTGCGACTCGGGGCCGCCATGGATGCTGATCAGCACCGGGCGCTTGCCGGTGAACTTCTTCGGCGGGCGGGTCATCAGGCCCGAGATGCTCAGGCCGTCGAAGCTTTGCCAGCGGATGATCTGCTGTTCGCTGAAGCCGGAGGTGTCCATGCCGGGGGCCGCCGCGGCGCGAGTCCATTGCTGGACCTGCCCGTCACTGCCGAGCGAGTAGATCTGGCTCGGCCCTTGGGCATTGCTGACCGAGAAGGCCAGGTCACCCCGACCATGATGGTAGGACGCCGCGCCCACATTGCCGCTGGGCAGCTTGGCCGGGGCGGGCAGCTCCTGCGCGGTGCTGGCGTCGAAGAAGCGGAGTTCGTCCCGGCCGTCAATGTTGAACTGAGCCGCAAGCTTGCGGCCGTCCTCCGTGAAGGTCACGCCGCTGACGTCCCACGGGATGTGTGCGCTGACGCGGTCGATACGGCCGCTGGCCAGCTCCAGCTTCATCAGCTCGCGGAATTCGCCGGCGCGGTCGCTCGCGATCCACATCGAACGGCCGTCCGGCGACCAGCCGGCCGGCGAATAGGTCGCCTTGGCCTCCTGGCTGCCGACAGCGGGTGCCACCTGGCGCACCGATCCGCTGGCGACATCCAGGGTCCAGATCTGGGATTCATTGGCAGACAGGTAGCGGGTGAGCGCCACGGTCTTCTCGTCAGGAGAAGCGCGGCCGGCCGCCCAGCCGCCGCCTTCCAGCTCGGCCAGCTTGCGCCGTGCCGCTGGCTGCAGCGGGTCCATCAGCCACAGCGTAGTCATGATCTTGCTGCGCGTCCCGCCCTGGGCGGTGCGGTCGATGGGCACCGAGGAGTAGATCAATTGACCGCTCTTGCGCAGCCAGCTGTTGATCGCATTGCGCTCATCGGGGTTGCTGAGCAGCACCGGCTGGGCGCCCGGCTCGTTGAGCGCCAACCGGTAGAGCTGGCCCACCTCGTTGCCGCCGGTGGCGCGTTCGAACACGATGTACTGGCCGGTGCGCGGCTCGTAGGTCGCGCGGGTCACCGGGTCGGCGCCGTCGGTCAGCTGTTCGCCCTCGGCCAGGTGCGAGGTCACGCGGAAGATCTGGGCCGTGTTGGCGCCCGCCTTGCGGTGGCTGACCAGCATCTCGCGCTGCGTCGGGTGCCAGTCGGCGAAGGTGTGCCCGCGGAAGTCGTTGTAGCGACCGATGGCATCGGCCAGGCTCTGCGGCACCGGCGGGATGTTCTGGACCACCAGGTTGGCGTTGGGGGCGACGACGGCGGTGGGCGCCGAAGTCGGGGCCGAGGCACAGGCTGCGAGCAGTGCGGCCGTGCATGCGGCAAGCGAGAGACGGAATGGACGCATGATGAAAAGGCAAATGGGCGCTTGAAGCGCCCATTTTGATGTGGCACGGGCTCAGGTCGAACCCGCGGTGACGGAGGTCATGCCGTGGCCTGGATGCCGGCGATCAGCCAGCCTTCGCCCGACTGCGTCAGGTGCCAGATCTCGTCGAAGTCGGCGGCCGCCTGGTCGCTCTGCTCGCGGATCAGGCCCCAGAAGCGCACCGACACGATCTGTTCCCCATGCTCGGTGGCGACATCCACGACCTGCGCGTTCAGCTGCAGCACCTCGGTGCGCTGCGTCTGGCTGCCGCGCTCCAGCAGCTCCTGCTGGATGCTGGCGTACATCTGCGGCGTGGTGAAGCGGCGCAGGTCGGCCTGGTCGCCGGCATCGTTGGCCGCTTGCAGGCGGATGAACACCTGCTTGGCAATCTTCTCGAAGCCGGCGCTGTCGAAGTCAGCCGGCACCGAGGACGCCGCCGCTACCGCAGCGGGGGCGCCGCCGATGCCGCCTGTGGAAGCC